>JAQSXC010000155.1 GCA_029266335.1 Eubacterium sp. | reverse complement strand
CATAACATTACCCCCAGAACTATATTATTACAGATAAATATAACCCGTCAATATTACTGAACGCACTAAAAAACTTGTATGAATGAAGTGCAAAAACAATACATCGGTAGAACTTCTTCTACCGATGTATTGTTAAAAGGTGACGTTATATTTGTTTAGCTGTATTTCCTGAAGTCTTCCTGTGTTTAGCTATGCTCTTTTTACCATTTACTCCTTCCATACTCCTCATGGACAGAAATCTCTGGATTACTATGAATATACAGAGCAGCGCCGCCATTACAATTCTGGTCCACCAGGAACTAAGCGTTCCCTGGAACATTATTATGGTCTTAATGGTACCATTGATCAGTACTCCAAAGAATGCTCCGACAATTCCCCCAACTCCACCTGTCAGTGTAGTTCCGCCAATAACGGTTGAAGCTATAGCGTCCATTTCCATACCTTGGCCATGGAGAACGTAGCCCGAAAGCATATACAGACTGAATACAATTCCTGCAAGAGCAGCGCACATGCTACTTAGGGTATAAACAGCAATTTTCGTACGGTTTACAGGGAGTCCCATCAAAACCGCCGACTGTTCGTTACCGCCAATAGCATATATATTTCTTCCAAATCTGGTATAGGATAATACGAACCATGCAGTCACCAGTACAACAAGAGCTATTATTACTCCTGATCGGATATAGGCACCTGTTCCAAATATATGTATCTTAGCTTGTGCCAGTGCAACATAAGTGGGATTTGAAATTGTTATGGTATTTTCACTGATCAGGGCAGTCAATCCCCTGGCCAGCATCAAACCTGCCAGTGTTACTATAAAGGGCTGCATTTTAAAATAAGTTATGAAAAAACCCTGAACAAAGCCGAATACCGCACCCATTAAAATCATGAGTCCCATTATTGCAAATGCATTCAGATTGGTATTCTGACAAAGCCAGGCTGAAGCCATACATACTAAAGCAATTACAGAACCTACCGAAATATCTATACCGCTGCCGCCTATGATCAGAACAAAGGTCATACCAACAGATATAACAAGCAAGGTTGCATTATCTATCAATAAATTGCAGAAAACCTGAAGGGAAAAGAAATTTGGATATTTTACAGAGCCTATGGCAAATAAAACAAAAAACAATAGTATGGTTATTAATAAGGAAAACTGAGAAGCATTTATTTTAAGCTTTCGCATTTTTAACACCCCTCTCTTTGTATATAATCCTCATGATTACCCTTCTGAATTCTTCTGCCTGAATCAGACATATAGCTATAACAACCAATGCTTTTACAACATTCAATGCCAGAGGAGAAACTCCAAGAGCGTAAAGTGTTGTAGTCAGGGTCTGAAGAATCATTGCACCAATAACACTGGCCCCTATTGAGAACTTACCTCCTGCAAGAGAGGTGCCGCCTATTGCAACAGCAAGGATAGCATCCATTTCTATAAGCAGTCCCGCATTATTTGCATCTGCCGCCTTTATCTGTGAGCAGGTTATCAGTCCGGCAATGCCTGCACAAAAGCCTGTAAACGCATAAGTTAAAAATATCAGTTTTGATACCTTGATTCCGGAAAAGCGGCTGGCTTTCGGATTTATTCCAATAGCTTCAATAAACATACCAAGAGCAGTCTTTTTTGTCACCAGCAATGCGAAGATAACTACTGCTGCCGCAATAAAAACCGAGGTTGGCAATGGTATCCCCGGGATAAATCCGGCTACATATGTAAACGGCAGATACTGCGTAGTCGGGATATTACCACCTGTTACCAACTGTGCGATGCCTCTTCCGGCAACCATTAGAATCAGCGTAGCAACTACCGGCTGAACACCCACCTTTGAAACCAGCAAACCGTTCCAGCAACCGATTAATGTACATATCCCCACAGCAACCAGAATACACAGAACCATTGGTGTTTTGGCTTCAAAATCCGAACCGAGCATTGTTGCTGCTATTGCACCGGATATGGCAAGTACCGAACCAACAGAAATGTCTATGCCGCCTGTGGCAATTACCAGGGTCATTCCTACAGCCAGTATGGCATAAACCGAACCTCGATTAAGTATATCTACGGGTCTTCCGAAAAAATTTCCGTCTCTGAACTGTATTGAAAAGAAACCCGGAATTGCAATCAAATCAAATATTAGTATTATCCCAAGAGTGAAAAGAGGCCAAAACAAACGCTTTTTAGCAATATCCCTTATTCCCTGTAAGTTCATTGTTTTGCACCTCCCGCTATTGTCTGCATTATTGAAGTCTGGTTTACATCCTCACCATATAATTCACCTATCATGCTTCTATCTCTTAATACAGCCACATGATTACAACATCTGACAGTCTCATCCAGCTCCGAGGAGATGAAAATCACCGACAAACCCTCACTTGCAAGTTTCAGTACCAACTTTTGTATTTCAGTCTTGGTACCTACATCAATACCTCTGGTAGGTTCATCAAGTATCAGCAGCCTGGGCCGGGTAACCAGCCATCTTGCAAGGATAACCTTCTGCTGATTGCCGCCGGATAGATTTTTAAGCAGCTGCTCCGGGGAGGAAACCTTTATGTTCAATAATTTGATATAATCGTCGGATATTTTTTCCTGTTCTTTTCTTGTAAGCTTATTTGCTATACCCTTTTTAGTCTGAAGTGCCAGTATAATATTTTCTCTTACCGACAGATCACCTATAACACCATCCTGCTTTCTGTCTTCGGGGCAAAAAGCTATTTCATGGTTGATTGCATCTATGGGAGAATTAAAATGAGTCCTTTTGCCATCTATAGTTAATTCTCCAGAATCAATTTTATCTGCACCGAAAAACAATCTTGCCATTTCAGTTCTTCCTGAGCCAAGTAAGCCTGTAAGACCAAGGACTTCACCTTCGGTCAGATTCAGATTGAATTCATTAATTGATCCGGATCGTCCCACCTGTATTGCCTCTATAAACGGTTTTCTGGCATGTTTGTCGAATACCTTTGAATTTTCCAGAGCTGCAAACTCATCTACTTCCTTTCCAAGCATCTTTGAAACCAGATCATATCTCGGGAGTTGAGATATTTCATATTCACCCACAAGTTCACCGTTTTTCAATACTGTAATCCTGTCACATATCTGATAAACCTGATCTAAAAAGTGAGTTACAAATATAATGCCTATGCCTCGGGACTTTAACTTCTTCATTATTTCAAAGAGCTTTTCCACTTCATTTTCATCAAGACTTGAGGTAGGCTCATCCAGTATCAGAACCTTTGCCTTGATATCCACTGCCCTCGCAATTGCTACCATCTGCTGGACAGCCACCGAGTAGGTATTCAGCACCTTTGTAACATCAATGTCCAGATTTAATTTTGCAAGTGCCTCTTTTGCTCTTCTGTTAACTTCCTTCCAATCTATTTTGCCAAACTTTATGGGTTCACGGCCTATATAAATGTTTTCTGCCACAGATAAATTCGAACACAGATTCACTTCCTGATACACTGTGCTTATTCCTGCATTTTGTGCTTCCTGAGGGTTTTTAACATATATTTGCTCCCCATCCAGAAGCATGGTTCCGGCATCCCGTCCATAAACACCTGTCAGAACCTTAATAAGTGTTGATTTGCCGGCGCCGTTCTCTCCCATTAATGCATGGACCTCACCTGACCTGAGTTTAAAGTCAACATTCTGAAGTGCTTTGACTCCTGGAAAAACTTTGAATATACCTGTCATTTCAAGCAGTGCAGTTGACTTTTCCATTCCTTCATCCCCCTACCATTACCAGTGATTATTTATTGGCATTTGTTACCTTAGGTATGGTTAAATAATAACTTCCTCCGCCTTGACCCGGCAAAAAATATCTCGACTAAACCGGTATTCTATTATTTAATCATGCCTTAATTATAGAAATTGACCATATTTAAAACAATGGAGTATTATTTTGAAAAGTTATAATTTTTTTCGATTGGCTGAAAATGCACACAAAAAAGCAGCCTATAGCGTCGAAAGCTATAGGTTGCTTTTTTAACCGTCTGCTGTGCTTTAACAGTTCGGTGCATTATTTTTTTTGTATAGCCCGAGTCAGTCTTTGCTTTCATCTTCAGCAGTTTGTTCTGCTTCACTTACATGTTCAGATTTGTTACGCTTGCGCAATGCCTCACTTATCAAATATTCAATCTGACCGTTTACAGATCTGAACTCATCCTCAGCCCATTTTGATATTTCTTCCCACATTTTAGGACTCAGCCTAAGTAATATCGATTTCTTTTCAGCCATAATCTCATCGCCTTTGAATTAATTATGCAGAGTTCCGGTGTTTATAACCGGCTGAGTATTCTTTTCTCCGCATAGCACAACAAGCAAATTACTAACCATAGCTGCCTTTCTTTCTTCGTCAAGCTCTACAATTTCATTTTCACTGAGCTTGGTCAAAGCCATCTGAACCATACCGACGGCACCTTCTACAATCTTTTGTCTTGCAGCTATAATTGCTGCCGCCTGCTGTCTCTGGAGCATTGCAGCTGCAATTTCAGGCGCGTACGCCAAATGTGAAAGTCTGGCCTCCTCAATTATGACACCGGCCTTGCCCAAACGCTGCTGCAGTTCATTCTTAAGCGCCTCTGCTACTTCGTCTGAGCTTCCTCTCAATGAAATTGTATGATTGTCTTCGGTATTATCATAAGGATACATACCTGCCAAGTGTCTCAGGGCCGATTCACTTTGAACACTTACATAATCCACATAATTATCTACGTCAAAAACTGCTTCAGCTGTGTTTTCCACTCTCCACACTATAACGGCTGCAATTTCTATAGGATTTCCCATTTCATCGTTAACTTTTATCTTTTCACCATTTATGTTTCTGGATCTGAGAGAAATCTTCCTCTTTGTATAAAAGGGATTGGCCCAATGCCAGCCTGCCTTTTTAATAGTACCGGAATATTTACCGAACAATATCAGCACCATAGCCTCATTTGGCTGTATGGTAAAAAATCCAGGTAAAATAAATATAAAAACAACACATAGAACAATGCCCACAGCCGCCAAATATTCAGGACCGTTTACCAACGCACCTACAAATATAACAACACTCAGAACAAGTATCAGAAATGATACTAACAATATAAGTCCTCCTGCTTTGCTCCTGCCTGCTATTTCCTTCATAAAAATACCTCCAATCAAGAATATTCCATAGTTTGCTTCAGAAAGGAACTCCTTTTTAAAGCTCCGCATATTTCTACACATCAAAAAATATATAAATATGATATCTAAATGATATCATATTTATATACCAACTGTCAAATATTCGTATCAACACATCTTACTATTCATTGACCATTTCCTTTAATTTGTCCACTTTCAGGATTCTAACGGCTTCCTTCTGAAACTCAATTATTCCGCTATCCCTCATTACTCCCATTTCTCTGGACATTGATGGCCTCGATATATTCAGAAAATCTGCCATTTCATTTCTATTCATGGGCAGTCTGAAGGTGTTGCTTCGCGCCCTCTCCATATGCTCCAGCAGCAGACATGCAATTTTGGAATTGATACTCTTCATGGAGAGGTACTCAACTCTTCTGTTAAGCATGATAGCTCTGTTTGAAACTGTTTTCAGCAGATTTTTTATGAGTTGGGCGTGAAAGCTGCAGGCTTCACTGCATTGGTTTATAATTGCATTGTTTTCTATAAATATTGCCTGACATGCACTTTGAGCCTGGACATTAGCCGGCCAGACTTCTTTTCCTGAAAATGCAATAACCTCACCGAATATTTCACCTGCTGACATAACACCCAGCATTACTCTATTGCCTGCAGCATTTTCTTTTGTGATAATGGCACTTCCTTCTACAATAACTCCAAGTCCATTGTATTTATCTCCGGCCATTACAATAAAATCACCCTTGTTATATGAATAAAGCCTTGCGCCAAAACACTCCAGCATTGTTTCAAGCTGAAATTTATCAAACCCTTCAAATAATTCACATTTCAAAAGTGTTTTGGCCAGTACTTCATATTTCTTACCCATTTTGCCTCCCTATGAATTAATTTTTGTATCCTGAGATACCGATTACATTAACATTATACATTATAATTTAGACATAAGCTTTAGAAAACATTCGGCAACGAACTCATTAAGTATTTAATTACTAAACTATAAATTTTAATTGGAGCAAAATGCTCACAGGAGGATATTATGAAACGTAAAATAATTCAAATTGATGAAGAAAAGTGTAATGGCTGCGGTCTTTGCGTAAATGCCTGTCACGAAGGAGCACTGGTAATGGAGAACGGAAAGGCAAAGCTGATTTCCGACAGCTATTGTGATGGTCTGGGAAATTGTCTCCCGGAATGCCCTACTAATGCGATAAAAATAATTGAGCGAGATGCTGATGCCTTTGATGAAGAGCTTGTTAAAACTCATATGGAAAAAAGAGCAGCAGCCGCAGCACCAGCTGTGCACCCACATCCTCCAATGCATGGCGGATGTCCCGGGTCAAGGGCTATTGCAATAAAGAGAACTGTAGAAAAACCTGCAAGTCAGACAGCCTCTGAACCACTTACTTCGGAATTGATGCAATGGCCCTGCCAGATAAAGCTGGTACCGGTTAATGCACCTTACTTTGAAAACTGTGACCTGCTTATTGCAGCAGACTGTACTGCTTTTGCCTACGCTAATATTCACAAGGACTTTATAAAAAACAGAATCACTCTTATCGGTTGTCCAAAGCTTGATGAGGGAGACTATTCCGAAAAACTCACAGCCATACTTGCAAATAACAACATAAACAGTGTTAAAATTCTAAGAATGGAAGTTCCCTGCTGCGGAGGTATTGTCAATGCAGTTAAAACCGCACTTATTCAATCCGGCAAAATGATCCCCTGGAGTATCGTGGTAATCGGTACAAACGGTGAAATAAGACAAAGCTGATTAAAAATTTTTCTGCATCCGAAAAAATTTCCTATTGAACTTATGTGTTATAATAGGTCTGTGGACAAAGTCTGCCACAGACCTTTTTATTGTCCATGTTTATAATAATGCATTTACGTATTTGAAATGAAATGGAGATATCTTATGTTAATAGGAATAATTGGTGCAATGGAACAGGAAATAAAACTTCTTTCACTAAGTATGGATATAACTGAAACAAAAACCATAGGAATGCGTGTATATTATATCGGCAAGCTTTTCGGCAAGGATGTTGTGCTGGTATTCTCAAAATGTGGAAAGGTAGCAGCGGCATCTGCAGTTACAACTCTTATAGAGGTGTTCAAGGTTGACCTGGTGTTATTTACAGGAGTAGCAGGCGGTGCTGACCCTTTTCTTAATATCGGTGATATAGTAATTGCCGACAGACTGGTGCAGCATGATATGGATGCCAGCCAGCTTCCAGGCTGTAAAAAGTTTGAAATACCACTCCTGGGAGTTGACGTTTTCAAGGCAGACGATAAATTGGTAGCTCTCGGAGAAAAATCCGCTCAACATTATATTTCACAGTATATGAAGCAGGATGTTTCGTCGGAGGACCTGAAAGAATTTCATATTGCAACACCTGCCGTGGTAGTCGGGACAGTTGGCAGCGGCGACCAGTTTATTGCCGACAGTTCAAAAGTCAGAAGCCTAACTGAGGAAATCCCCAACCTGAAGTGTATTGAAATGGAAGGAGCCGCAGTAGCACAGGTCTGTTATGAGCATGGAGTTGACTATATCGTTTTCAGAGTTATCTCCGATAAAGCGGACGAGCATGCAGTTATAAATTTCCCTTTATTTATAGAAAAAACCGCAAGCCATTTTACCCGTGGAATTATACAGCAATTCATTTCTGATATTGCATAATATATAAAAATTATAGATATCCTTTTTAAATGGAATTAATACCACTTACCCATATTGACAAAAACACCCGAACACTTTGGACCCGGCGCTTTGCCGGGTTTTTTTAATGCATTTACATAATTCTTTAATTATGTAACAATATTAAATTCTTAATAATATAATGCTATTAGAATATAGAAGTAAGAAATAAACTAGATCTATAAAAGGTGATCGGAATGCCATATACAGACAGAGAATTATTTGCGAGACTAATACAGTGTGAAGCTGAAGGAGAAGGTGACAACGGTATGAAAGGTGTCGCGTCTGTTATAATGAACAGAGTAACGGTACCCTACGGAGAGTTCTTCAAATTGCTTCACGGTGATATCAGAGCTGCAATACTACAGGCGGGCCAATTTACATGTGTTAAGGAAGTCGTAGCGGGACAATATAATCCTCAGAATATTTATAATATGAACCCTCAACAAATACACTACGATATTGCTGATTGGGCTATGACCGGCAATACTCTCGGTGCGGTTGCCGAATGTCTTTGGTATTATAATCCGTTCCGGCCTACTTGTGGCCCTTTCTTTCCACCGGGAAATACTGGAGTTATTTTTACCAGGATAGCAAATCATTGCTTTTATACCCCTACCCAGAAATACGCCCAAACTTAAAATTTAGATTCAACTTATAAATAAGAAAGGAAGTTCGAACTTTATGAAAAATCGACCGACTGTATATTACACTCTACCCTGCATTTACGAGCAAAGGCCTGACGGTGAGATGGCTATGGTCCCTCAGGGTCAACAATCTGCTCCGACTCAGCCCCTGCCTCCGGGAGCAGATCCGTTTGCCCCTATAACTCCGACTACTCAGCCTGAAGCCTTGACTTTAACAAGTACTGAATACCTGAATGGATTTTTACGTACTCAAATAGGAAGAAGAGTGAGAGTTGAATTCCTTATAGGAACAGGAACATTATTAGATAGAACCGGCACATTACTCAGCGTCGGAGCAAATTATATCAATATAAGGCTTATAGAAAGTGACGATGTAATGACCTGCGATTTCTTCTCAATAAAATTTATTACGTTCTTGTTATAACTGTTTGCTGAACACACTGGATCTCTCTCCTGAACATAAAATATCCCCTGCCGGACGGCAGAGGATATTTTATGTTCTTATCATATATTATATTTTAAATTTTTCAATACTTACTTTAAGGTTGTTGGCTATTTCAGAAAGACTGGAAGCAGTATTTGCAATCTGATGAGCATTTGATGCCTGTTCCTCTGTCGACGCTGCTACTTCTTCTGTGGTGGCAGCAGATTCCTGAGTGATGCTTGCAATATTATCAATAGTCTCTCCCGCCTCAACAGCATTTTCACACAAAATGCCGGCTGCTTCCGAAACCTGCTCAATATTCTGCGAAATATCTTTTACTACTGAAGATATTCTGCTAAAAGCTTCTACGGTTTCATTCAGAGCATTTGTCTGTTCCACAACAACAACCTCTGCCCTATTAATTTCATTAACTGCTCTGCTTACTCCAAACTGTACTTCTGTAATAATTTCACCTATTTTTTTTGTTGATAATGCTGATTGCTCGGCCAACTTCCTGATTTCCTCAGCTACAACAGCAAAGCCTCTTCCCGCCTCACCTGCTCTGGCAGCCTCTATTGCGGCATTCAATGCCAACAGGTTTGTCTGATCTGCTATGGATTTGATTACTTCAAGAATCTGACCTATCTCATTGGATTTTACCGAAAGGTCAGAAATTGCTTCTGAAACAGTTCTTGAAACCTGATTGTTTTCCTTTACTTTTTCATCCTGATAATTAACTGACTTTTCACCGTCTCCGACAACCTGCATTGCTTTTTCTACCAGAGAATATGACTTCTCCATATCCTGAGCAATCCTCTTAAGGCCCGTTACCAGTTCCTTAATCTTATGATTTCCCTGCTCAGTTGAAACCGCTTGCTCAGTGGCACCTTTCGCTATTTCATCCACTGCATTTGCTATTTGCTCCGATACGTTGCTTATTTCTTCGGAGGAGGCAACCATTTCAGTGGAAGACTCTACCACTGAAATCCCAAGGTGATCAATTTGATTCATCAAATCCCGAATATTATCTATTGTTGTATTAATATTATTTCCTATGTCCTGAATTTCATCATGACTGTTAACTTCAATCCGTTCCCTGAGATCTCCAGAGGAAATTATTTTTAAAGCGGATAAAATTTTGCTTACATTTCGTACCAGCTGCCTTGTAAACAATACGAGAAACAGTATAGCCAAAATGATTGCAATTATGGTTACAATATAGACTGTATTACTAATAGTTGTAACTTTTTGATCCACGGTACCTTTTTCAACACCGACAAACCATATTCCAATAACTTTACCCTGACCATCCTTTATAGGACTGTATTGTACTTTAAACTTTTTACCAAGCAGATCACTTTCTCCTATATATTCCTTTCCCTCGTTAAGTACGATTTTTGAAATGGACTCGGTGATTTTAGTACCTACTGCACGATTACCATCAGCGTTTAATAGGTTGGTTGACACTCTGGTATCACCAGCTGCAATGGTTGCTATAGAGCCAGTCAGCTCCTTTACTTCATCGACCACAGTAAAGTCATTGTTTATGACTTTATCCCCCTTATAAAGCTGTCCATCCTTAACAGACCAATCCCCGGGATAACTCTTTTCCAATAAACTGTAACCAAGCTTTGAAACAGATTCTAATTTATCCAGAATATTTTCAGTAGCCAGCTTTGAAACCTGACCATGTACAGTAAACAACACTGTAAGTCCAAAAATAATCAAGATGGGGATAAATAACATCAGAAGTTTACCACGTAATTTTAATCTCATCTGAGTCTCCTTGTGGCGCAATGTAGTATTTTGTCGTATTTCGTCTAAATTTATAGGCATAGTTTACGATAGAAAACTTTTGCTGTCAATCAGATTGTTTATCTGAATTACAAGTTGAAGTGTTGCGTGGGCTGCCACACTTTCTGCAAACTAAATCTCCGCCGGGAGACCAGAGGGGCATACGGGGAGACTGGTCTCGCCCGTATGGCGCTTCGCGTTTTTGTAAAACAAAAACGCTTGTGTTTTCCGCATCTATCAAACTAGTAATGTCAATGCGTTGATTGGTATATTGAACTGAAAAGGTACAAGCAAATAATTGCTCATTACTTTCCATGTATACATTTACAATATATAACAATTTATGATATTATTTACACAGTGGAAACTAATGCTACAAAAGTTTGCGCATGGTGATTTGTTCACCTTTGGAAGATGTTTGATGTATAAATTAGAGTCATAGCCTGGTAAGGGAAATTACA
>JAQSXC010000354.1 GCA_029266335.1 Eubacterium sp. | reverse complement strand
AAGTTACTCATTTTTAGAATCCAATGGATTCTGGAATTTTAAAGAGTCCTTTACTTACATTTGCATGTATTTGTCACTGTTTACTTTTCAAAGTCCATTCAAAATGGCTTTTTCAACATACTGTTTGTATGTTTTAAATTTGTCATTTTGGCACCCAGCACAGTGCTGAGCGACTTTTATATATTACCACACCATCGCTACAGTGTCAACACTTTTTGTAGATTTTTGTTTGTCACAATTTACAATAACAAGTGTTGTTTTGTTGTTCGGCGACAGCTTAGTTATAATAGCACAGCAATTTATTTCTTGTCAATATATTATTTGAAAAATATAGTATTTTATTATTGTAATTTGTTCCATATCTTTGTAACTGTCTGATTATCTGTTTCTAAAGCAGCAAAAATCTCTTTTAATCTCAACATATCCTGATTATATACTTCCTTTAAAGCTCTATTATATATAATACTTGCAGGATGATACAGCGGAAACAATTTATACTCTGCCTCGCTTATCCGGCATGTATGAAGAATGCCATGCATTTCGCCAATGGAAGCATTATAATCGTTGGTTACGGCTTTTAAAGGTACGTTTCCTAGCGTCACTATGATCTTGGGACACAATAATATTATTTCTTTATGAAGCCATGGCTGATTATTAATGATATCATTTTTAGTTGCAGGTCTATTAATTAGTCTTTTTGTCTTCTCATTAATCCTGCCCAACCTGTATTTGATTGTATTTGTTATATAGACGGCATCCCGGGTTAGTCCTATCGTATTCATAAATTCTTGCAGATTTTTACCTGCTGATCCGACAAATGGTTTTCCCTGTGCTACTTCATCCTTACCCGGAGCCTCACCTACAATAACAAGTGGACTGGTAATACAGCCATCTCCAAATACTATCTCCTCTTTTTCAAAAGTACTGTGATACTGTTCATTTAATTCATCTAGCTGTAATCTTACCTGGTTTGAAATCATAACTAATTATCCTTCTCGTCCATAATATTATGTAGTTTTTGTTTCACCTCTTTTATATCCCTAAAAAGGAGAACTTTCTTGCTTTGATCTCTCAAAAGTGCAGCAGGATGAAAAGTGGGCATCATCCAGTAACCTTTACGTTCAATCCACTTCCCCCTGATCT
This sequence comes from Eubacterium sp., assembly GCA_029266335.1. Classification (GTDB taxonomy): domain Bacteria; phylum Bacillota; class Clostridia; order Acetivibrionales; family DSM-1351; genus Ruminiclostridium. The sequence goes on along the minus strand of JAQSXC010000354.1, from coordinate 2,757 downwards.
GAGTTATTTTAATATCCTTCGAGATTACATATTTTGCTGCAGTGCTCCCAAGACAAACAATTATTTTAGGTCTGATTAATGCAACCTGGTTTCTCAAATAGGGGAGACATTTTTCAGCTTCATCATCGGTAGGAACCCTATTATTTGGTGGTCTGCATTTAACTACATTAGCAATGTAGTAATCATCCTGCTTAAGCATTAAAGCCTCAAGCAATGTATCTAACAGCTGCCCTGCTGCTCCGACAAAAGGCTGTCCATGCAAATCCTCCTGCTCACCCGGACCTTCTCCAACAAATAATATTGGAGCATTTATATTCCCTCTGCCAATAACTATGTTGGTCCTAGTTTGTCCCAATACACAGGATTGACAATTGCTGCACGTTGTATTTAATTGAGTCCAATCTAACATATGATCCTCCATTGTGCTTCTAAGCTGTCATGTTATTTGGGCGTTACAAACTATGAGGCATATTAAGCACTCATCTCATCATAGTATAGCAAACTACTTTTTATTCTGCAAAATTTTAAGCCGACTAAAATTAGCCGGCTTAAAATATATAGCTTTAAATGAATTTAATTTTTATTTAAATAAAACAAATTATAATTTAAGTCTGGTTTTAAATCTTTCAACTGCTGCTTGAGTGTTTTCTCTGTTACCGAAAGCAGTAAGCCTGAAATACCCTTGACCGCTGGGACCAAAACCGACACCGGGAGTTCCGACAATATTTGCCTCATTCAGAAGTTTATCAAAAAATAGCCAGGAATCCATACCATTTGGGGTCTTCATCCAGATATATGGTGCATTAACACCTCCGAAAACAGTAATACCTATACTTTCAAGACCACTTTTTATTATTGCAGCATTTGTAAGGTAGTATGCTATGGTGTCCTTTACCTGTTTTTGTCCTTCTTCAGAATATACTGCTTCAGCTCCTCGCTGAACTATATATGATACTCCGTTAAACTTTGTTGCCTGTCTTCTGTACCAAAGCCTGTTAAGTCCTATTTCAGTTCCGTCAGCAGCCGAAACTTTCAGTTCTTTAGGTATAACAACATATGCACATCTGGTTCCGGTAAAACCGGCAGTTTTTGAGAAGCTTCTAAACTCTATGGCAACTTCTTTAGCCCCGTCAATTTCATAAATACTATGAGGAACATCTTTCTCAGTTATGAATGCTTCATAAGCAGAGTCAAATAATATTATTGATTTATTCTTAGCTGCATAATCAACCCATACCTTCAATTGATCTCTTGTCAAGGTTGTACCTGTCGGATTATTCGGTAAACATAAATAGATCAGGTCCACTCTCTCTTTTGGCAATTCAGGAATAAATCCATTATCAGAAGTACATGGAAGGTAGGTAACATTGGTCCATTTTCCATCTACATATTCACCAGTTCTGCCAGCCATAACGTTACTATCAACATACACGGGATAAACAGGGTCTGTGACAGCTATTCTGCTGTTAAGACCAAAGAGTTCCTGAATATTTGCAGTATCGCTTTTTGCACCGTCACTTACAAAAACTTCATCAATACCTATTGTTATGCCTTGTTTTTTGTAATCAAACTCAATAATTTTGTTTATAAGAAAATCATATCCCTCATATTCAGGGTAACCCTTAAAAGTCTCTACTTTTGACATATCGTCAACCGCTTTGTGCATTGCTTCGATACACGCCATTGGAAGCGGACGGGTTACGTCGCCTATTCCAAGCCTGATTACATCAGCTGAAGGATTTTCATTCTTAAAGGTATTAACCCTTTTACCTATTTCAGCAAATAAATAATTACCTGGTAATTTTAAATGATTTTCATTTACAAATGCCATTTTTTATAATCCTCTCTTATATTAAATATTTATCTCTCCATCAAATACTTTTACAGCAGGTCCAGTCATATATACATGATTGTCATTTTCAGACCATTCTATAAATAGATCTCCTCCAAGAAGTTTTATTGCAGCTGCTCTTTCAGAAACATTATTCAGCACTGAAGCTACCAGGACAGCACAGGCTCCGGTTCCACAAGCCAGTGTCTCTCCTGCACCTCTTTCCCAAACTCGCATTTTAAGAGTAGTTCTATCAATTATCTGAACAAATTCAGAATTTACTTTTCTCGGAAAAAGTTTATTGGTTTCCATTTTTGGTCCAATTTCAGACAGAGGGAAATTATCTACATCGTCGATATAGGATACTGCGTGCGGGTTACCCATTGAAACAGCTGTCACCTTGAATTCATGATTATCTATTACAATAGGCTCAGAAATGAATCTATCCTTATCAGAATCTACCGGAATGTCTCTTGGTACCAGAATAGGTTCTCCCATATCTACCCTGACAAGAACAACCTGTCTGTTTTCAACTGTCAGAGTTAAAATCTTGATACCAGCAAGAGTCTCAATATTAACAACTTTTTTCTCTGTCAGCCGGTTATCATAAACATATTTACCCACACATCGTATGGCATTTCCACACATTTCTGACTCAGATCCGTCCGAATTAAACATTCTCATACGGAAATCCGCGGTCTGCGAAGGCAGAATTAGTACCAAACCATCCGATCCGATCCCAAAGTGCCGATCACTTACTTTCTTGGCTGTCTCAGAAGGATTAGTTAATGTTTCACGTGTACAGTCCACATATATATAATCATTTCCCAATCCCTGCATTTTAGTAAATTTCATACCTTACCCCTTTCTTTGTTTCATCCAATATATTTAAATTACATACCATAATTTGTTATCATAAAAGTTAA
>JAQSXC010000012.1 GCA_029266335.1 Eubacterium sp. | reverse complement strand
GGTGATACTGTAGCTGTCAGCTGTCCGCTGTCTCCAACAGCCATATACATAGATAACGTGCTGATTGTAACACTATTTACTCTATCTGCTGCTTCCACCAGTTGTTCATACTGCGTTTCTGCGGCTGTCAGCACTTCATAGTTATCCACCAATGCCTTCTGATCATCATTCAGTTTATTATAAGCAGCTCTTGCAGCATCAATGTCTCCCTTGCTATTCAAGGTAACCGTGCCGATTGCATTTATCAATGCCTTTACTGTTTCAACTTCCGCATCAATAACTCTTATTTCCTGTTCGAACACAAAATCCGGATTAGCAACACTGACAGCTCTTACAATAGCGGTTCCTACTCCAATTGCCCTTATTAAACCTCCATTAGTTACCAGTAGTACACTTTCATCACTGGAAGTCCAGTGAATATTTTTTATTGTTGCATCATCGGGAGTAATTGAAGCATCAAACTGTGCAGTTGTACCTTTCTCTATAATGGCTGCACCACCTTGTACCTCAAGGCTGGAAACAGGTATTGGGGCACCATTATAATCTGTTACCGTTACTTCACAACTGGCTTTAACATTATTATCAGCCGAAGCAAAAGCTGTAATTATTGCTGATCCTGTTGTTACTCCAGTTACAACGCCTTTATAAGATACTGTAGCTATTTCAGGATTTGAGCTGGTAAATGAAATACTTCCCTCGTTTATATAAGGTGGATCAGTAGTGATAGCAGCCAGTTTTTTATGGTCTCTTACAACTGTAAGTTTATCGGAATCAAACGAAATTGCGCTAACAGTTGTTTGTTGCATCTTCCCATATACTTCAAATTCATATAAAGAGTAACCATATGTTGAACCGCGTTTGATGCCTTGCATTCGAACATATCTTCCCTCCACCGGCTGATTTATAGTATACCTCTTCCATCCTGTAGAGCCATTTTTTTCAGATACTACAGTAGTAGCCGGATTAATGTCATCGTACACCTGAATGTCGTACTCTTTACCGTAACCTGTTTCCCAATTCAAATTAATCTGTTCGATATTGTACGAATCACCTAAGTCAATAGTACACCACTCGTTATCGGTTTTCGCAGATGCCCAACGCGTCGATGTATCTCCGTCAATAGCAGATAAAGGGCCTCTGTTAGAGGCATCGCTGCTGCTTGCTGTTGCTGTTTTTCCAAGTGCAAGATTTTGAAGGTTTTGTGTGTTAAATGAGAGAACACGTAACTCATAAAGTGAATAGGCAGAAGGTGCTTGTGTACCGCTCAATTTAATGTATCGATATTTTTTTACCCCATCAGGTTTAATCCACACATTGCCGCCTTTACCATTGGTTTCAGTATAAATATCTACCCAATCGGTGCCATTCATAGAACCCTGTACCACATATTTAGTCGCATATTGCTGCCAGTTGAGCTCAATTGCTTCAAACTCTCTTGGTGCTCCCAAATCGACCTGCAGCCATTGAGCAGGACCCACAGCGGATTCCCACCGGGTAAGATAATTGCCATCTGTTGCATTACCAGCAGGGTAACCAGATTTTACACTACTCGCTGTAGTAGTTGCATTAAGTGCAAGGTTTTGCGAAGTACGTACCATAATATTTGCGCTTATATCCTCCTCGGTTCCAAGAACCTTGGCTGTAAGAACCGCCCCTCCGAAATCCTGAGCTTGCAATTCCCCTGTTAAAGGATTCACTATGGCAATATCCTTATTTGAAATTGTATAGTATATTTCACCGGTTGCATTCATCGGTGCCAATTTGACCGATGGGAGCAACTTATAATTCATAACCGCTTCAAGCTGCTTATCCTTAAACCGGAGCTTTTTTATCGGTGCAATTTCATGAGCATATGACAAGCTGAGGTCAGAAATAGCAATCGAATCAGCTTCACCGCTTATTGTAATCCGCAGATAGTCGGTGCCCTCCTCTAGAGAAGGAATGCTGTAAATCTTCTTATCATAGTCTCCGGAATCACCCTCGGGAGTCTCTACAGGAGTAACAGGTATAAAGCTTTCCCCATCTTTGGAAGCTTCAAACGAAACAGAGCCGCCATTTACTTTGGAAGTAAAAGCAGTTAGTTTGGCATTTTTTATATTGGTATAACTATAAAGCAACGTTGCATTTTCAGAGCCGCTTTTTATCAGAATATCCTTATCGGCCCCGAATTTAATGCCATCTCCAGTTATATAGGCTGCACCGCCTTTTACCTCATAAGCTCTGGAATCATCCAGCATGGTGTCCATTACAACACGGTCGGAAGTCCAGGCATAATTTATTAACAGCTTTGAAAGCTGAGGTGCATAAATCTTGGCGTTGTTTGAGACAATAATTTTGATGTAATTTATGGAGCTATCCAAAATTCCCGAATTTGTATATACAACTTTAGTCCAATTATTACTATTAATAGTTGCTGTTCCATTTTGTGTCACAGTAATTGGAGCCCAGCTCTTGTTATCCGGCGAACCATAGAATTCAATTTTTGCCAGAGCAGCACTACCATAGTCATATGCAGTCAGTTCAAAATTATTAGGTGATGGAGTGTAATAAGTTACATATTCCTCTCGTTGGGTTGAATTAGAATCATCTCTCTTAATACGAGTGGTATCTCCATTATATTTAGAGGCATTGGAGGAGTCGAATGCCCAGCCGCCGGAATAACTTACAGTTTTTGAGAAATCTCCAAACTCATCGGTCAAGGTGCGTGTATTTCCAATTGCATAGGATTTTTCTGGCGATAACGGTCCTTCACCTGAGTCATTAACACCTTTAACTGCAAAATAATAAGTTGTATTTGGATTTAAGCCTTTAATTTGAGCAGTTGTTTCAGAAGTAACAAGTGATTCGGTATACTTTCCGCTTTCGGTACCATAAACCAGTTTGTAGCCGGTTGCACGCAATGCTGCTGTAGATTGAAGGCTTAATGTGTCATCATTTAATGACATATTTGTAATTGATGTTTCGCCGGGTACCTCAACCTTTTTAAAGGAGAATTCAGCTTCGACCGGATTCCCGACAGAATTATTGACATCTATCTGAAGCTTGATTGACGGAGAAGTTTGAATAACTTTAACGCGGCTGTCCTTAGAAATAACAGCAGTAGCCGCCCTATTAATATCTACGGTAATTGGGCCTGCATTTCTCTTAGTGGTATCTGAAAGAGCAAAGCTAAGCTTGTTATCATCTTCTTTTACCATAATAGAAGAAGCTTTATCAACAGAAAGATAATCTTTTACACCCATTGCATCAATGGATTGATCTCCATCCTTCCAGAAATTCACACCAAGAGCGTGGAGCGTTTTCTCATATACAGCGTGTACATTATTATCCTGACGGATTATTTCTGTATCACTGGAGTCTGCATAGTTTTCAACCTGAGCTTCGGTGGTTCCGGGTAACAGGACATAAGCATAGCTGCTATTCACCGGTTTTGAGCCATGATCAATCCACATTGTAAGGTAATTTGCCGATTGAACGTTTTCATCTACATTATAGGAGCCTAAATCCGTCCATTTTCCTGTACGGGTTTCACGAACTGCTCCCAGCTTGGTTTCATTCGGGAAGTAAACGCCGATATTGGAACCTTCAACATTTCCTTCGATTAACGCCCATTTTGCATTATCGATTTGACCATTCCAGCCAAGTTGGTCCGGCTGTTTTTGTCCATTGATTATTAATGCATTATTACCTGTAATGTAATGGTTGTCGATGGTTGTCTCAACTTTGTTATTATGTGTGGAAGTAATGCCGGTTCCTAACGCTACAACCTCGTTATCAAACATAAACCATGATTTTTTTGCACTCACCTGTGTGTTACTTGATGAAATCTCCAGGCCGGCAGTGCTGTATGTATTTTTTAGAGTGGTGCTTCCTGAAAAGTCGTTTGTATTTGTATGGCTGCCGAAAGTGACACCATTAACGGCAGTTACGCCAGAAAGACGATTCCAGTTAAGTGTTGGTTTTTGATAGGTGTACTGTCCAATATCAGGTGTATAAACATAAGTCTCTCCAATACCTGTGTACCAGCCCTTCGTATTACTGTCACCTATCTCACAATTCTTTATATCCTTGCTATACATGGAAAGACCAAAAGTGAACTTATCGGTAGTATGAACAGTTCTTACACCTTTTCCAAAGGTATAGCTTTTTCCTGTATTTGAAACCGGTTTGATTGAATCATCCCTGATAATTTCCAAGGTCTTGGAGAGATTATATACCGGGAACATATACCATGCAACACCGGCGCCCTCATTTAAAGTATGTATTGCGTTCTCATTATTCATCCATTCCTTTATCATTCCTTTAAACCTGTTACCCTCTGCCTCGGGTACTGATTCAGAGAACAGCAGAACATCAAGGCTGATGGTAATGCCGGCATAGGCATCAGTAGTATCTGTACGGGTAATTTCACGTCCCCTTACCATATCCATGTAGACACCTTTATACATAAAGGGCACATAGTTTTTTTCCACAATAGTGCTCATATTATCTCTTTCGGGACCGGTAATTTCCCATGTAGAGTCATCAAGCATATAAATAAAATGACTGATGTCAGAAAATGCCTCTTTACCATAACCACCATTATAAACAATATTCCCGTGCTGCATAAATGTACCGTCTCTATAATAGCCATCACCGGTTGTAACATACCCCATATAGGTAGGAACATCATTTTTTACATATGCCAGGGTTGCACTATCTTTGAGGAGAATACCTGCATACATTCTGACACGGTCTCTCCACAAGGCATTTGCACCAACATACATATAATCGGCTCCTCCGGTTTTGCTTGTAGACTTCAGAGCCGTTTCAGCATAAGCCTTGATTTGATCTGCCGGCAGATCATCATACATAAGCAGAACTGTCTCGAGAAAATAAATTGCTCCCCCTATTTCCCAGGTAAACCAATTCCCATACGGATTAGAATCTACTCCTACTTTGTAATGATTTGTATAAATATAATCAATGCCACGGATTATCTCATTTTTCAGCTTTTCGTTCTGGTAAAGTTCACAGCCTTTAGTCTGAAGGGCCAGGGCCATAAACTTAAGACTTCGGATAGAAAACTGGGTGTTATTCGAATCAGCATATGCGTCACTGCGCTTGCCAAGTATATATTCCGGCCAAAGGTAATCATTTGCACCCCAATCCGGAGTAGGACTTGGATTGATCCTGTCAAGGAGGTCTTGTGCAACATTATTTATAGCATGAAGTAACTCTTGCATACTAGGGTCATTTGGATCATAATCTCCACCCATAGCCATATACTGCCATTTTTCCCGCAGTTTATCAAATTCGTCGACTGTACCCCCTTCTGCGAAAACAGCCATGTTGCTTAAAATCATGGTCAGCATCATAACAAGAGCTAAAAAGAAACTCAACGTACGTTTTAGTTTCATAACTACACTCCTTTCATAAAATACTATTTTTGGGAATTTAACAAAAAAAGGGCTTCATTTTAACTATAAAATAATAATTTGAAATGAACCTCCAGATGTTTATTTAGAACAAATTGAATTAATCAGAATGATTCAATTTATTTTCAATTCAAAAAAAGGATTATAGGTAATTTTTAAAGTTCAAAATTACCTATTCCTATCCTTTTTTAGTATTTAATTAATTATTTAATATTAGCCTTATTTATTACAGAAACACCAGTATCAGTTACAGCGCCGCCCAAGCTCTTGCCCTGGAGAGCGTCAACTGCTGCTTTAACTCCTTTTTCTCCCATTACGTCAGGATTTTGAGCCATAGTTGCCAATAAGACTCCATCTTTTATTAATGAAAGAATGGTATCAGATTTATCAAAACCTACACCAATAACTTTTCCGCCTGCTTCCTGAATAGCATTACCGGCACCTACAGTAGAACCTTCATTAGTACCGAATATACCAACAACTCCTGATGTTATGTAGTTAGCTGCGATATCTTTTGATTTTGCTGCATCGCCTTCACCATACTGAGTTGCAAGTAATTCAAATTTCGATCCTTCAAAAGCTGAACGGAATCCTGTTTCACGGGCTACACAAGATGCTGTTGCTGCATTAACGTTTATAATACCGATTTTTCCAGAAGTCTGACCTGCAGCTTCCAAAGCTTTTTTCATCTCTTCGCCTGCAGTTTTTCCAGCTGCTGTGTTGTCTGTAGCAAAGGTTGCTTCACCGTCAAATTTTGCTGCTGAGTCAACATATACTATTTTAACGCCTGCGGCCTGTGCTTCTTTTAAAGCTGCCGTAACCGCATCAGGGCCATTTGCTGCTAAAAGAATAGCATCTGCCTTATCTGCTACTGCGTTATTAATACATTCGATCTGTTTTGCATCATCTTTAACATCCGGTGCTGACCATTTGTATTCCACATTTCCCAGCTCTGCTGCTGCCTTTTTTGCTCCGGCATCAATGTTAACCCAATATTGATCCATTTGGTCCATTGTAATTAAGTATACTTTGAATTTTTTATCTGCTGCCGGTGTAGATGCGGCAGCTGCTTCAGGTGTTGATACAGCTGCCGTTGATGTGTCAGCAGCCTTATCTGCCGAACTTCCACATCCTACTAACATTGTCCCTAACATCGCTGCACCTAATAATGCGCTAAGTAACTTTCTTTTCATTTCGAGACCTCCTCAAAAATTATAAGTTGTTAATTCTATGAATTAAGCTTTTAGCTTAAGTCCAATCTTACTGCTGCTTTCTTTTTTCTTTTTAGGCTTTCCTGAACGAACTACCACATCAAGTAATACAGAAACAACTACGATAATACCGATTACAATATTTCTGATAGCGACCGGCGCTCCGGCAAATTGTAAACCATTTTGTAGAACACCCCAGATAGCAGCACCAATTATGGTTCCAAGCAGAATACCCTGTCCACCCAGCGTACTGACTCCACCGATTACTGATGCAGCAACTGCGTACATTTCGTACATATTACCTGCATCCATAGTCCCCATACCGGATGTAGCACAAATAATCAAACCTACAACCGCCGCACAGAATGAACTTACCAGATAAGCCTTTACCGTAGTTCCTACTATACTGACACCGGATAATTTTGATGCTTCTATGTTACTTCCAACAGCATATATATGACGTCCGGTACGCGTTCTGCTAAGTAAAAAGTTAAATCCAATCCAAAGAATAATTGCAATCCATATTGTATTGTATAGACCAAGAGTTTTACCATAATAGAATATATCACGGAAAGTTTTTGCTCCCTCTCCAATGGAGTCGGTATTATAGTTGTTATTTACAATCTGCGCTATACCCCTTGAAATCGTCATAGTACCCAATGTCGCTATAAACGGAGGCAATTTACATTTTGCAACCAGCTGTCCGTTAATTACTCCGACAATCAAACAACAAACTATTGTAATCATTACAGCCACCCAGGGATTTACTCCCTTGGTCATTAAAGTTGCTGAAATCATACAGCTCATACCAACAACAGACCCAATTGACAAGTCAATGTTTCCTGTAATAAGTACGAAGGATTGGCCTATTCCAATCAAAACAATGGGAGCAATCTGTCTTAATAAGTTGCCTACGTTTTTTGAGGATGCAAAAGTAGGATTTAAAAAGGCAAACACGATGCAAAGCACCACTAATCCTACTGTTACCGTCAGTACCTGTCCCATACCTCTTATGGACATAATTTTCTTGAAATAACTTGGTTTTAATTCCTTTCCCATTTTCCCATCTCCTCTGAGCACTATTATTTAAGCCTTAACAGCATCAATTTTTTTATCAAATTTAGTTGCATACATTAGAATTGAATCTTGTGTAGCTTCACTTGTTGGCATTTCTCCAGTTACCTTGCCATCGCACATTACAATAATTCTATCCGAAATCCCCATAACTTCCGGCATTTCAGATGAAACGAACAATACGCCGATTCCCTGCTCTTTCAGTTCATTCATCAAGTTATATATTTCTACTTTTGCAGCAACGTCAATACCTCTGGTAGGTTCATCAAATATAACTACTCTGGAATTTCTTGCGAGCCACTTTGCAACTACTACTTTTTGCTGATTTCCGCCTGAGAGACTGCCGGCATCGACTTCAGCCGTCGGAAGTTTAATTTTTAAATCACTAACTGCTTTTTCCGACATGCTTTTTTCTTTCTTTCTGTCTACAATACTTAGTGCATTACACAAGATATCCAAATTCGGGAGACTTATATTATCCCTGACACTGAGTTTTGTACATAAACCATCTTTTTTCCGATCCTCGGGAGCAAGAACGATACCCGCCTGAATAGCATCCCGTGGTTTATTTATTGTAATTGCTTTACCATCCAGAATAATCTCACCGGATTCTTTTGGGTCTATGCCGAAAATCGCTCTTGTGGTTTCTGTTCTGCCTGCTCCCATCAATCCTGCGATTCCGACAATTTCACCTTCATACAGGTCAAGGTTTATATTTCTCACCATTTTACCCGCATTCAGATTTTTAACCTCCAGAATTTTTTTGCCTTTTTTGCATTGTACCCTGGGGAATTTTTCTTTTATTTCACGTCCAACCATATTAGCGATAATTTCTTCAAGAGTGGTTGATTTATAATCCATACTTTTAATAAATTGTCCATCCCGCAATATGGTAACTCTGTCTACAATATGTTCCAGTTCTTCAAGGCGGTGAGAAATATATACAATTCCACAGCCTTCCGATCTTATTTTCTTAATTATCAAAAATAAATCGTCTATCTCTTTGGAAGTAAGTGCACTGGTCGGTTCATCCATAATCAGGACTTTTGCATTAGTAGAAAGTGCTTTTGCAATTTCTACCATTTGCTGTTTTGATACTGCCAGATCACCAACTATTGTGTCCGGACTAATATCAATATTTAAATTATCCAATATTTTTCTGGCCTGTCTTTCCATTTCTTTGTTAGACAAAACTCCTGATTTTGTTATTTCTCTTCCGAGAAAAATGTTCTCTGCAACTGACAGGTGGGCGCACATATTTAACTCTTGATGAATAATGGCAACACCTAATTCCTGTGCCTTCTTTGGATTCATTTCATCTACTTCCCGTCCAAAGATTTTCATAGTGCCTGAGTCTTTTATGTAAACACCGCTAAGAATTTTCATCAAGGTTGACTTTCCGGCTCCGTTTTCACCAAGTAATGCCAGTACTTCGCCCGCTTTCAGATTAAAGCTTACATTATCAAGAGCTAAAACGCCTGGAAATCTTTTAGACACTCCACTTACTTCAACGATATAATCTTCCATCTATTTCACCTTTCTTATCTGTTTCAGAAATGCCATATGAAATGTTGTTTACAGGATGAGTATAACACCCCTAACAATGTAATTGTAGGGGCGTTTGATTGGAATAGGGGGGGCATTCTTTGGGTGTCAACAGCTGATTCTAATTTCGCTGAAAGAATTGATTTTGCGCATAAGATTGATCAACACCTTTGAAGTGTTTTTCATATTATCATTCCTTTACGATAGGTAATGTAATCTCTACGTCTGTTCCGACATTTTGAGTAGAATAAATGTATATGCCATATTTCTCGCCAAATATAAGCTTGATTCGGTTATTTACGTTAATAATTGCTATTCCGCCCTTTTTCTCTTTTTTCGATTCCATATCCTCCAAAGAATATGTTAAGAGCTTATTATTAAGCTTATCTAAAGCTTCTTTTTCCATGCCCATTCCATCATCTGAAATTCTGATAATAAGTCTGTCTGCGGTATAGTCTATACGTATTCTCAAATTACCTTTCCCAATTTTCCGTTCAATACCATGGTAAATGGAATTTTCAACAATTGGCTGTAAAATCAGCTTTGGAAGTTTTAAGTTTAGAATGGACAAATCATCATCCTCTTCGTCATACTCTATACTTAAACTTAATTTATCTCCAAAACGAAATTGCTGAATAATATAATAATTTTCAATATTCGATAATTCATCTTCCAGTGTCACTAAATGATCTACATTTGATATGGTGTATCGAAAAAAAGTAGCCAGGGCTTCAGTCATGGATGCAACCCCGTCCATCCCTGCACATAAGGCTTCACTGCGGATTCCTTCCAATGTATTATATAAAAAATGGGGATTGATTTGGTTTTGTAATGCCAGATACTGGGCCTGTTTTTTAGATACGTTCAAAAGTGCGGATTTATCAAGACGATCCGATAATAATTCCAGCACCTTACTCACTGTTTTACTTATTTTAATATCCTGCTCAAAAAAATCATCTACAAAATATCCTTCAGTATATAATTGAAATAATTTTTCCATTTGACGGTACCGGAGATAAACTGTTATATACCCCATATAAACTATCAGGAAAAAAAACAGAACCGTCAGAACAAAAATAATTTTGTATGCAGGAAGAGTAATGGCAGCAAAACCCATAAGCGCCAGCAGCAGAACAATAAATATCAGTGTCATCCATACCCATTTTTTTATGTTATCAAGTAAAAAACTTCTATCTTTTCTCATACGATAACCTTCTAGGAATATATTTTTCTATATTCATTTGGCTTTAAATTTGTATACTTTGCAAACCCTTTTGAAAAATGTTTTGTATCATTATAGCCTACCTCTTCACAAATTGTAGCAACATTCAAATTTGATTCCTTTAATAGTTCTTTAGCCCTTTCCATTCGTACACTTGTTAAATACTCCGAAAAAGTCGTGTTTGTTTCTTTTTTAAACAAAGAACTAAAATATGTAGCGTTGAACCCTACATAATCACTGACTATTTCCAGTGAAATCGGCTCTTTATAATGATCTTTAATATATTGCTTTGCCTCACGGATTGGTTTACTGTCTTCCTGCTGTTTGTCAGCAATTACCTGATAAAATGATTTTATAATTGTTCTGGAAAGTATTGCAAAAACTTCCTCCATCGAACCACAATTTTCTATATTCAAACTGAAAGTATCAAAAAAATCATCAGAATCCTTAATTACAAATTTATTATGTCTCAGATGAAATAAATACAAATTCATGGCTTCTTTTGCCATTTGAATAACTTCATGACCAGTGGTTGATTCTTTATTTTTCAGGCTTGTTTCTAAAAAAACAAATGACTCTCTTACCTGCTTTTCATCTAATCTTTCAAGTGCCTCAATCAACTTCCTGTTAAACTCAGTAAAGGTGGAACTATCAGCCAGTTCATTTGACGACACCTCCGCACCCTCTACCACTTTATTAACACCAAGTATAAGCCTTTGCTCTATTGCCCACATTGCTGTCTTCATTGAATAAAAAACACCACGGACCGAGTCTTTTGGAATACCTGCTCCTATTGTAATTTTAAGACCTTCTATAATATCTTTTTGTAATAAAAGTTCATCCAATAAAGCTTTCAGCGAACGCCTGACAGCTTTCCTGCTATCTTCACTGCAATTAAGGACAATATAGCATAAATTATTTTCAAAAATACTTTCAATATCATAGCAATATTCATCTACTTTTTTATGAATGGACTGTAATACTTTTTCCCGGATATATTCAGTATTACTTTGAGAGCATGTATCTACACCATCAATTTTAATCAGCACAACCTGAAAAAAGCCATCACAAAAGTTGTAGTGATACTTTTCATTAATATTTTCAATATTCATTATCCCTTCTGCAGTGACTCTTTTGAATAGAATATCGGTAAAAAATCCGCTGCGTAACCGATCTAAATTGTCTTTTATTGAAATACGGTATTGTTCTTCACTGGATAATTTTTTTGTACGTTTTAAATACTCCTCCCGCAATCTGGAAAGAGTATCCATTAATTCTGATTTTTTAATTGGTTTGAGGAGATAATCCTTTACCCCGTATTTTATAGCATTTTGTGCATATTCAAAGTGGCGGTATCCACTAATTATAATAAAATCTAAATCTTCACTTATTTCTTTGGCGCGCTGAATCATTTCAAGACCATCATACCCAGGCATACGAATATCCGTAATTACTACATCCGGTTTGTGTTTTTCAATGGACTTCAGCGCTTCAATACCATTATGTACAATTGAAACCACTTCCATATCCAGCTTTTCCCAGTCTACTAATTTGTAGATAAGCTGACAAATTTTATCTTCATCATCTGCAATAATAAGTTTCATACTACACCTTTCTTTTTGCATACATTTAGATCCGATCAGGAAAAGATATTACAAAGCATTTTAATTTATATAAAGTGAATTTTAGGACTTTTCCCCGCCGGACAATATACATTTTAGATGTTACAGACTACTGCAAAAAATAACTTTAATAACAATATAACTTAAAACAAATGATTTTAAAAGCCATTTGATAATTTTTTATGTAAACATGTAAAATTTTAATAGATCATTAACATCAGCAGTATCCTTTGATTGTATTAATTTGTACGCTGACTGTTTTTCAGGACACTGCTGTGACATCTCCCACTTTCTAATTCTCTTTTGCTTATTTGTTATGAGCTTACTCTGTCTTAAACTTATCCAGTTCACTGTTCAAAACTATTGACAGGCTCTCCAAATCGCTTGCATTATTTGACAATTCTTCTGCTGATGCAAACTGTTCTTCTGTACTTGCGGAAATCATCTCTGTTGTTGCAGCCGATTCTTCTGCGACTGCTGAAATATTCTCCATTGATTCCAAAACGTTCCCTTTTGACTTCACTATGCCTGCAACAGATTTTTCTGTTCTTGTGATATCCTTTAAAACTATTTCTATTGAACTGAATACCATGTTAAATAATTCTTCGGTTTCCTTAACAGCTATTTTTTGCTCATAGACAGCACTATCGGAATTTTTAACCTGATCAACAGTAACATTGGTTTTATGTTCAATAGAAGCAATAATGTCATCTATGCTGCCGGTAAACTCTTTTGATTTATCTGCCAGCTTCCTGACCTCATTTGCCACCACAGCAAACCCTTTCCCTGATTCGCCTGCACGAGCAGCTTCAATGGTTGCATTCAATGACAGAAGATTTATCTGCTCTGAAATTGAGTTCATAATCTTAGTGTTTAAGTTTTTAATTTTATTTGACAGTGTAATTACTTTAGCTATATCATTTTCAACAAGTGTAATACCGGTGGATAGCTGCTCCATATTACCCACACTGGCATTTATTTCGGCAGCCTGATCTGCTGCACCCTTAGCTATCTGTTCAGCTGTCAAAGCCACTTGCTCCGAAGCACTATATGTGGATTTTGACGTGATTGAAATCTTGTTGGCTACACTAAGAACACATTGTGTAGAATTTCTGACATTTCCTATAAGCGAGTTTATATTCATAAGCATATCATTATAATTACGACATACATCTGCTATTTCATCTTTTTCATTATCCTGGATTTGGCCTGTCAAATCCCCCTCCTTTGCTTTTTTCATTATCCGGACTAATTTATTCAAAGGTTTGGAAACACTTCTGGCAATAACAATGCACAATGCAAATGCAATAGCGACACATATAAACCCGATAATAAAAATATTTATCCTAAGTTTGTTTGCAGCACTGTTTAAATAATAATATGGAACTATTGAAATAACAAACAACTGCTTATCTTTATTTATTTGAGAATATGTAACCATTCTGGTGCTGCCCTCAATATTCAAATCAAAGTCACCGGCTTCCAATCCGGTTGAGCCCTTTTTGATATTCCTCATAATATTATTTGCAATTACCGTTGAAACTTCTGTGGCTTTTCCTAAGGGATATTCTTCAACGGTTCTTGACGCTATTATCTTTCCATTGTTATCTGCAACAAATATAGGGAAAGCCTTTTCAGTCTTTGGGTCTATTCCAATGTCCAATTTTTCAAATGCACTGGCAAGATAATTGTTTTTTGGTATTAAAACCATTTTTGCCAAGACGTTTTGTTTATCTGCAATAGAAGTAATATTCTGTTGTATACCGTAATAAGAAGTAATATTGGAATTTGAAGGATCAACAATAAAGTCTGACCACTCAAGTTGCTTTAAGTCTTTTTTAGCTATTGCCCCGACATCAGGAGTAACACTTGCAGTATTGTACGCTTCTTCCTGAGTAAAGTTGTTTCCATGAAATATGCCACAATAAGCGATGTCATTTGAAGCTGCAAATTTAATTGATAAAAAGCTTTTTAGCGTTCTGGCTTGATCCAATTGTTCAAATTTATTTCCAACCGTATATTTACTCAGTGCATCCTGAACAGCAGCATTCAGACCTATATCCAGAAAATAATCTTCCATCCTTTTTATCTCATTATTCAGAATTACACTCGTCTGGCCCATAACCTGCAATGAGTCTGTTCTTACTCTTTCATTCATTGTATTGGTTGAGCTGCTATATGAATATATGCTTGTGACTAATAACATGGCTATTAACAATAAAACAAAAGACGCTGTTAATCTGGTTTTAATTTTAAATTTTCTTAGAAGAAAAGATTTGCCCTCAAATCCAGATGATACTTTTACAGATAACGAAGTAATTGATTGCATGATTTTAGATCCTACAGGCATTACTTTCATTTAATCTCCCCCAAATCCAAAATTAATTAATAGTACTTTGGTTATAACGCCTCAATTCAAAGAAAATTTTCCGGTTGTAGGATAATTTTCTTACATCAGCGGCGTTTCAACGAGGCGGGAGATATGCTCGCCGCCTGAAACCCGAAGCGGTACCCGCCACCTAAGAGAGGTGGGGGACATTTTATTGCCTCGTTATAAGAAATTATATTAATATAAATAAGTACACAATAGCATAACTTGACAGGAAAATAATAAAATCGTTCTAACCAGATACCCAAATGTATAAAACCCAGTGTATGTTTTACAATGCTTTATGAGATGTTTACAAAATGAGTATAACACCCCTAAAATTGTAATTGTAGGGGTGTTTGTTTGGAATAGGGGGGATATTCTTTGGGTATTAATCGCTGATTCTAATTTGACTGAAGGTATCCGGAAAGTATTCTTCCTTTATTGTACCTTCTTCTAAAAGCAATAGCCTGTCAGCTACATGAAAGCTGTCAGAAATACTTACGGCAAGTATCACAACTGCAATTCCCTTGCGTTTTAAAATTCTAATCAAATGAATGATATGACGTCTTACATACATATCTGCATTAGAAAAAGGCTGAACAACAAAAACAATTTTGGGATTTAATAAATGAACCCGGTAGTATATCAAATTGTAAAGTGACTTTTTATCCAATTCCCTTAAATCATTTGCATATACTTCATTACCTAATTCTTTATAGTATTCTTGTTGGATACTCCTTTTAACTTTTCCGGTAATGTTGCTCCTATGGGTTTTTTTATCCAGCAGGAAGCAAAAATTATTAATATAGCTCATATCATAAAAAAGCATTGAGCTTAATGCATCTTCTCCAATAACCACTATTTCACTTCCAAAATACCTGTACATTTTCTTAGGGTTTAATACTTTATGTCCCAGTGCAATCGCTCCTGATACTATCTCCTGCTCACCACTCAAAAAGTCAACCGTATCCAACTGCAGTTTGCTGCTTTTGTTATATAATATGATACACTCCCCGGCTTGAACTGAAAATGAAACTTTATTCAAGTAGCTTGTGCTTATATTATGAAAATATATTGTATCTTTATTATCGTTATTTTTAATGGCAGGCTGGGTATCTTTAAATGAGATGGTGTATGGTAATATTTTTTCATCCGACATTTCCTTTTTATCCAGCACTTTAATTATTCTTCCGTCTTGCATTAAAACCAATCTGTCACAAATAGGGAAAATTTCCTCATGATGGTTTCCAATATACAGTATGGAATAATTCTTTTTTGCCATTTTGATTAACAGTTTCTTAAAATTCTGAAAATCATCATCACTTAAAATATTACTTAAGTCATTTACAATAATAAGCTTTACCCCTTGTATTACTGCTTTTAATACTTCCGCCACACATCTTTCATATTCTGTTAAATCCATACAAACAGCTTTAGGGTCCAATGATACATCCAACTCTTTTAGTAATTGATTTAGCTGTGTTCCCAAAACTTTTCTGCTGATAATGTACTTTTTGAAGCTTTTCCTCAGTACAAATACATTATCTGTTACAGTTAAGTCATTTATCAGCTTGCTTTCCTGGTCGATTACATATACCTTATTATCAGACCCGTCACTATAATGATAACTGTTTACTAACACATTGGAAAAATAAATTCGCCCGAACTTTATGGGCGTATTTTTACAAATAAGATTGACCAACACATCTTTTCCATAGTCATTCACTCCAATGAGGCCAAGAATCTCCCCTTGGAACATATGAATATTAAAATTATCAAGATTTGTCATATCCGGATCTTGACTAATTACATTTTCCATTCGAAGTATTTCTTTTTTCATATTAAGTACCATTAGCCTTTCTGGCTCACAAAAATTTTATGAAAACAATTCACACACTTACCCAGAGCCAGATAAGGCGTAAATGGTACTTTGCACATCGCCATTCCGCACGCTTTATATGCGGAAATATTGGCGGTGCCTAAATTCCGCCGGAGACTGATTAGTTTGAAAGTGTTTTTCTTTCAAACTATTCCTTTATGTTAGATAAGCTAATCTCCACATTTATTTCATTTTTTTAGAAAATTATTCGGGTAAAAGCGTAATGCATCAAAAAACCGTAACAGCCAGCTTCGTTTGAAAGCTTTACGGCCAAGAAAGCTGAAAATCAATTGAAAAACGCTTCTAACAGCATTATACAACATGTTAATGAAAAATGAATCCCGTAATTATGTATTTTTACAGGATATGCTCTAAAAAGCGCGGTATGATCCATCTCCTCCATAATTTCATCTAAGAGCCGCACACTGTCGTCCGCTGGAATTACTTTCTCAGCAAAAGCCTCATCAATTTTCAGTTGCACATTACGTTTTCCTGTGCCATAATTTTTATGGTATATTGTGTTTTTCATCAATTCAAGTATACCAAAAAACAGAGTCAAAGTGCCTGCTTTTGCAGTCATTTTGGCTCTGTTTTTGGACTGTTTTGCTACAGCCCCTTTTGTCTTCTCATAAAATATAATGCGAAGTTAAAGATCTATAATTCAACTTCTCCGTATGCTCATTTTGCGCAGCAGTGGGCACATTGACAGTGGGCCGGGTAATATTGATTACATGCAGTAGCATTTTTCTGAATATTGTGTACTAATCTTAGGTATACTAATTTCCTCCTTCGGATTCACCCTGCTACTTGTCTTTGAGGAATCTCATATCAATCTTTTTTTCCGCATTTTGTTTTGCTATTGCCTTACCAATTTCTATAGCTGTATCTTCAAAACTATTTGCAATATCTTGTGCACATCCACTGCATACCTTACCTGTTTTTATTGCTTTTCCGCAACTTAAACATTCTAAGAACATGTTGGAATCACCTACAATTTCAAGTCTGCCTTCTCTAAGGTAACGCTTGATTTTTGCAACACTTACGTCCAATTCAGTTGATACCTGGGATAGCGTTGCATTAGGATTATCATAGATATACTCTTTTACTAACCTAAACACTTCTTCTTCAGCCTCATGGCATTTGGGACAGATACTTGAACCACCCACATTGCCAAAAATCTTTCCACATTGTCTACAATTTCTAAGTTCGGTCATTTTTAGCTCCACTCGTTCCTTTAATATACTGTTATATCATTTTGATATAATACCATTAGAGATAATTCGACATATACGATTTCCTAGCAATTGCAGATAGATTATTTGATTTTTAGGAAACTATAATCTAATGGGCAAACATTACGTATCAAATAATTAGGATTATCATTTCTCCTATTCTGCTACAATTTCGCCCAATGTATCCTTAACATCAAGCCCATCCTATTCAGGTATTAGCGTTGAAATCAAGAATTGGGAGTCTTTCGTTTTATCCAACGCTGTCATGTCTTCGCGTAAACAGAATTCCTCATTGATTTTTATGACAATTAGTACCATGATTTTGAGAAGTTCTAGATAGTCTGTGTTTTGTTTATCAAGATCTAACGAATGAGTATCATGAAGATACTTGTTGCGCAAATCATGACCATTGCTGAACTCCGACTTATTGAGCATATAATTCAAGTATTCCTGTTCAGGCTTGGAAAACAGTGTGCTCTCATATTTTATATCACCCATGGTCTGCAATTCATCCAAAAGCGCCTTAAGCTTTTCGCAATATAGTGGGCAGATTACTTCATTTTCGTACAGTTCCTTAAGAATAAAAGCTATCGATATATTCAAAGACAGAGATCCGTTTTCATTCTGGGTAAGTATTTCTCTACTTATCAGCCATTCAACATCAGGCTTTTGAAAGTCCGCAAAATCACCCAAAACTATACTTTCATTCAGAATCAACTGAGCAAAGGAATGATATTTACTCTGAGTTTTTTTAGTGAAATGCAACGGAGATTGGTCTGAATACAAGAAAAACTGCTCCCTCCTCAAGACTTCACTATTTGAATAGGCGTATTTCTTGTTTTGCATACTTTTGAGATCGCTAAAAATTATATGACCGGACGACATTTCCAAAAGCTCACGGTCAACATATCCATCTTCGCAAAACAGCCGGTATTGCTTCAGTACTCCATCGATTGCAGAAGCAAGAAGCTTGCACTTTTCAAACGTTGCTGTATTCTCTGACGGCGCAATATAGACAAAGCCATTTGCTTGAAATTCATCTAATAAATATGCTTCAAAGAACCACTGGAATATGGCTTCAAGTTGCACCCCATTTATATCCAGTTCCCGTCGATATGCTACCATTTGCACACACGTCTTCATACGTTGCATGGTAAAATATGATCCTGTTATATAATCTCTTTTTCCTTTGACACCTAGTACTTTCTCAAGAGCGCTCATCCTTGACTGTGTAGAGACAAAACTACAGCGAAACCATTTATCTGTATACTCAAACAAGTATATGAAGTTGTTCAGCAGTGTTGGATAATCAAGGTTTTCTTTGACCCACTCTTTGCAATATATTGCACAAAACGTATTGTTCTCGAGAGATTCTTTTTTATCTTGCTCAGGTAAAGAGGCAAAAGATATTTCTACGCCAAATTCAATTCCATTACTACGATCAGTGTTCGTATTCCAGTATTCTTCATACTTGTTTTTTGCATCTCGACGTAGCCGGTCTCCAACTGGAAACTCTTTTGTGCTTTGGGAATTTTCCAGTAGCTTCAGATAGTTCGGATTTGCACTTTTTGATTCGACATATTTTTGTAGAATTTCATTCCGGTCTTGCTGAGTAAGTTCGTCTGGGAAAAGGTATTTTGTTGAAGTATCTCTGCGAACGGATAAGAACTGATCCATTAATAATTCTGCGCTTTCATCTGCGGTTTTCATATAGCTCGCAATTTCTTGCCCGAAGTATCTAACAAGTTCCCTATGCTGCAAAATATGCCAAAGAACAACGTCGTTCTGGAGCAGAAGCTTGGAGAAATTATCCTTTTCAATGCGTTCATAGGCTTTGTAATCACATAGGAGTTGCCAAAAATCCTCATTATATGTAACGCATAACTGACCATAATACTCAGCCAGATTTTTACCATTAATCGTTGCAAAGAATTTACCAATGATATTGGGAAAAGTCTTGCTTTTTTCTTGATACTTGGTAAATTCAAAATTGTCCCATGTAGTCAGACGTAATCCGTGGTCAAGATATTGTTTGATATTATACAATTCAATGATTTGGTTTATGTCATTATACTCATT
This sequence comes from Eubacterium sp., assembly GCA_029266335.1. Classification (GTDB taxonomy): domain Bacteria; phylum Bacillota; class Clostridia; order Acetivibrionales; family DSM-1351; genus Ruminiclostridium. The sequence continues at coordinate 68,653 of JAQSXC010000012.1, read as the reverse complement.
ATTGGAATCAGAAGAATTCAAAACTAATTCTGCCCTTTCTAGATGAAATCCTACACTCAAATCATATTCACTGTAAAATTTTACACCATCGTAGTTAGTGTTCATTTTACACCTCCGATTTCTAGTATCTTTGACTTTGACATAAGAATAAAATAATCAAAATCTTTCTTGTGCAAGAGATATTTTTACATTATTGTTATAAATGCGCGATATGGTCATCTATTGCTAACTTCTCATTATTGCTATAATCTAAGTTTATTCTTGCTTCTCAACATAGCCATAATAAAGATGTTATTAGAATTGTTTTCATTATGGCTTTAATGATAAAAAACAATTTTACACATTTATCCAACTGTACTTATTTTATCATAATATATCTTAAAATGTAATATTCAGTCCTCTATTCGTATAAATAAAAATCATGAGGTAAGTGCGTTTTATATAACACTTACCTCATGATTTAAAAAAATTACTATACAACTGTTTTAAAATAATATTTTGACTTTATTCTATACATAAATTGTCTTTGACTCTCAGTACCAAACTATTTGAGATGAGTACCAACCAAACTTTTTGAGAACTGACAATGTGAGGAATTATAAAAAAGTTTTATAATTTATATTTATATAATATTCTGTTTTTCCCATTAATTTTATTTATTCCAAAAATAAAGTTGTAAAATTTAAGGAATTACAATACTTATTATATAAATAAAGTATGATAAAAAAGTTTTAAAATTTAAGTAATAAATTTCTATAGAGCTAATTTTATTTCTACTTTGAGACCAGTCCTTCCGGAAGCCAACGATCCAACAAATATTTAATATAATAAGCCATATTTTTAGAATCATTTATAAAAGTTGAAAGCGAATCTAACAGCATCAGAAAATAGACTGCCGCTATATCAACTGCTTCTTTTGTTGACATATTGTAAAACGGTTTTATTTCTAATATTAAATCATTTAAATCTTGGTATTGTACAAATGAAAATTTTGTATCCTTAAACTTCTTATTAAGTGCTATTTCCAATTCAGTTGATATTTTTTGATATTCAAGCTCAAATCCATTTTCGAATGCTTCTATATAACATATAAATCTAATAACTCTTTCATCATGTCTTAGCGCTGCTCCCTGTATTGTCTCCTCATATGGAGTAATAATCTCTGTTATAGGCTCTGATTTTATATTAAAATATTTTTCGCATAGACTTATATATGTACCCTCATTAGGCAATTTACCCCAAGGAATCTGTTGTATAAAATCTTCTGAAATAAAATTAATTTGGTCAAATTTCTCCCAAGTAATCACTCCTGGAAGCAAAACTCCATATTTTCCAGTAAAAAACGAAGGATGCGAAATCACAACAAACCCTTGATCTTCTTCCAAAAATTCTATATTATACGATTTATTCTTACACCACTCAATTAACTGCTCAATTTCTGGTTCTTTACAAGTTGATATATCCCATACACAAAATGAATGTTTATATATAGTATTTCTTAGCTCATCGTCTTTTTTACTAGCATATGAATAGCAACCTCTTGCAAAAATCTCAACTGAAAACCTTCCACTTTTATGAACGAAATAATTCTGCTTTCCTGATGTTGCACGGACCGCCTCAGAATAAAAATAGTCATCTGATAATGAAAATGTAAAGTCATAGTCATTATATAATCCATTTTTAAATTGCGAAAAGCATGTCCAGTCTGTTAATCTACTAATGACTCTATCATCGTTTGTAGTAATAATTTCTATCGGGCTTACAACAAACGAGATCCATTCATTACTTTTATTGGATAATTTGAGACCCAAAATATAATTTTTGAGGCTTGATATGTATTCATCTGTTGAAGTTGCTTCTTGTACATACTCAATAAAATACAAACTTCCGCCTAAATTCAAATTATTATATGAAACAAGGAATGTAGGTTCATAATCTGCTACGTGACCATATACATCAATTCCGCTTTTTATTTCAGTAATATTACATAATTCATATGCAGTAAACAAGCGATAACTTGGCATGCTTAATGGATAAATTAAACCTCTATATTTTGAGAACTCTAACTTAAAAATTTTAGCATAATAATCCCTGACATAGTTTTTAATACTATCTCCACTTGTACAAAAGTCATTCTCTTTTCTAATATGTATTGTCATTGTATCGTTACTTATATTATTAAGTTCTTTTTCATATTTATCTGGGATACCCCAGAATCCTTTATTTGCAGATAAATCCCAAACTACAATAATTACAGGAAAATAACTTTTTTGCCACAATTGCAATAGCGCAGTAGAGATTGAAACAGAAAATCCTTTCTTTGTTAGACGTATATATCCATCATTTTCTATATTTTGAGTTGTTTTGACCTGTGTCCTAAATGATAAATTAGTACGAATATTTGTAGTTCCATCCTCTGATGAAGCAAACATATCACATAAGATATCTTCACCAAAATCTGATTTTTCTATGGAGGTACATGCTATTTTCCATTGCTTTAAATAAAATTTTACTATATCCTCACCAGAAGACCCTGTAAAAAAGCTATCTGGTGCTTTTATGTCATGCATAATACCACACTCCGCTCTTAATAAGTTACGATTTTTCATTTAATAATCTATCCTCTTTTGAAACGGCATCACTATTTAATCAATTACTTTGATATATCCATTAATAGAAGAAATTCCAGATGGACAATGTAAGTCCTTTGCGTGCTGTAAGTAATTGCAACTTATATATTCATTTTTAGAATTAAATAAAATATACCCATGCTTATCAAATAGTGCTCCTGGAAATTCTGTTAAGTGGTGATACCACTTTCCATCTTCTCGATATAAAGCATGTTTGGCATTAACATTCCATTTTTCATTTAAAAGTTTGCCTGTGGTTCGTTTTAACTTCATAGATGAACTCCTTTAGGTTAGACTACTTATTAATAATTATATATTTTTCAATACTAAAACCTTGTTTCAGCACATGTTGACTTTATAGAAAATACAACTAATTTAAATATTTTACTATCAATCTTGACACGAATCTTTGTAATTACAATTCTTGCAAGCTCTAGCATCCTCTTTTCGAATCTTACAAAAGTTTTTATCCTTAATTTTTATATATATCTCCATTATTTTTGATTCAATATCAACTAAATCTTGAGAAGTAATTTGCGTAGGTATTGAATCCTGGTTGCTCACATCATATGAATGAATTGCTGTAGGCATAATTCCTGTATATTTGTAATATCCTAATGCATAAAGATATAACTGCATATCTTTAGATGTATCAGCAATAGCCTTATCAGAGGATTTAAAATCAATAATTACAATTTCTCCCGAACGATTATTCTTTACAAGATCTACTCGTCCGTTAATAAATACATAATCATTTAACTTATAATCCACACGTTGTTCAATTAACTCTATATCTGGAAATGTCTTTGCATTTAACCTAATATACTTTTCAATAACTCCTTTTATACTTGCTTTAATACTTTCCATTAATGTTTTCATATGATTACCATACGGAAGATTAACATATGTATCCAAAAGCTTATCAATATCTTTTTCAGAATACGAAATCTTACCAGTTTCTCTGTAAGCCCTATGTATATGCTCAAGTATATTATGGATAGATTTACCATATCCCATTCTTACATTTAACGGAGAATGAAACCCCATCATTGAATTCAATTTAAATTTGTGCGGACATTCAAAAAAGTCATTTAACGTAGTAAAATCAAAAACAACATGGTCGTCTTCATTTAATTCTTGTAACTCTACATATTTTAATTCCCGTTCTAAGAATCTATTATGATTATAATTCACAAAAGGAGACTTGGATGCGTTAGCAAAAGGTACAGGCGTTTTTATGTTGGGTTGTTTACCTCCAGGTTTCATATACATCTTAGATTTTGTCATAAAAAGATATTTCTCACATCTTGTTATACCGACATAAAACAATCTATTAAGAGATTCATTCTTTTCCATATATCTACTTTTTATAGAGTCAAGTGAATTAGTATGATCAATAAAGCCCCATGATACAAATCCTCCTCCTGATTTTACTGGAAATAAGTAATCAGTACATAGGTGAGGAAGGAAAACCACCGGGAACTCCAACCCTTTCGCTTTGTGATAACTCATAATTTTTAAGCATTTAAGGCTACTAAAGTTTGGCGATAACCATCCTTCTGGATAAACTTCCCTAACATCATACATTAAGAATTTAACAAATTCCGAAATTCTGTTTTTTGCAAGTGTCCTAAAGTACACTTTTTCAAAATCATTTATAATTGCACTGAACGAACCAAGATTATATAACAATTTCTCATTCAATAAATCAGACGTATCTATATTAAAGACATTAAGTACAATTAAAATATTTTGGTATAGTTCTTGTAAAGTAAAGTCATAGAAGTTCTTTTTTTCAGCAACAATATGTTCATCTGCACAGTCTTCAAATACTTTTTTTAGCTTACGAACTTGCTCAGATGTTAATGAAAAGTATGTTAAGTCATTTTCTAATGAAAAAGGCATAAACTCTTCACCAAAAAACATAGGATTCTGGTTTCCTGCGTAATTACCATTAAAATAAAAGAACAGAGAAATAATATCTCGAATTTCAGGAGTATCAAATAGCCGTTTTGTTCCTTCAATGATGTATGGTATATTATTACTCTCTAATTCAGAAAATAGTGTTTGGTTAAATTCGTTAAATTTACTTGGAGAATGAACTAATATAACCATATCAGCATAGGAAATCGTACGAGACTTATTATCGCAATCAGTAATTATACTCCCTTTAAGTTTCTTAATAGCCTTTACAATAAAATCTGTTTCTTCAATAATATTATTAAAATCAGCTTTTGCAATAATATCACCTTGCTCATATTGATACTTAGCATATGAGTTTAAGCTTTTTGTCATTCTCTTCTTATTTGGTAGTACAACCATTTCAGCAGTTTTTACTATGCCCTCAGATGAACGATAATTCATATCCAAATATTCTACAACAGTATTCTTGTATCTATTATCAAACTCTAAAAAATTATTTATATTACTTCCGCGCCATTGATAAATTAATTGATCATCATCTCCTACGACACAAATATTTATTTGTGAGGAGATATTTTGTAATTCAAGAATTATTTTTTCTTGGATACTGTTTACATCCTGGTATTCATCAATGAAAATATATTTTATATTTTTTGATATAAAATCTCGAAAGCCTCTATCTTGCCTTAGCTCATTTAAAAACTTATTTTGAATTTCTGTATAATCAAAAATTTTATTTTGTTTAAGCAAATCCATATATTTACTCATAAATGCTAACAACTCAACAGGAATATTACTTTCTGGAATTTGCTCTTCTCTAATAATTGATACTGCTGAAAGTATTGTTGAAATATGACTCCAGTTATATGGTTGTAAACACCCATTCTTCATTTTACCTTTTCCATCTAAATACTTTAAATTATCAAAAAGATATGATAAATTTTTAGTTGAATCTGTAAATTCCTTTTTTACCATTAGTTTTATTTGAATATCATTTGATATATCATAGCTTCTATATTTAGGAAAATACTCATTTAAAAGTTCAAAGCAAAAACTATGTATAGTTCCAACACGAATCTCTGAAAGTCCTCTCAAGTCTCCGTTTTGCCCTTCGTATTCTGAAAATATTCTTTCTTTAAACTCTCCCGCAGCTTTTTCGGTGAAAGTAATAGCAGCAATTTCACTTGGTTTTGCCAATTTTTTATTAATAATATTAATTAAGCGATTTACGATTGTGGTAGTCTTACCAGCTCCTGCACATGCGACAATTTGAAGATTTTTATCTAAAAGTTCAGCACATCTTATTTGATTATTATCCATTATTCCCTCCAATAAGACTAATTTTTAGTTTCCAAGATATAATTCCCAATAATTCTTAATTATACCATCTAAAACTAGATTCTCATAGTGTTCAAATACTAATTCTTGCAAAGCTCTTTAGAATATTATAAGCTATAAAGGATTTGCTTTTATATAAATGCGAGAATGGAGAACCTATGAAAATTATCGAAGAGCTAATCGAAGGAATCTTCTTAGCAGAATGCAAAAATAGATTCTTATGTAAAGTCCTTATTAATGGTATAGAGGTTGAGTGTTATCTTCCAAGTTCTTCAAAGCTAGAACCGTTAATTAACTTAAAAGGTAAAAAAGTTCTGCTTACTTTAAATAAAGCGACTAATATTAGAACAAAATATAGTGTTTTTGCAGTAAAGCATTACAACAAATATATTCTCTTAAACCTCAATGTAGCAAATCTGGTCTTAGGGGAACATCTTCAAAAAAGCTATGGATTTTTAAGGTCCTCTTCCGTTATATTAAGAGAAAAAACTATTGAGGGCTATAAAGCCGATTTTGCCCTCTTAGGAGAACACAAAACCTTATTTGAAGCTAAAAGTATAATTTCAACAAAACAAGCAACTCTATTTCCGTCGGTAAACTCCAATAGAGCAATTGAGCAATTGTATAAAATTGGTAAACTATTAGATCTAGGTTGGAATGTTCAATACTATTTTATTTCCTTAAGTCCTTTTGTAAAAATTTTGAATATTAATTCTCAATTTCAAAGTTACATTGAACAATTTAATAACTGTTTGCATAAAGGTATGGAGGTAAAGGGGTTGGGATGCTCCTTTCTTAATAATGAGGTCATAATAACTCATGAACTCAAATTTATTTCTCCAAAGTAATTTTTATAATTGCACTAACCCTAAATAGTAATCATGTTTATTATTCGACGCTTTTCTTTATTAATTAACTGGAATTGGGTCAGCACCGGCCTTTGAGAGATTATAAACATAATCTTGAATTAGAATTAAAGTCCTTTTTGGTTCTAATCTACCAATTCTAACTATATCAAAGGAATTATCATGAAAATTCAAGTTATATTTTAACGAAATAGTTTTATTAAAAATTTCATTCCTAATATTATTTGTTTCTTGTCCTATTCTTGTATAGTAAGAGCACTCACTGGCGCAAGCAACTTCTGAATTATATTGTTCAAAAAAATTTCTTAAAGTATCCTCATATTTACTTATTAGTAATTCACCTTGCATTTTAAACTCATCTCCAAAATACTTTTGTTTGAAGCTTTCAAAATATTTAATAGAGTGAAATGGCTTGTAATTCTTAATATCCTCAACATTGAAATTTAAATTAGCTTGTCCATTGATACTAAGCGTACACAAATCTATGATTGCATCATCAATAGTTATAATTTGTGAAGTAGGCGTTAACATTAGTACTTGCCCATCTATTTTGATAGGCCAAATATTATTTCTGATGTCCCTTAATTCACTATTACTATAATCATCTTTTATTTGATTTCCATTAAGAATAAGCAATTGCATCTGGTTTGAAGATCTTTGAATATTATTAATATCATTACCCTGGATTCTTAAAACACAACTGCAGGATTGTGAAATTAATACCCCATATTCCCAATTTGACGAATCAAAATTTCTAAATCTGAAGATATCGCCGGTAGATATATCATAATAGTATTTATTCACACTATAATCAACTATTGCATATTGAGCTGCATTTTCTTTGCACAATTTTATTTTTTCTTTAACCTGATTGTTTCTAAAATTACTATACCCTTGCAATTCCTCTCTAATAATATTTGAAATACTCTCTCTTTCAAAAGAAATCAAGCTCCCAATTGATTTCATATAAATATTATTCATTTTTTCTGTTTCATGCTTACTTTTTAAGCTATCATATATTCTGTCTAATGATTGAATAATATTGTCACCCTCTATATAAGAGTCCTTTATTGTACTTGATAATTCAGTCGTATCAATCCTAATCAAATCGTTATATGCATCCTTTTCAGCAGATAATTTATACTGAATAATGTTGTACAGTGAATTCCCATATATTGAATTTAGTAGCATATTGTATACTTCTGGTAATAACTCGGCAACATCACCTTTTTTACTTATAGCCCACATCTTATAAATAAGTAAATTATATTTATCCTTATCGTCTATTTGAATCTTATCTCTTAAATACTGTAATTTTGAACTGTTATTCTCATACTCGATTATAGAAGCACTTGAATATATTAAAATAATATCATTCTTAATTCTTCCTAAATCATTTATTTTAATTATATTCTCGATAATAACATCAGAATACCCCTCGCCCATATCCTTATCTAATATAAAAAGGGAATTTTCATTAAATTGAGAAAAGTCAGTATCAATCTTTTCTGATTTAATAATATTTATACCTGGTACTTTTTTCTCGATCTCTTCTAATAAAAATTTAAGAGACATTAATGTTGGAGGAAGCTCTGATTGACTTATAATGTTTTGAACCGTAGTCCTTAATGAATTTAATTTTAAATTATTAGAATTAAGCAAATCTTTTATTAATATAACTGAACCATCATTGCTCAATTCTAATTCATCGTCCTCTGTCAGAAGTGAATGACTATGTAGAAAATTCAACAGATTACTATTAGTATCAATAACACTTTTATTTATAGACCAGTCATTATCTATAGACACTATATTTTTAATTTCTGATAAACTTAATTTTTCTACTATTTTATTAATAGTTTTTTCTATTAGTTCAACTGACATTTTAACCCTCCAGTATATTATTAAATTTAATCACAAATTTATACAATTGTCCGTTTCTTCTGGTTTCGTCTAAATATATATCTGCATCTAATTTTAAAAGTAATTCTTTGACAATGTATAGACCTAATCCTCTACCATCCTTTTTCATAGATTCAAATGGCATAAACAACTTATTTTCAATATCCCTGTGAATCCCAGGACCTGAATCAAATATAACTATTTTTCCATCATTATAAACCTCAAAGTATATTTTCTTGGCTTGGGAAGATTCCTCCAGCCAATATAATGAATTGAGAAATAAATTATCTAAAATTGTTATTAAATATCCTTTATTAGTTTCAACTCTAAATGTTCTACCTGTTAATTCTATAGAGACGCCATTATTGAGAGCTTTTCTACTCATAGGACCATTATTGATATACGTGTCCTTTATAAACTGTATAATATCTATCTTTTCAAATAATTTGTTATTTTTTCTATAAGTTGGTTCCAAATGGTTTAATTGCTCTCTTAGATAAGCTGTTTCATTTATAATAAGCTGTTGATTATTTATTACATCGTCAATTGACATTAGTGGTTGTTTAATTAGTAAGTCTTTCGACTTTGAGGCATATGATTTTATGTGCTCATCTATTCTATTTAATTCATGAGTAAGAGCCTCCACAATTATTCCTTGACCAACCATAGGTAAAAGTCCATATAATTCATCTACTTCTTTTTGTTTAAAATACTTTTCCTGCTCATTTTTTTGCTTTACTTCTTTATCAAGTACATAAAGTTTATTAATTTTGTCTTTTAAATCAACTATATAAGACTGTGTCTGTTTACCTTTTTTTAGGGAATCCAATATTGCTTCTAAAAGCAATCGGATAGTTGTATCCGTATTATTTAAAATATTTTTCAACTCTGAATCATTAAAATATCTTGACAATAAATTATTAAACTCTGTTTCAGGAGTCTGTCCTTCATTTTCCTTAGCAGCATTGTCAGCTGCTTTTTTTGTTTCATATAAGGTTTTTTCTTGTTCTTCTTTTTTATCTATTATTCTTTTAAACTTCAAAATACCATTTAAGGATTCAATAAATTCCTGATTTTCTTTAGGTTTTGGAGCAGTAAAATCAGCTCTAAAATTTACATCATCTCTAACGATTACTTCCAACAATACTTCCTTTAATATCTTGAAAAAGTTTTTACCATATTCATCTTCAACTATTCCCTGTCTATTTGTCTGTTCTACAAGGCATTCACTTGTCTGACCATCTAATGTTATATAACCAGCTGTAGTATGTTCTTTAAATATGTTGTACTTATAAGTCTGACTTTTTTTTGTAAAACCTATCCAATCTTTTCTGCCGTAAGGAAGAATTCTAAATTCATTTCGAAATATAAATATTCCGTTAGCAGCTTCCCATACAGTTCTTAATTCGTTGTAAGTTTTTATGTCTTCAGAGAGTTGATAATTCTCGGCTAATTTTGTAAACTCACCTCTATTTTCTTGAGAAAAATCAGCAGCATAGATTACACCTCTAAAATGTCCAGGATAAGCATCATTACCAGTAATTAGTTTATCTAGTTTTAAGTTTTTTAAGTACGGATACTTCTTTGTTAGTTCAGCATTATCTGCTAAATCAATTTTATACTGATTTGGAATATCATATTTTGCATAACCACCTATATTTTGTAGTGAAAATTTATGTTCTTTCAAATCATTAATTAATTTATCAGCTTGTCTTTTTGCATACCTTAATTTCTTTTCTATACAAACATTCAAAATCCAATTTTCAAAAGTAAAATGTACAATAGAATCACTTATTTTTGAAATTACATTTTCATCGATATTTTCATTACTATACCTTGACCCATTAATATCAATATAAATTTGAAAATTACTAATACCTTTTACAAATGGATTCACCATTCCTAGAATCTCATTTTTAACACGGACTTCTTCTGTCTTAGTTAAATTCCAAAAGTTAAGATTTTTAATACCTAATATTTCAATTACCGAACCAAGTTTTGGTCTTTCAACCTTCAGTGAGTCTACATTAGCTTGTATTTCATTCAAATCTACATCAAGCATTAATTTGTCCCAATCTAAATCAATTTCAAACTGGTTAAAAGGGAATAAAGACTTTATTTCTTCTTCAGATACTATCTTTAATAATCTATCATATCTAGGATTAGTTATAACTTTTACATAATGCCCTAACCTCTGAAATGATAATCTTCCCAGTCCTTTTTCACCCAGAACTCTTCTACTGAAAAACGGTGTTAGTTTATTCTCTTTCTTAAAATTTGTTGATAATCTAAGAAAACCCTTCCTTATTATTGAAGGTATCATTCCATTCCCATTATCACTAATTGTAATCTTTCCAATCCCATATTGAGTTGATACATTTGTATCTACATTTACTTTTACCTCAGTGGCATCAGCATCGTAAGCGTTTTTTATCAATTCCATTAACGCTACTAGCTCATCAGATATAAGCTGTTCACCCAATTGAGCAAAAAGTCTTGCTGATACAGTTAAATTCATTTGTTCACTTTTTTTTATATTTTCATTCATCCGGGATGTACCCCCATCTTCAAACTTAATCATATGGAAAAACACATTACCATTACAAACTTATTTAAAATATAACATATTTATACATTTAAAGGAACACTCAATCTAATTTATTGATATTCAATATTGATTACTAATAGAAAACCCAAGAACAGCTTCAGCTCTTCTTGGGTTTCATTGAAACTCTTACTATTAACTTTTAATTTTTTGAACTATTAATATGTGTTCTTCATTCATTGTACTAACTTCTTTATTTCTTTCAAAAGTCGAATTAATATGATGCGGAAGCCTCTTATAATGATAATTTCTCTTGATTATAGCTAGCTTGTCATAATTTAAATCGTAAAACCATTCATGTAAAATGTCTACAAGATTGACTTCAATACTCCCTAAAACAGTTCTATGTCCAACAATCCAAACTTGTATGCCATTTTCGTTTATTACCTCATCAGTTTTTAGTACAACTTTATAAAGATCTATAAAAAACTTTTCAATTTCAGATATTCTTTTGGGTAATGCAGCAATCTTCTTCGTCAACGCTTTATTGGTTCGCTCAACAATTTGTTTAAGCAGATTAATGCTAGCATTATTTGTCATTTCTGTAAATTCAAGGCTAGTTATAAATTCTTCTGTCTTTTCACTTGCTTGTTTCTTTGCGTCTTTTTCCTTGATATCAGCATTTTCCTTTATTTGCTTCAAATAATATAATCTAGCATTGCTCTTTAAAAGATTTGCTAATACAGATTCCTTTTCAAAAATGCTTATAGCAAAGGTACCCTCGCTATCCAATTTATTTTGAATATCATTTAGCTGCTTTACTTCCTGTTGAAGCTCCATTACTTCTTTTAAAGCATGAGCTTTAATATCTAAGAATAATTTATTAAGAGATTTTGAATTTTGAGGCATTCTACATTCATTCAAATTGCAAATATCAGGAATAGAATGTTTACCTCCTAATAAGTATTCATCACAATTATCATACTTCGTCTCAATATTTAAGTACTTATATAAAAGATCAGACATCCACTGTAATGACAGTTTAGAAAATTCACCATAAGCAACTGTACTTCTTGAGTCACCATATGGCGGGGAAGTAAAAATTAAATCAACCTTTCTATCCCTCATGAATGCCAATTCTTTAGCATTCTCTAGATATATTTCAGATTTGGTTTCTCTTTTGTATGTATCGTTAGCACAAACTAACATTTTCAATAAATTAAAGGATCTCTTTTTAAACTCTTCAATAGAATTTATTGAAAATTTTTCAATATCATTTTTTGACATCCGATACAACTTAAATTCACCATTTCTTGAAAGAGAACTAGCCCTAATAGTGGAACTAAATGCTGTAAGTAGAATTAAAGCAAACTCTTTCTTGTACTTAGTTGCTTGTTTAATAAACTTATTTATATGATATTTCAAAAAAGATAATTGTTTAATATTTTCTTCCTTAAACCAATAATCTATATTCTGAAAATTTGCTAAAATTATAGGTGTATTTTTAGCGTAATTTTGAATCAATTCATCTGTAAACTGCAAAATTCTTTTCTTAACATATAACGTGTTATTAATAGTCATAGCTTTCGTTTGTGATAAAAGTACAGCCAACGGATTCAAATCTGAACCGTAGAAATCAAGACCTAAGTATTTTGCCTCTAAGGCTATTGTACCGCTTCCTAAAAAAGGATCTAATACACTATTAACTTTATAAACGTCTTTTAACTTTAACAGTAAGGAATTTGCCATTTCAGGAACAATCTTTGCTGGATAAGTATGTAAATTCCCTTCAGAAGAAAAGAATGATGCAAAGTTGTTCTCACCAACATATTCTAGGTTAATATCTTTCCATTCATCGTTTCTAATATATTCAGGCATACATTCAACTCCTTCTATTAATTTTTGTAATCCAGGAAGATGGGCACATCTATAAAAATATAAATGCGCCCTTATATACATAATATCACACTTTTTCCTAATATTAAAGCAAATTTTAAAACTAGCTTATTATCTTTTCAACAATCCTCTCAGCCCACCTAATTATCGGCTGCCCCGATATATGTTTAGCTGTTTCAAAGATATACTTATCCTCTTTCCGGAAGAATTCACGGTCCCAATGACCGCTGTTATTTACTAAATCTATTAACAATCGCTGTGTAAAGCTTTCAAATGTCCGTATGTCAGGGAATTCTGATTTCATAGGCTTAACAACCAAAGTTGAGATAGACCAATCATCAGCTCTGCCAACTTCAATTATGTAGCAGGGAATATGCCCTTCACGGGATATTTTTACAATAACGCATGAACGCATACTTCCATCCTCGTAATATGAAAAACTTTTTAATGGAGGTAATGGAATAACACTGAACGACAAATTAAAATTACTATAATTTATTTGTAAATGCGCAATAAGTCTAAAAAATTCTTCAAGCCCTTTGCAAATGCTCATGTCAACCATTTTTAAGCCATCGAATTCAAGCTGAGGTATACTTCCTCCAAGAACCCAATCTTGAGTAGTACCGACATTATTATTTTCACTGTCTTTACCTGTACCGATTACAATAACGTCACCAGTATGAACCTTCCTTTTCTTGTTACTTTTCCTATATATTCTTGGTTTATTTTTAAAACTGTACATTACTGGTGGTTGTTCGATAATATTATTATTTGTATGCTTTTCAGCAGCTTCTCCCGTAGTATCAAGTTCAAGGTTTTCACTATCAAGTGGTTTCTTCGTTGGGTCCTTCACATATCTCGGTTTCCCATCGGCTTCGAGTCTTTCAAGCTTAGGGTGGAAGCACTCAACAATGTAAAATGGTATTTCTAAGTCAGATCTATGTAGTAATTCAAGTATCAAGTAATGATTTTTATATTGTAATCCTCTGAACGTCCAAGTCGATGCTCCTGAATGTGCCGGCATCACTCTAATTGGAATTCCTTTTCTTAATTCCGAACTTATATCATTCGATTTTTTTGAAGCATCGATAATTATATTCCTATAAACTGAGTTCCATGATCTCTGTGCTTGTTTATTAAACCTGAGCCAAATAAAGTAAGAAATTGCATCATCATTAAGTAACTTTCTATCGTATTCTTCACTCAAATATACCGATAACCTGCCCCCAGATTCAGTATGGTTTTCAATAAAGCACTCTAGACCTTCAGGTCTAAGTATCTGATTTACAAGCATTTTATAAGGTGCAAGAATACTTCTTACTATTTCCGTACATGGAATATAGTAAAAGTTACCACCTATTTCAAACCTGCAAAGAGGTAGATTGCCATATGCCGGAGCTGGCGGTATATCAAAGGCGTATAACCTCTTTGGGAAATTAAAGGCTTTGCAATAATCCAACTTCACAAAACCTGGTAATTTAATTTCATGTATAGAACCTGATCCTGGCCTATCTGAAAACTCACCATTTATGTACGTTTGTCCATTCCTGAGATAGGGAAGAGTACCAAATGGAGTTATCTGCTCTTTAAAACTGCCATCACTCCTTTTGAATAGGCATTTCAACATCCACAATCCTTCAGTATTCACAAATGGTACACCGTGCCAGTATAGTTGAACTTCTTCATTTTCAGCAAATGACCATGACCTAATCTTTAATCTGCTCATAATATAACCCCACACAAACTGATACGTAATCAATTCATCAAATACTCCACCAAGCACTCCTCAACTTGCTTTTCATATTCCTTTCGAATGCCAGCCAAGCGCATAACTTTCCAAGCTTTTATTTCTTCTCCGGACACATCCAGATTATTTATAGCCCAACGTATTCTTCTTTTTCTGTAATCCTCATCGGTTTCTACTACAGACTCAATATAGGATTTCGTTTGAGGCATTTTATCCAGATGCTTATCCAATAACCCCTGCAAGCCACACATCATTCCAACTCGACTAAGAGAAATCTTTACCGGTTTATCATTTGAATTTCGTATTTCTTTTACAGCTTTTTGTACTTTGTTCAAAACTTCTGAATCCCTTTTAACCCAATCAATTCTGTTATTACTATTCGGGAGCTTTTGATGCTCCGGTGAATTAATATCAAGCCATTGTCTGTCATTCCTATAAAGCCATATATAATGAGATTTTGTTATTTCTCTGAGTTCCGTCTTTGTTTTTTCAGGGTAAGTTTCCTGGGCTTCTAGCCAAGCCTTTCTATAATATTGAAACAAGTTGTTATCTTTATCTTCGTCTTCACCAATATCATCTATAACCCAGTCTGTCCTTAAACCAAGCTTTTGAGCATACACTTTTACAGTTTTTGAATCTACCTTCAGTTCACGAGCTATTTGCCGTATGGATTTACCTCCATTTTTTATCAATTCAGCAAGTTTCGCTTCCCACACGGGACCAAAGCTCTTAATTCTCCCGATTTTAAGCAAATCATCCTTGGAAGTGTCCGGTCCACGTCTAGAATATATAAAGCCACAGTTGCACTCAAATGTACCAACAAGCCGTTTTGTATCACAGCATTGGGTAATTTCAACTTTATTTATAACCAATTCTCTGTAATGCTTTGCTGCTGCATTTAAGCACGGCCATGGTCCAATTCCTAACGGCTTGTAATTTTCATAGCCTTTAAGTAACTCTTCTGCTGAGCCATATAAAAATCTTATAAACAGCAAATGCATCACTGTATGAAAAGCATTTCTATGCTTTCTTACAATACCAGAAAGCCAGTTATCTTCACTATCAAGACTAACTTTACATTGTACGGAGTTGAGAAAATTATCACCGTAATAGTTTAAAAAATCATGTATTAAATCCTTTTGGTAAACCCGCCCATTTGTTGTGGCGTAACCTTTGTTTTTGAGTCCGGAAATATAACAATCTCTTACTCCATTATTTTCTTTCAAGAAAGTCCTGACTATTTTATAACTATTAACAATCCAATTAATATCCTTGGAAAGCAACAAATATCCATACTTATCAACTTCTGTACAATCTATTTTCAATGGATCGTTAACACAATATACTTCATTTGCTGCTATAAATTCGTGCCTGTTCTGCATATCCAGATTAATTAAGCTATTTTGAATTACCACATTATGAAAGGGGCAGAGAATTACTCCCGGCATTTGGTGAAACCTGTGCCAATAGTATTCTCCATATTTAATTTTATCTTCAGCACCACACTCAGGGCAAAACCGTAGATATTTTGGCACTGCTATCTTGCTTGCCATAATTCCTGCCATAGTATGAATTCTACCACCACCGTTTCCCTTCATAGCAGCTTCAGTCGCCCTTGTCCTGGTTTCAGGCATAAAAGCCGTATAGTAGGGAAATAGCGTATTGTTCATGATCAGACCTTCAGCAGTTAACCTTTTTTCTTTAGGAAGCCGGCATATTAATGAATCAATATCACTTGGCATATCAACCACTGCAGTAATTGTGTTTGTCCCGAACAACTCATTTAAAGTCATCTTAGGACTTATATTACCACTTCTGACGTGGTATCTTGCTAATACACTATACAGTAGCTCGTCAGGATAAGAAGTAGGGAAGTGGTTCAATCATAATCATCCTGTTAAATTAAATTCCTCAACTGGACATTTTATGATCCCCTCGGCCTTTAAGGCCTCATATGCAGATTTACTTTCGTTTCTGCCTTTTTCTATAATAACTCTTAAATCATCATCGTCTTTCTTTATTCTCTGGGTTGATATTTTTCTTGGAGTCGCCTTTCTGTCTGAGTTTTGCTGCAATACAGTTAGCATTGCTTCTCTGAATACAATATCAGCATTTACTGAACCTTCAAAAGATTTAATGACATTTCTTGTTATATTTTTAGCTTTTTCCTGATCAATATTCAGATCTACAAGCCTTAAGACAACCTCCTCATACACCTTGTCCTTTTCATTATCCAGCTTTACCCTTTGCTGCTTCTTCTGCTGGAGAAGCATATTAAGATTTAATTCTTTTAATTGCTTTTCGCGGAATTCTTCAATGTTTAATGGTGTAATATCTCCATATTTACTTATTTCCTGCTCATTTCCCGATTTTAGCGCATCAAGCATTGGCTTTACTAGCTTAAGATTATCCTCAGCTATCTTTTTGATCAAGCTGGGAGTTATTGCTTCTTCCCCGGTAGCAATGGCCCTCATTTGAACCATAGCGTACAGCTTTACGGCAATATCCACAATTCCTTGGCTTTCTTCATAAAGTGTATCCTTGAGCTCCTTTGTTAATTTACACTTATGCTGAGTCCATTGGTAATTCCACATTCCCTCTACAAGCAAGTCCCATATTTCATCCTTTTTTAAATTCTCCCAAACCAGGTCACCCTGATGTCCACTTCCACGCCTGGCTTGTCTAAATTCACTCTGCAATACCGACACCGCTTTGGTAGTTCCAATAAGGATCACAGGAATTCCAATAGTATTCACCAAGTTCACGAAGAAATTGAGCATCTTTTCCTGACCGCCACTTTTAGCGACACTAAGCTGCTGTATTTCATCAATAACAAGAAGTCCTAAACTATGCCGCCTTGCGATCTGGGCCATTCTTGGAATCATCGTGGCAGTTGTAGTATTCCTTCCGGCAGCGAACTTACCGTATGTAGTGTCACCCATCAATTTATCAAATTCTAGAAAAAAGTCGGCACAAAGCCCTTTTACGCCACCGTCATAAGGGCAATCCAACTTAAGCCATACTAGCTGCTTATGGTCAAAATCCAAATCGTTATATTTTTCATGCATTATGATCTGCGCATACCTGTTTAGTATATTTTCTACTGCAGAGGATTTACCCATACCGGAAAATCCTATAATTGTGAAGCCTGATGATGACGGCTTTGAAAGCTCAGAATTTTTAAATTCGTAATTTCCTTCCTTAATCATCTGATATATTTTCTGCAAATCTCCTGCATAATTCTGCTTAAGCGGATTACGGGATATATATCCTTGCCTTATCACCCTTGAAATTCTCTGTTCAATATCAAAGTGGGTACTCCATGGCTGAAAATAACTGAACAAGCGTTGGACGCAGTGAAATCTGATATGAGGCTCCAAATATAGTTCAGACTCAGTATGCTCAGGATAGAAATGTAACAGTTCTTCAACCTGTTCAAAGCTCCAAATAGGAGGTAGTGCCTCGATTAAAGGGTTATTGGAGTATTCCTTTAGTTCCTGTCTTGAATAAATTGCCTCGACAATCTCTCCAGTGTTCGGATCTTTACTCATCTCTTTTATCCATTCTTTCCTTTTGCTTTTTTCTTAAATACTCAATATTACTTGGATATTTGTGCTCGGCTTGCATTTCTTTTAATGGAATAACCTTTAGTTGTCCATTAGTTTCTTCATTTTTATTTTCTTCACCTAAAACAAATGCACTATTAAGCTTTTCAAAACCTTTTTCAGTTCGTCTCCGTTCTCGGATATTCTTTGTTCTTTCAGCATTGCTTACCGTCTTATCCCTTTGCTCACTCGTCATTTTGTCAGCTTTTTGTACTATATTTTCAATATTTGTAAATAAGTCAATCTCTGACTGGAGAATGCTTTCCTGGTTTTTATCCAACTTAAGCTTCTGATAAGTAATTAAGTATTCAATTTCATCCAGTGTTTTACTATTGTAAAGCCTTTTATCAAGCATCTCACATTTAATATAATTATCATTATCTATTTTGATATAAATGAAATTCATGTTTCTTGGATCATAGGCAATGGTTTCTCTCCAGCTGCCCTTATTCCTTGCTATTTCAAACCACCTATCAGAAATTAGCTTTTGACTGCTATAGTACATGCTTTTGAACTTTACTCCTTTTTCTGTAACAGAAGCAGCTTCTGCCGGCATGAGACTTAGCTTAACCTTATCCTTAGGATAAGCGCGTAGCTTACCAGATCTATTACTTATCCCCCAGTTCCAGAGGACTCTTGGTATCGGATCAACATCCTCCTCAATCATCATTTCACTCATACTGTATTTCTTCATCCAATGCTTATTATTATGGTATAACACGCAGTTTATTATGATTTGAGTAAACTGATAAATGTCAAGCTTAGCATCCAGCCTGTAATCCGTACCTCCACGTTCTCTGAAGGATATATCTATATGACCCGGAACAAGCGGTTTTACTTTTTCATCAACCAGGTTAAAATATTTTTCGATAATCCCTTTCCAGTCTGCCCTGAAGGATGGAGTATTTTCAATGCGCACATCCAGTCCATTTACTAAGGTATCTGCATGGTAACTTTCCATTTCACCTCTATCACCAAGTATTGCAAGCGGTACATGATAAGATGGCCAATCTTCTTGTAAAATATTTATTCCGTATTCTTTGCAATAACCCACCTTATCCGTAAAAGCATTTGAAAGGGCCATCATAGCTCCAATCCAAGACGGACCTTCTAGTCCAACATATATGCCAGTCACCATTCTTGAAAAGCAGTCAATAATCGCATAAATTACTGGTCTTCCAATAATCCATGTCCTGTTAAATCTCGATACCAGATAGACATCTGCAACAGTCGCATCTATCTGATACTTGGAGCCTGGACCTATAAGGTCAGTGTCTGACTTCCCAAGGACAGATCTGTTGTTTAATGCATACTTTTTGGAACCCTTTTTCTTTGTAAGAGATTCTTTAATGTCCCGTTCAACCTCATACCAATATCGGAATTGAGTAATGGTTGGTATCTGTCCAATCGGTATAACTGTCGGTTTACGAATTCCATCTTCAAATCTATAATCTTCTCTATAAAACTCCTTGACCATAAGGTTATAGGCTGTTGTCATAAAGTTTTCTTTTGGAGTATCATAATATTTATTTACAGCTAATCTGAATATTTTTTTGGTTGGCTCATCAACATTGATTCCAGGTCCATTAGCATCAATATTCTTTCTTGGCCGTCCGATTTTTTTAACACCAAGGGTTTTTCTCTTACCTTTGCCTCCCGAGTTATAGTAATCAGGTAAAAGTGCATTTTTGTTTTTACCTCTCTGCCAG
Source organism: Eubacterium sp. (assembly GCA_029266335.1). Taxonomy (GTDB): domain Bacteria; phylum Bacillota; class Clostridia; order Acetivibrionales; family DSM-1351; genus Ruminiclostridium. The sequence goes on along the minus strand of JAQSXC010000012.1, from coordinate 48,492 downwards.
AATCTCCTGAGATATTTATATACTGTAGAGTAAGTAACATCATGCCCCGAAACAGCCTCTGATACCCACTGGCCGCGCTTTTCACGTTCGTATACATCAGGCTCATTTTCATATTTCACTATGCCAGCAATTATATTCCATGCTTTATCCCTTTTTAGCTTATCAGACTCCTTGATACTATTTTCGTTCAAAACTCTGATTAATGGATCATCTTCTCGTTTTACTGCGTCACCGCTCTCAATAGCATTTAATACATCTTTGATTTTTCTTGATATAGGTAAGCCCTGACTTGAAAAAGCATCAATGACATATAGTATAAAACCGCCTGCTTCGACCCATAGTATTCTTTCTGTATGCTCATTTTCTTGCGCAGGGTTCCACGTAATAAGTTCATTAACATTTAGTATTTCATTCATATAGCAGTCATCCTATCATTTTTCTTTATAATCCTTTTTATACTTCCTGTAACATTATCAACACATGGCTTTGATTGCATATCCATTATTATCTCTTTACGAGCAATCAAATGCTTCAGAATATCAAGTGCAGTTCCGGGTGTAAGGTTCATTTCCTTATCGAAAGCTCTTGCCACATAAACAATTTTGCCATCACAGCTTTCCAATCTCTCCTTAAGAATTTCTCCATAGTACTGGAGTTCTTTGATACCTAGCTCACCATATGAATCGAGCTTATATGAGTAATAGGCCCATTCAATATTAGAAACAAGAATCCTCGGAATATTTTTATCTGTTACAATTCCCCAGCTTATTCCTTTTTCAGCCCAGTATCTACGTTCAATTTCAAAGTGTTCAATAACATTTTTCTTTTCAAGATTGCTTGCCGGCTTGATTGTTCTGACGATATTTGTTTCTTTACCCTCTACATTAACTGTAATCATAAAATCTGATGTCATAACATATGGAACGTCATTTTTACTATTTACAGGATGCTTAATACCAAGCTCGTCTGCAATTCTTAGAGTGTCCTCCAGATTCATTGGATATTGCTCACGAATATCTATTACATTATCAGCCCACTCAAGCAAATAGAAGTATCTTAACTCATTATTAGACAAAAAATGGCAGACCCGATTGGATTTCCAGCCAGGCTGCCTTGAAATAATTCCTTCTGAAGGGAAGTCATGTACGGTGATCCATGGCTTATAATCTTTACCTACACCTTGACCTCGTCCTTCACTGATATATCTTTTAAGTTTATTTTCATCCCAATTCAGGTTATACTTACTCATAAAAGCTTCACTTCCTTATATGAGTAAGTATACCATTATATGGTGTCAAATTATACATATTTTTTATTAATTCTACAACTTTATTATAAATTCTAGAACTTTTTTATGATTCATCACAATGTCTTCTTTCAACAAACCTCGGCTTATCCACGTCACAGCCTCTTTCGATTGCCATGTAGTAGGCAAACAACTGCAGCGGCGTTACTGCTGATATCGGGGCTGCAAGTGAGTCAACATCCGGAATTGTGAGAACCATGTCTGCTGTTTTCTCAAGCTCTTCTCTGTGCTTTTCCTGGGTAATTGCCAGCACAACTGCTCCTCTTGCCTTAACCTCTCTGATATTACTGACCATCTTCTCAAACAGTGAGTCCTGTGTCATAGGGCATACTACCAGAGTTCCTTTTTCGATAAGGGCAATGGTTCCGTGTTTGAGCTCTCCGCCGGCATAAGCCTCCGAGTGAATGTACGAGATTTCCTTCAGCTTCAGGGAGCCCTCCATGGAAAGTGCGTAGTCAAGGCTTCTGCCTATGAAGAAAATGCTCTTTGAGTTGAAGTGAGCATGTGCAAACTTCTGTATTCCATCCTTGTCCTTCAGTATCTCTTCAATACCTGCAGGTATTTTCTTCATTTCATCAAGAATTGCATTTGCCTGCTCCTTTGTAATAGTACCCTTCTTTAGTCCAAGGTCAAGCGCTATCAAATAAAGAGCTGTAAGCTGCGTATTATATGCCTTTGTTGAAGCAACCGCTATTTCAGGTCCTGCCCAGGTATAGAGCACGTCATCCGAATCACGTGCTATTGAGCTTCCTACAACATTAACTATTGAAAGTATTCTGGAACCGCTCTTCTTAGCCTCTCTGAGCGCAAACAGCGTATCCAGGGTTTCGCCTGACTGGCTGATTATTATTGTCAGATTCTTTTCGCTTATCAGAGGATCACGATATCTGAATTCCGATGCCACATCCACTTCAACAGGTATTCTGCACAGCTTTTCAATGATGTATTTGCCTACAACACCTGCGTGATATGCTGTTCCGCAGGCCACTATATATATTTTCTCAAGCTTGTCGATATCTTCTCTGGTGATATTTATTGAATCCAGCACCAGTTCGCCATTTTTGATTCTTGGATTGATTGTATCCCTGATAACTTTTGGCTCTTCGTACATCTCCTTCATCATGAAATGTTCAAAACCGCCTTTTTCAGCTGCTTCCACATTCCAGTCAACCTTGAAGACCTCCTTCTTGACTGGTGCCCCAAGACTGTTGAATACCTGAACCTTATCTCTGGTGAGAATGGCAACTTCCTTGTCTTCCAGGATGTAAATATCTCTGGTGTACTCAAGTATGGCAGGGATATCCGACGCAATAAAGTTTTCACCCTTGCCCAGGCCGATTATCAATGGACTGTCCTTCCTTGCGCAAACAAACATATCCTGTTGATTCCTGCAAAGTACGCCCAAGGCGTATGAGCCTTCAATTTCATCGATCACCTTCATTACTGCATCCACAAGATTTCCGTCATAATAATATTCAACCAGATGAGCTATAACCTCCGTATCTGTTTCAGACTGGAAGGTATAGCCCTGACTGATAAGGAATTCCTTTATCTGCATATAGTTTTCAATAATACCGTTATGAACAACAGCTATTTCGCCGCTCTGGCTGATATGGGGGTGAGAATTCACATCATTTGGTTCACCATGGGTTGCCCATCTGGTATGACCGATTCCCATGCAGCCTTCCAGCTTCTCGGTTTCCAGCCTGTCTTCCAGGCAGGATAATCTTCCCTTGCATTTGATTACCCTGAGAACGCCATCTTCATTTACTGAAACACCGGCAGAATCATAACCTCTGTATTCAAGCTTTGAAAGTCCGTTTATAAGTACAGGTATTGCTTTTTTATTTCCAATATATCCAACTATTCCACACATAATTAATTCTCCTTAATCTTTAATTTATAAATTAAACTCATTGCCAACAAAATGGCACAATTATTCCCGGGTTCTTATGTTCGTTAAATAAAAATAAGTAAGTAGGCATGGTAAAACTCAGGCAGCATTTCAGGTTGACATAAAACAACTAAAATACTGGGTTTCAATACTTTCGGACCTTTGTATTAGCAGACTTTTATATGAGAAACCGCCAATAGACATAGTTTGCCCAATAAAGTCAGTTTCTGCGCATGATTTCAGAACCCCTGAGCCATGATTTTTTTATGGATAGGCATAGCAGGGCCTTAACACTTACAATGCAATACAAAAGCATCAAAAATATTCTTTGGTTTTGATTTTAAATTTTTAATATTTGATTATAAAATAGATGTGATACAGGATTAGTTACGTGAAGCCTCTTTGTTTTGCAGTCGCCTGCAAGTTTTGTGCCGGAACACTTTTTGTTCCGGAGGACAATTTGCTGTCCTCAGCTTCTTTCGATTGTAACAACCGGAAGGTATCCGCCGAATCTTTCGATACGATCCACGCTTGTTTGTGAATCGCTTCCTTCACCTCGTCAACAGACGTATTATTGATATTATATACGGTCTGCCCTGGCGCCTTTTTATTTCATTTTTTAATCCCGGGCTTTCTTCCACCCCCCTGATTTTATGTAATTAATTCATTAAATGCTTTGCAACATATTATTTCTGCAAATATTATTGCTGCAAAGTATTATCAGTATCAATAAAAAAGGAAAAATCTTCTTCCTTTCCATCTTCTCTTATTATAATATATTGTAATTGACCTGAAATTGTCAACACATTTAAGAATTTATTAATATTTTATCATAAAAAACCCGGGCTGATTTCTCATATAAGCCCGGGTTTCAAAAGCGTTTTATGCTTTTTTAATTGTTATATTACAGAATCAGAGCTAGGACAATCTTCCCTCAATTACCCGGACAAGTTCCTTTGCACGTCTTGTAATGATTTCCTTGTCCTTACCCTCTATCATTACTCTTACCAGCGGTTCGGTTCCTGAAGGCCTGATGAGCACTCTGCCTTCACCCTTGAATTCATCCTCCAGCTCCTTGCACATCTTCTTGATAACTTCATCGTCAAGGTACTTGAATTTCTTTTCGTTAGTTACCTTCGCGTTAATGAGCACCTGAGGCAGTACCTGCATAACGCTTGCCAGCTCGGAAAGCTTTTTGCCCGAATCCTTCAGCACCTTGATGAGCTGAACAGCAGTCAGAAGTCCATCTCCTGTGGTGTTGTGCTCAAGGAATATTATATGTCCCGACTGCTCCCCACCCAGCATGTATCCGCTGTTGAGCATTTCTTCCAGTACATATCTGTCCCCAACCTTGGTTTTTTCAATTGTAAGGCCGTTATTCCTTGCCATAATATCCAGACCCATGTTGCTCATAACCGTAGCAACAATTGTGTTATGGGCCAGCATGCCCTGCTGCTTCAGGTGCAGACCTATTATAGCCATGATCTGGTCACCGTCAACCAAGTTGCCTTTTTCGTCAACAGCCAGAACCCTGTCTGCATCTCCATCAAAGGCAAACCCGACATCAGCTTTGGTTTCCTTTACGTATTCCTGAAGCTGCTTCATATGTGTGGAGCCGCAGCCTGCATTAATATTGATCCCATCGGGTTCGTTATTAATTACACTGACATTGGCCTTCAATTCATACAGAGCCATTGGTGACGCCTGAAAGGAGGCTCCGTTGGCACAGTCAATGGCAACATTTATACCTTCCAGATCGCCTGAAATAGTACCTTTAATAAAGCTTACATAATCTTCAAGAGCTGTTTCCTTGAACATTCTGAAGCCTACATTCTGTCCAATCGGCTTGGGAAGCTCATCGCCTCCGTTGAGAATGATTTCTTCTATTTTGTCCTCTATTGCATCCGGCAGTTTATATCCGTTTGAGTTGAAAAACTTTATACCGTTATATTCAAAAGGATTGTGGGAGGCCGAAATGACAACACCCGCATCTGCGTCATACAATCTGGTCAGATAAGCAATCGCAGGAGTAGGTATGACGCCCACACTTACCACCTGGGCACCAACTGAGCATATTCCCGAGATCAGAGCTGCCTCCAGCATATCGCCGGATATTCTTGTATCCATGCCTACCAATATCTTTGGAGTATGCTTGGTTTCACCGGTAAGTACATAGGCACCTGCCTGACCCAGCTGAAAAGCAAGCTTCGGAGTCAATTCAAGGTTCGCTACACCTCTGACTCCATCAGTTCCAAATAACTTTCCCATTTAAATTACCCTCCATAAAATTATCAAAGTTTTGTTAAATATCCTTAAAAATAGCCTGTAAAAGTATGTATACTGTTCTATTCATTATCTTTATGATAAATATATCATTTTTGCCGAATTAGAGATACTAATATTTTTATGCCTGCTTTACCAAGTATATATTCCGAAAAGTATTTTTTCAACAAAATCAAAAGTAGCTAAACGGTAAGTCGCATAGGTGTGGCAGTTCAATAATTAAACCCGTCTGTGTTCAAAAAATGAGCCAAGGAAGCCCCGTTCACATCTCAGTGCAGCAGCCACTGCCTTATCTTTAGCAACTTCTTTTATTATGGGATAGCCATAAAGGCAAAACCCGACTCCCGGCTACTCCGGCACTGCATAGGTTTTTACAATCTGTTCTGCAATCTTTATGCCATCTACAGCTGCGCTTACTATTCCGCCAGCATAGCCTGCACCCTCTCCACAAGGATAAAGTCCGGAAATACTTATGCACTCTAGCACATCATTTCTGGGTATTCTCACAGGTGATGAGGTTCTGGTTTCAACACCGGTCAGCAGCGCATCCTTCATCCCAAAGCCCTTCAGTTTTCTATCAAAGTAGGGGATGGAATTCTTCATGCAGTCTGTAACACAGGCAGGCAGACATTCATTTATATCTGCACAGCGTGTCTTACCCGTATAGCTGGGTTTTACACTTCCAAGTCTTCCTTCCCTGTTGTTGATAAAATCCTCCAGACGCTGTACAGGAGCACTGTTGTCGGATCCGCCCGCAATATAGGCCAGCTGCTCCCACTTCCTCTGAAATTCAATTCCCCCGAGTGGATGCCCTGTGCCGAAGTCGCCGGACCCCACCGATACCACCAGAGCACTGTTGGCATTATCCCTGTCACGGCTGAATTCACTCATACCATTGGTCACAATGGATCCGGGCTCTGATGCAGAAGCCACCACTATTCCGCCGGGACACATGCAGAAGGAATATGCCGTACGGTCAGTTCCCTTGAGGAAAAGCTGATAGTCGGCTGCTCCCAAAGCGGGGTGTCCGCTGGCTTCACCATACTGCGCAGTATTGATAAGCTCCTGTGGATGCTCGATTCTTACTCCGATTGAGAAAGGCTTCTGCTGAAAGGGAATACCTCTGTCATAAAGCATTTTAAAGGTATCCCGGGCGCTGTGGCCGATAGCCAGAACCACTGCATCAGACTCTATAGTGGAATGTGTATCTGTAACAACTCCATGTATCCTGCCATCACGCAGCTCAAGGTCAACGGCTTTTGTATTGAACAGAACCGTACCCCCAAGACGCTCTATTTCCTTTCTCATATTGGCAACAACTTTTTTCAGATTATCGGTTCCGATATGAGGCTTGGCTTTGTAGAGTATATCGCCGGGAGCACCGAAATTATTAAATTCCTGCAGCACTTTTTCACATCTTCTGTCATTAATTCTGGTGGTAAGCTTGCCATCAGAAAAAGTACCGGCTCCTCCTTCTCCAAACTGAACATTGGTCTCAGTATCCAGGACTCCGGTATTCCAATAGGTCTCAACCTTTTTGGTACGGTCTTCCACCTTATGTCCGCGTTCAATTATGACAGGCTTATAACCGTTCTGAGCCAGCACCAGGCCGCAAAAGAGTCCGGCAGGCCCGGTTCCTATCACAATAGGCCGCCCGTTAATGGTTTTGCTGCCGGGTACAAGTATCTCTTCCTTCATATCCTCAAGCTGCTTAATATCTGCATCCCGAGGTATGTCAAAACTGTCTCCGACCTCACAGGAAACAGAGTAAACAAAACGTATGCCAGGTTTTTTCCTGGCATCTATAGATTGCTTTATTATTTTAAAATTTTTAAGGTTTCGACTCTTTGTTCTTAATTTTTTTGCTGTCTGCTGGAGCAGCTCCTCCTGGGAATGCTCCAATCCAAGTATTATATTTGACAATAAAAGCTTCATTATCCATTCCTTTTTCAGTTATCCGGTTAAAAGCTATTCGGCGGCTTTAGTTTTGGTTATTTTTAACTGGACCTTTGTTTCTTCAACCTGAGATATATTAACAGGCAGTGTTATTTTAAGCGGTACAGTATGGGTTCCCTCATCAAGTCCGTCAACATCTATTGTTGCCAGCAATTGCTGATATGAAACGGTGTTTAAATCCTCAACCTTCCCTTTGAGCCTGACTGTTACAGTACCGGTAATTTCATAATTAAGAGTAGCGTCTTCTGTTTTCCTTCCATCCAGAGTTATACTGTCAACAGGAATATCAATTGTCCTCTGCGAAAGAGGAATAATTTCAACCGTGACATTTACCTCGCGGGTGGAGCTTACAAGTTTGATACCCTCCGGAAGCTGAAGAATTACCGGAGTTGTAAAGGTCTTTGTCACATTGTCGAGATTTACAGGATCAGTCTTGATCTCATTTACCTTTGACAATATATCATGATCGCCCGTTATCAATATCTTGTCAGGCTTGACAGAATAGCTTCCCTCCACAAAGTCCTTGTTCGGGTCACCTGAAATTATTGGCACAACAGGCACCCGCTTTCCAACCTCAATCTTTATGTCTACAGTAAACTTCTTGCTCAGTTCAGGTATTTCAACACCTTTTTTGTCATATACCTTGCATTCTTTACGGATTTCCAGTGTTTTATTCAGACCCGTCACATCCACATATGCCTTTACAGAACCTACAGAGTTGACAATAGAATCAAGAGCCTGTATGGAAACGGTGTCAGGAGATGCAACCTTTGATATTATTTCATAGCCCGCAGGAAGTTTCCCGGAAGTTTCTACCTGAACAATAAAAGGATTTTCCTCAATTTTTCCCAGGTTCAGAGTTACTGACTTTGGCTTCAGGTCCATATTGTTTTCACTGATATTTTCCCGTCCTATGTATACCGGAGGATCTATCTGAATAACCTTGTCATCCACACTGTCTACTTTGGACAAGTCAAGGGTCACCTCGAAATCATTGTCCTTTATCCGGTCAAGAACATCAACTCTATCCCGTACAGAAATAGTAACATACTTCTCAGGATATACCTTGGTGTTTAGTATTAATCCTTTTGCACGCAGGCTTTCCTCATTTATTACGTTCAATGGCACAGTATAGTAGTTGGTCTTAACAGGATTGATGGCAAACCAAAGGAACACTGCAAATGAAATTGAAAATATTTTTAATATCAAGTCCTTCTTGAGGAATTCTCTCACTTTGATTTCCCCTTCCAAAGAGATAGCTTCTTATTGGCTGTTTTCTTCTCCAGTAAATTTTTGTTCAATGCCTTTCTCAATATATCAGGTGTCAGATTTCTTGATAACCCGCCGTTAAGGGCATAGGATATTTTCCCTGTTTCCTCCGAAACAACTACAGCTATACAGTCTGATACTTCAGTTATTCCCAGTGCAGCTCTGTGCCTTGTACCAAGTTCCTTGCTGAGGTTTGGATTATCTGTCAGAGGAAGAAAACATGCTGCCGATTTCAATTTGTTGTCTCGTAATATTAAAGCTCCGTCATGGAGCGGAGTATTCGGTGTAAAAATGTTAATAATAAGTTCGGAGCTGACATTGGAATCAAGCTTTGTTCCGGTGTTTATGATTTCACCGAGCTTGGTTTCTCTTTCTACGACAATAAGAGCTCCTGTCATGGTTCTTGAAAGCTCTGTGGCTGCTTTTACTATTTCTTCAATTGTAAAGGTTGTATTTATTACATCATCTTTTTCGTCAAACTTGAAAAAGTCTTTAAAATTGCTTCTGCCTATCTGCTCCAAGCCTCTTCTGAGTTCAGGCTGGAATACAACTACCAGAGCAAAACCTGCCAGTTCTATTGTCTTGTTGAGTATATACGCAAGTGTCCTCAGCTCCAATGCCTGGCTGAGCATGGCAGTAATGAGTATGACAACGATACCCTTTACAAGTTGCCACGCTCTGGTTTCCTTTACAAGCTGAATGAGCTTGTAAGTCAGATAGGAAACAATGCTTATATCAATAATTGATCTAAGAGCTTCCAGTGGTTCCTTGAATGGGATATAAACCGACAAAAAATCAAATATACTTTTGAAATTTGTAGCAAAAGCATCCAACAAAAATATTCACACCCTTGTAAAAAGTAAAGGTAAAAAAGCATATAAATACAAATTTATTTTAATATAAAAAGCCCTGTTCTTAAATGGGTAAAAATAACTAATTTTACTTGCATTTATATATATTTTTTATTACTTGAAGTCATTACTGAATTTCTCCCTGCAACCGCAGATATTACAGCCCTGTAAAGAGCGATAACCCTACTGAAACTACTGATGTCAGAATAAAAACAACAGCCAGTATTACCGCAACCCATTTAACCCAACGTTTATGCATAACATTTGTCCTCCATGTACTAAAAATTGCATAATCTTTTAATATATTACAAATCCTCAAGCCATATATTTACATCTCCATCACTTGGCATCCTCCAGTCCCCTCTCGGAGACAGACTTATGGAACCAACCTTTGGACCGTCAGGCAAACAGGACCGTTTAAACTGCTGACTGAAAAACCTTCTTAAAAATGTCCTAAGCCATTTACCGATAACTTCATCACAGTATTTGCCGGCAAAAGCCTGTTTTGCCATAAAATATATCTTGGACGGATTTGCTCCATACCTTACCATATGATATAGGAAGAAGTCGTGAAGCTCATAAGGTCCCACAATATCCTCGGTTTTTTGTGCTATCTCACCTGCCTCGTCTGTGGGCAGAAGTTCAGGGCTTATGGGTGTATCCAGAATACTGAGCAAAACCTTCCTGGTTTCATTCTCAAACACATAGTCAGCTGCCCACTGCACCAGATATTTGACCAGTGTTTTGGGAACACCTGTATTAACTGCATACATTGACATGTGGTCTCCGTTATAGGTTGCCCACCCCAGAGCAAGCTCCGACAGGTCTCCTGTTCCAACCACCAGCCCGCCGATTTTGTTGGCAATATCCATCAAAATCTGTGTTCTCTCTCTGGCCTGTACATTTTCATAGGTTACATCAAATATCCCGGGATCATGTCCAATATCTGCAAAATGCTTTAGACAGGCTTCCTGGATATCTATCTGATACGTTGTCACTCCCATAAGCTTCATAAATTCCAATGAGTTATTAAGTGTATTTGATGAAGTTCCAAAACCCGGCATAGTAATCGCATGAATATTTTTTCTGTCTAGTCCCAGCCTGTCATAGGTTTTTGCAATAACCAGCAATGCAAGTGTAGAATCAAGCCCACCGGAAATTCCTATTACACATTTGTCCAGACCTGTGTGTTTGAGCCTCTTTCCAAGTCCGGAGGTTTGTATGTGGAATATTTCCTCACATCTTATGTGCCTTGCATCGGGATTTGAAGGTACGAAAGGATGAGGGTCAATTCTTCTCAGCAGCTTGTCGGTGTCAAGTTCTTTAATACCAAATACAGCCTTTCTAAAGTCACTGTCAGTTGTATCGTGAGTAAATCCTGAATTTTTTAATCTTTCATTAATCAATCTTTCAATATCAATATCACTGATTACCAGTTGTTCTTCAAAGGAAAATCTCCTGCTCTGGGTCAGCAGTGAACCATACTCGCTAATAAGGGCATGTCCGCCGAAAACCAGATCAGTGGTAGATTCATTTGGCCCGGAGGACGAATAAACATAAGCAGCAGCACACTTGGCTGACTGAATGTTAACAATGCTTTCCCTGTACTCATGCTTTCCGACTATTTCATTGCTTGCAGAAAGATTGAACAACAGAGTGGCCCCGTTTAAAGCCTGTTTTGTGCTTGGAGGAGCCGGTACCCACAGGTCTTCGCATATTTCTATTCCAAAGCACAAGCCGCTTATGTTCTCAGCTTCAAAAAGCACATCTGTACCAAATGGAACACTGAAACCAAGTAAATTTATAGTTTCCTTCACTTTTCCCATTCCTGAGCAAAACCATCTTCTCTCATAAAATTCGCTGTAGTTCGGGATGAAGGTTTTGGGAACCACACCTAATATATTGCCTTCTTTAATGGCAACAGCACAGTTATACAATCTGCTGTTTACCAGAAGCGGTATACCAATTATTATAACACAATCCAGTGTCTTTGTTTCAGAGAGAATTGTTTCCAGACTCTTTATTGCTTCATTCTGCAGAGTCTTCTGTAAAAAGAGATCACCGCAGGAATAAGCAGTAACAGCCAGTTCAGGGAATACTACAAACTGAGCACCCTGCTTCTCAGCTTCTTTAGAAATTTTTATTATTTCCCCGGTATTATATTCACAGTTGGCAACCTTTAGTTTTGGAATTGCGGCAGCAACTCTAACAAATCCATGATTCATTTTTGTCTCCGTTATTTCGTATATAAATTTTTATTTTTCATATTAGTCTGTCTGAGTATTAATCATTCCCTTTAGTTTATCATATTTTCTACTTTTTTTACACATTAATGTTGCTTATTATCCTGAATAACAGGAACACCAAAACCCGGATTATCAAACCTCATTTTTAATATTGTATAAGCTTCTGGAATTACCATATTTATCGACAAAGAATTTTTTATTCTCAACTATATTTTTTATCCAGTATATAAACCGGTCTATTTCGGAAAGTGTATTGTACAAGCCAAAGCTTATTCGGACAAGCCCCGGAAAGAGAGCATCTCTCACGGCTAAATCCTCTATATCCTTTCCGGAGTATCCAAGCAATCTGGCACAATAGGGATGGGCACAGAAAAAGCCATTCCTTACTGCGATTCCTGCCTCATAGGATAATATGGCCGATATCAGTGAATGATGAACTCCATCTATGGTAAAAGGAATTACGCCTATGGATTTCTGCCTGTCAGGATGACTATAGAGATGAATATCTGGAATGTTGCACATTTTACCATAGGCGTAATTCAGAAGACTGACTTCATGTTCAAAGGCATTTTGCATTCCTATTCTGCTCAAGGTTTTTAAGGCTGCCACCATGGCCACTATTCCCATGAGATTCGGGCTTCCTGCTTCACACTTTGCCGGAGGTTCCTCCCACCATATGCGGTCATGGGTAACAAGCTTTATTGCACTTCCTCCCTCAGTATAGGGTACACCCTCTTCAAAAACGGTTTTAGGCCCGATAAGCACACCGCTCCCAAAGGGCGCATATAATTTATGTGCTGAAAATGATAAAAAGTCAATATGCTCCATGCTGCCTTCAGGCTTCATATCAACAGGTATATGGGGTACAAGCTGAGCTCCGTCAACATGTATCCGGGTTCCATATTTATGAACCAGGGCTGCCAGCGTATATATGTCATTGAGATACCCTGTAACGTTTGCAGCACCGGTTACGGTAACCAGCCTGATATTCCCCCGGTGCTTTTTCAGTTTGGCTTCAAAATCGTTGAGATCAAGCCTGCCCATCCGGTCAATTTCAACATATTCAACCTTGAATTTGTTTCTCCAGGGCAGGTCATTGGCTGCATGCTCCATCCATGTGGAAATAACCACATCCTTGTTGCCCTTTTGCTGTTTCATGGTGCAGGCCAGAAGGTTTATGGACTCTGTGGTGTTCTTTGTATAAATAATAGTGTCGCCTTTATTTGCTTTTACAAAACTTCTTACTATTTCCCTTCCGGCTTCATAAGCTTCGGTGGATATAATGGATTTATACCCCTTGCCGCGATGTATGGAGGAATACCAGGGAAGGAAATCATGGATTTCCTTCCCTACCGACACAAACGCAGGAGTAGTTGCAGCATTATCAAAATTAACTGCAGTTGTATATGTACCATTATCAAGTGGAACCATGGTATTTACACCTACCACAAGGCTCCTGTATCCATCCGGATTTTTATACCGCTTATATTCAGTCATGCAATAACCCCTAACACAATACTAAAAACTGATTAAAAGTTCATAGTATAGTATATTTCCGGTTCATGAAACTGTTACCTTAAAAGGGGAAGTAATAAATAATGCCCTAAGCTAATGCACTGTAAACAGAAACAAGGCTGCCGGCAATCAACAGCCGGCAGCCTTGTTATTATTTATTTCTTCAAACTTTCCAGTCTTTCAACTACCTTCTGGTACATATCCTTGTATTTTTCCCTCTTTGCTTTTTCCTCTTCAATTACCTTAGGGGGAGCCTTTGCAACAAAGCCTTCATTTCCGAGCTTTCCTTCAACTCTCTTAAGCTCACCCTCAAGGTTGGCCTTTTCCTTGGTAAGTCGCTCGATTTCCTTTTCGATATCAATCAGTTCATCCAGAGGTATAAATATTTCTGCTCCTGCTATAACAGTACCTACAGCATCTGAAGGTACTCCTGCCTTGTCAGCCTGTACTGCTACTTCCGAGGCACTTGCCAGCCTTTGGAAGAAGGAGGTCCCTTCCAGCAAGGTCGCTCTTTCTGCTTCACCTTCTGCCACAAATATCATTTTGGCTTTTCTTGAAGGCGGAACATTCATTTCTGCACGGATATTTCTGGTGCTTCTGATTGCATCCATGATAATTTTCATTTTAGCTTCATCGTCAGCAAAGTTAAGCTCTTCGCTGTAAACCGGCCATTCAGAAATCATTATGCTTCTGCCGTCATTTATGAGATGTGTGTATATCTCCTCTGTAATGAAAGGCATATATGGATGCAGCAGCTTCATTGCGTTACCCAGTACGAAGTTGAGCACATACTGTGCTTCCAGTCTTCCTTCACTTTCCCTGTCGTAAAGTCTCGGCTTGACCATTTCAATATACCAGTCGCAGAATTCCTCCCAAATGAAGTCATAAACCTTCTGCAAGCCCAGTCCAAGCTCAAATTTATCTATATTGTCGGTCACTTCTTTTGTTACTGTGTTTATTCTGCTGAGAATCCATCTGTCGGCAATAGTAAACTTATTTTTATCCACCTTGCCGAAATCCAGATTCTCATCAAAGTTCATCAATACAAATCTTGATGCGTTCCAAACCTTGTTTGCAAAGTTTCTTGAGGATTCAACCTTTTCGCTTGAGAATCTCAAGTCATTTCCCGGTGAGTTACCAATGGTCAGCGCAAAGCGCAGAGCATCTGTACCATACTGTGCAATAACCTCCAGCGGATCAATTCCGTTTCCGAGGGATTTGCTCATCTTCCTTCCCTGAGGATCTCTTACAATACCGTGAATGAATACATACTTGAACGGCTCCTGCTTCATATGCTCCATACCGGAGAATATCATTCTTGCAACCCAGAAGAATATTATGTCATAGCCTGTTACAAGAACATTTGTGGGATAGAAATACTTCAGATCCTCTGTTTCGGCAGGCCAGCCAAGTGTAGAGAAAGGCCACAAAGCAGAGCTGAACCAGGTGTCGAGTGTATCGGGATCCTGCTCTATTCTGGCGCTTCCGCACTTCGGACATACATCTGGATCAGTGCCGGTCACCATCATGTGTCCGCATTCCTGGCAGTAGTACGCAGGGATTCTGTGTCCCCACCAGAGCTGTCTGGAAATACACCAGTCCTGTATGTTTTCCATCCAGTTGAAATAAATCTTTGAAAATCTTTCAGGAACAAACTTTATTGTTCCGTTTCTAACTACATCAATTGCAGGCTCTGCCAAAGGCTTCATCCTTACATACCACTGCTTTGAAATCAGAGGCTCAACAACTGTTCTGCATCTTTGACAGGTGCCGACATTGTGAGTATGTCCTTCAACCTTGACCAACAGGCCCAGCTTTTCCAGATCCTCAACCATTTTCTTTCTGGCCTGGTATCTGTCCATGCCTTTATATTGTCCCGCATTGTCATTCATTATTGCATTGTCATCCATTACCCTTACCTGCGGAAGGTCATGTCTCAAACCAACCTCATAGTCGTTGGGATCATGTGCAGGAGTGATTTTAACACAACCGGTACCAAATTCCTTATCGACGTAAGAGTCTGCAATGACAGGTATTTCTTTGTTTACCAGCGGCAATATCAATGTCTTGCCTACAAGATGAGTATATCTTTCATCTTCCGGATTTACTGCAACAGCAGTATCTCCAAGCATTGTTTCAGGACGGGTGGTAGCCACTATGACAAACTCGTCACTGTCCTTTACAGGATACTTGATGTGCCAGAAATGACCTGCCTGCTCCTCATATTCAACCTCAATATCCGATATTGAAGTATTACATTTAGGACACCAGTTGGTTATTCTTTCCCCCTTGTAGATCAGACCTTTTTCATAGAGCTTGAGGAATACCTCCTGAACAGCCTCGGATAGACCTTCATCCATTGTAAAGCGTTCGCGTTCCCAATCACAGGAGCTTCCCAGTTTTTTCAGCTGTTCAACGATCCTGCCGCCATAAACCTTCTTCCATTCCCAGGCTCTTTCCAGGAATTTTTCCCTCCCGAGCATTTCCTTTGTAATGCCTTCTTTAGCCATGGCATCAACAATTTTGGCTTCGGTTGCTATACTTGCATGGTCGGTGCCGGGAAGCCACAAAGCGCTGTAGCCCTGCATTCTTTTTGTTCTTATGAGAATATCCTGCAAAGTATTGTCAAGCGCATGTCCCATATGGAGCTGCCCTGTTATATTTGGCGGTGGTATTACAATTGTGAAAGGCTTTTTGTTGCTGTCGGGAACAGCGTGGAAATAACCCTCTTCCATCCATTTTGAGTACAGCCTGTCCTCAACCTGACCGGGATCATACTGTTTTGCAATGTTTTGTTGCTCATCCATAAATTCTTCCTCCATTTTCTTTGAATCCAGCCTGTAAAAATAAGTTAAATAATACGTAAAAACAAACACCAAGCCGTAAAGGCGCGCGTAAATAATTATCTAAAGCTGACAATAAACAAAATCAGACCCGGAATCGAAATGACAAGACCGGTTATCTTTATATTAAAAACAGCTTTGTTATATTTATAGGTTTGTATTTCCTCTTCAGACATTTCTGAAGCGTTGTCACACTTTTGCCTCTCATACAGCCTGAACTTTTTAACTAAGAATTTGGCTGAATAAACGGTGATAAAACCAACAGCCATAATTATCAGTGACAATATCTCTCTTATATCCATTTACGGTTCTCCTTTCAATGATCAAAAGTGGCAAGTCACTTTTTGTTTGCGCATGTGCCTTTTCCTGGAAGAAAACATTTTCTAAAGAAGTAGTGTGTCAAGGAAAATCTGGCACGTACATAAAAAAGCCTCGTCCAATATTTGGACGAAGCTGTTATTTCGCGGTACCACCAAAATTTCATAATGGATTTTTAGATTTTAATATAATCGGAAAGTATTAATCCAATTTTATAACCATACTAAACTCTAAACAATCCTGTAATGAATCTCTTATCAATTAACGTTTGACACCCGCTGCAGCCTACTGTCAAAGTAAATCACTGCTGTAATTTACCTTATTCGGTTACAGAGCTCCCAAGCTACCTTCGCCAGCTTATTTCAGAGCCTTGCACCCACCGGCTCCTCTCTGCAGAAAACTCACTGCTACTCCTCTTGCTCATCGCTTTTAAATTATTTTATCATGCCTAATATGATATAAAATCTGTCTGCTTCTGTCAAGAGTGCAGGTCATTTCTGCTATCGTCGTTGTTTGTGGCTCCCTTATCCTGATCCTTAACCATATCATTCTCAAGAGCAGTCTGCTCCAGTTGGCTTTCATCAATATTTGTATGTCCTTCGTCAGATGTTCCGGTGCTCTGTTCCTTCTTAGTTTCATCCCCACGGCTGAAAAGCATGCCAAAAGCCAATATCATCAACACCATGCTGACATTGCTTACTACTTTCGGGTCAATATTAAATTTCAAAAATTTGTCCAGAACACCATACAGAATCATTGCTACAGCAATACCAAGAATTATCCGAAGCTTTAATTTTCGTGTCAGTTTCATACCCATCTCCACGTCCTCCGATTTATTATACCTGAAATACATAGTCTGTATTAAGTATTTGCGCAAAATCCAAATTTACTCTCCAACCTGCACTGTGTCTGAAGTCATCTCTATTCATAATATATTGGAGTTTTATTGTCTAATTATGCCTTAATACAAGTCATATAGCAAGGGGATATATTTGTTAGGCATGATTAAATAATAAATTCACTATTTTAAGACGGCTATTTTCTGCCAATACGACCTTGTCGTCAGTTGCAATAAAGCAATTCGCCTTCCTCCGCCTTGTCTTGGCAAAAAACACCTCACCTTAAAACGGAGTTTTGTTGTTTAATCATGCCTTAAATCAAGCATTATTTTATTTTTTCCTACACTATCAAATCCACTGCCCTTTTCAATACCACCTTCAGCATGGCGGTTATAGGCACTGCCACCAGCATACCCAATATTCCAAAAAACTCTCCGCCTATTAATACAGCTATTATGGTGGTTATGGGATGAAGTCCCAGTTTGCCTTCAATTATTTTCGGTGAGATAAAAGCGTTATCTATCTGTTGAACAATCACAAATACCAAGGCTGCAAGCAGTGCTTTTGTAGGAGACTGCAATAGCGCCAGCGCCACAGCCGGTATGGCTCCCAGCACAGGTCCGAAATAAGGTATTATGTTGGCAATGCCACCGATGACCCCTAAAATAAAGGGATATTTTACATGTACTATATATAAACCGATGGTTTCAAGCAATCCCACTAGCAATGCGGTAATTAACTGTCCCCGTATAAAGTTGGAAATAATGGCGTTTAATTCACGTCCTAAATTTATAAGATCATTGCGCAATTTTTTTGGTGCAATTAAAAGTGCAGATCTTTTTATATTTTCTATGTCCTTAAGCAGGTAATAGGCAATAATCATGGATAGTATGATATTCATAAATATCCCTATTGATGAAGCAACTGCCGTCAGGGATCTTTTCATTGCGTGGGAAGCATACTTCTGTATAAAACCCGTACCTGCATTCAGCTCTCCGAAGATAATGCTTTTTACCTCATCGGGCCACTTACTGGTTTTTATTCTTGAAATATATCCGTTAAACAGCTCCCGGTATCTGCTTGCAATATCCGGCAGTGTATTAAACAGCTCTTTTGCATTATCTATGACATGCGGCATGATATAGATTCCGAATATAACCAGAGTCAACCCTGTAAAGGAATAGATTATTAATATTGCCAGGTTTCTCCTTATTCCGTTTCGTTCAAATCTGATAATCAGCGGATAAATTGCATAGGCAATTAATACAGCAATAAAAACAGGTGATAAAATTTTAAAAATTTTATCATTATAATAGTAAATAAATATTATTAATCCTATAACAAGTAAAACCAGTATTATGTAAAATACTGTTTTTTTTAAATTCCTCACTTGAACCCCTCCCAGGAAAATTCCAATAAGTTAAACCACTAAAAGCCAAACATTTCTGTTCGGCTTTTAGCAATTTCAAACCTGATTATCTGAGCATGTGCATCATGTCACCAAATACATGATTGGACCTGCGCCAAATTTTTCTGCCAGACTTAATCATCTTTTTTCTCATGTGAGGATCAACTATTTCGGGATTTGTAAGAACGCTTATTGATGCCCCTATCAATCCACCAATTACAAGTCCTCTGGTAAAGTTTCTCATCATAATAAATTCCTCCTTGTTATTTAATAAATATTAATTCTCCAGTCGGCTTCTTAAGCCACCACCGGTACTGATCATCTCTTCCACAGCTTCATTTTCCACAAGAATATTGCTGCTGCCTATTTCAATCTTTCCGAAAAACGGAAGAATATTTCTGCCCATTATAATGTCCTGAACAATCCCATCCGATACCTGAACACCTTCAACTTTTCCCGTTCTGTAGTCAAACAGGACATCCTGAACCACTCCCAGGTCCTCTCCCGAGTGAGTAAAAATTTTAAGTCCTCTTAAATGCTTTCTATCCCTGATATCATATATTTTCTTAAAGCTCCTGTATTCCAGCAAATTATTCGGATCATCGGCTATCAGGGCATCATTTCCCAGGCTTAGCACGTTTTCCAGCAATATGATATTCCCCTTAACCGCATAACTTCCTTTATCCATAACGAAGGCGAGTATGCCTTTACTGTCCTTACCAAAAACCACATCCTTGAGAGTACCGATTTTCATGCCGTCTTTAGCTGAAATGACCGGAAGCCCCAAAACCTCATTGTACTTTTTTAGCATCTCATCCCTCCTATTGAATTCAGTTCATTTGCAGGTTGATAATCACCAATCCAAATTTTCTGTAGATTTTTTAAATAAACCTTCGTTAATATTATCTGTAATAGCAGCTTAAAAAATTCAGATAAATTTATTTTATGCTTATGATTTTTTATTAATGAAAATTGACTAAAAACATGGATTAATGTAAAATTACTGTGAATATTTATAAATTTTAATGAAAAATTATGAAATATCAGTAGATTTTATGCGATGAAAATCATCTTGAAAGACTTTATTCCCTGCACATATTGGGATATGGGGTGAATAAATTTCATAAATATTTGTGTCCGCTATGCGACTCATGGAGGTTAAGATGAATAATTCCATTAATACTTTATCCGGACTAGGTGTACATATTCCAAAAATAATGCTGCCGGACCTGCATACAGACCTGGGCAAATGGGCTGTAGTTGCCTGCGACCAATATACTTCCCAGCGCGAATACTGGAGAGAGGTTGAAATGATTACTAAAGGCAGCCCCTCCACGTTAAATATAATATACCCCGAAGTTTATCTGGAAGATGGAGACAGTGATGCTCGGATTTCCGAAATCAATAAAACCATGAAAGCTTATATTGAGGATAAAGTGCTTCTGGAGCTGGACAACGGTTTTATTCTTGTTGACAGGAAAACTTCCCATACAGAGTCAAGAAAAGGTCTTATAATTGCTCTTGATCTTGAGTGCTACGATTATAACAAAGGCTCAAATGCTTTGATTCGTGCTACCGAAGGAACAGTACTGGACAGGCTTCCTCCCAGAATTAAAATAAGGCAGAATGCTCCCATTGAGCTGCCGCATATCATGGTGCTGATAGATGATCCCCATAAAACTGTTATAGAGCCTCTGGCGGAAAAAGCTGCTCAGCTGGAAAAACTGTACGATTTCGAGCTTATGATGAATGGGGGATCTATTAAAGGTTACAGGGTTTCTGAAGAAAGCGATATTTCAGCAATTGCAGACGCATTGGCAAAGCTGGCTCAGAAAGAAGTGTTCTCTGACAAGTATGCTATAGACAGTACCAGAGATATTTTATTATTTGCAGTAGGTGACGGAAACCATTCTCTGGCGTCTGCAAAGGGACATTGGGAGAACCTGAAAATGTGCCTTTCACCAGAGGAGCAACAGACAAATCCTGCAAGATATGCACTTGTGGAACTGGTTAATGTACATGATGAAGGCCTGGCCTTTGAGCCTATTCACAGAGTTTTGTTCAATGTGGACCCGGCTGATATAATCAAGGAATTCACGGCCTTCTATGGGAAAACAGGCTGTTCTGGACACAATTGCTGCTGTTCGGGAGCTAATGTTCACTCTTTTAAATATGTGACAGCAACGGGAGAAGGTACTGTAGCCATTGAAAATCCGGTAAGCAATCTGGAAGTGGGGACCCTGCAAGCCTTCCTGGATTCATATATGAAGGAGCATCCCGAAGTTAAAATAGACTATATTCATGGTGAAGAGGTTGTGACAAAGCTTGTTTCCCAGGCAGGCAACATGGGCATTTATCTCCCTTCCATGAACAAGACAGATCTTTTTAAAACAGTTATTCTCGATGGTGCACTTCCAAGAAAGACCTTCTCAATGGGTGAGGCTGATGAGAAGCGTTTCTATCTGGAATGCAGAAAAATCAGATAAGGCATCCTCAAATAAAACTCAGTTTTAAGGCGGTAAAAAGCTCAAGCCTGCCTTCTCACAAGGAATTGCTCCGGCATTCCGACAGGTTTGAGCTTTGCAGGTGTCAAACCCGGCACCCTAACACATTAAGGCATGGAAAAATAAGAAAATATTTTCCATGCCTTAATTTATTAATATACAGATGCATTCAAGGGGTTTAAACCCCAAAACTGCAGTTGTATATCTCCTTCCGGAGTTTCTTTACAATACCTTCCAAATAATCGCTTCCATTTGACAACAGTCTTATAACAATACCATATTTATATGTAGTTGTTATTCCAGCCTCAACATTATTAAAGCTTTGAAGTATTTCATACAATTTTTCCACAACCGGGGCTCTGTCCATTTCATCAAGAAAATATGCTATTGTGGCCTGATGGGTATAGCCTTCAAAGAACCCCACAGAACTCAGGTTCTGTATCTCGGGCTGCAATACCTGATTGTCCAGAAATATCAGCTTGCCGCAATAGAAAACCCTGTTACAGTTTTTATATCTCCTGAACCGGAACAGCTCACCGCTCTTTTCTCTGCCGCAGGCTAATATTTCTGAATAAACATACCGTGACCCCTGCTCCAGATAGCAACTGGTTTCAGAAATGTAATCAGAATGGGCAAAGGGTATGGTGGGCTTCGGGTCATAATCAAAAAATGCATCCTTCTGAACCTTAAATACATTAAGCTGTTTTGCATAACCCTTATGCATTTTATGTATCTTTGTATAGGACTGCCCCTGCAGTGACAGTGCGGAAGCTTTTCCTGCTTCAATATTGATTTGATAGCAGTCACCTTCCATCACTCCGGCCGATGCGCTCATAACCATTACTTCCGCCACATTGCTCTCATTATTGTAAAAGGGTTTGACTATTTTAAAAGGAGCGGTAAAAAATGAGTCCTCAACTATTGTTCTATTGTTTGAAAGTTTGGATTTAATATTAAGAACACTATCGGTTCCAAACATATTAAGCAAAAGCATCACCCCTAAATACCTTCCAAAAGTACACTGCGTTTTATCCAGTCGATTACGCTATCCAGACCTTCATTTGTATTCAGATTGGTAAATACAAATGGCTTATTCCCTCTCATTTTTCTGGAATCCCGGTCCATAACCTCAAGGCTGGCTCCTACATAAGGTGCCAGATCAATTTTGTTAATTACCAGAAGATCGGATCTTGTAATTCCCGGCCCGCCTTTTCTAGGTATCTTATCTCCTTCGGCCACATCAATGACATATATTGTAGCATCGGCCAGTTCAGGGCTGAAGGTGGCTGACAGATTGTCGCCGCCGCTTTCAATAAAGACTATTTCAATGTCCTTAAATTTATTTGTCAGTTCTTCCACTGCCTCCAGATTCATGGAAGCATCTTCTCTGATAGCAGTATGAGGACATCCTCCTGTCTCCACACCAACAATCCTATCGGCAGGCAATGCGCTGTTTTTAACAAGGAACTCCGCATCCTCTTTCGTATATATATCATTTGTAACAACACCTATACTGTACTCTCCAGTCATCCTTCTGGTAAGCCTTTCAATAATTGCTGTTTTACCCGAGCCCACAGGCCCGCCGATTCCTATTTTAACGTATCCCATAACATACCGTCCCTCTCATTGATTATTTACCGTAAGGCTTCATTTCACTGTTTCTTAAAAATTTCCGTCTTGGCAGCAAGCCTTGAAAAACTGTTCACCATAACAATCAGGAGATGTAAATCCTTGTATACAGCCTTTCGTGCTGCATTGATCTGATGTCAAACCCGATACTGCTCATCCCCAGCTCATCCAGTGTTAATGTATTTGCCTTATTAATGATTTCTTCCAGCTCAGCCTGTACTTCAAAAAGAATTTTCTGCCCATCCATCTGACTGATGGGTATGAGCTTTGCGCAATTATTTATTATTGCAGAAGCAGTTCCATAGGTTATGGCACACATAGCCTCCTCTTTTCCGATTCCCAGCAGGTACGCAGCCATTCCATATACAACACAGTAGCTGCTGTCACACCTTTCAGCCTTAAGCTCCTTCAGAAATGCCTGAAAAAACTGTTCACCTGCCAATTCCTTCTCCAGAATTTTAATCAATCTCAAACCAAGCTTTGTGCTGGCAGTTCTCAGTTCCTTTGGTGCCTTGGAGGCACAAAGCACATTATTCAGCTCCACAACACCTTCAATATTGCCGGACTCGCTGTACTCCCAGGCAAACCTCATGGCAAGCAGATCATTATACAGATAGTTATGCCAAAGATATGCCAGCAGATAGTTTTTAGCTGCCGGGCTGGAATTGACCAGTTCTTTCTGCACATATGTTTCAAGCCCATAGGAATGTGTAAAGCCCCCTATGGGTAAAAGCGGATCACTAATGTGAAGCAGGCTCAAATATGACCGGAGTTCTGATCTGTTTTTTTCCGAGTCAGTTCTCATATGAAGCACCCTGTGAGTGTTCAGGCGCATGGGCTTCACATCTGAATGTCCATGTTCATGTATATCCTCATGCGAATGGTCATGTAAAGTCCCATGGCTGTGATAGTATGCATGGTCCTGTGAAGCACCATGCATGTGGTAGTTCGCATGGTCATGTGAATGACTGTGGGAATGCCCGCTGCTCTGACCCCCAAGTGGAGAAATCAGTCTTGCAGAGCATTTATATGCTTCAAAACCACACTTCTGCAGTGCCGCCAACAAGGGGGAATCATAGGGTATAAGCAGTCTCTCCTCCTGATAAAAAAGAGGAGAATGCCTGTTTCCTATTTCATAGCAGGCTTTTCCCATCATTACAGTTGTCTCGGGTTTTAGTGCAATACATTCACACTCGGGTATTTCCACAAGCAGAGCAGTATTCCCCTCTATACTGAGAATATCACCATGCTTCAAAGGGCGGTCAATATTGAGTTTGATTCCAACATCAATACCTTTCCTGCTGATTTTATGAAGTATCTTTTTTGATACCTCATACCACTCGACTTCAACACAATCAATGTCAAAGCCCGCCAAATCCATAGTTTCAGGGTTATTGCAAACAATACTGTCTATTCTCATCCAAACCTCCGTTTTTATAATTTATGCCTGCGGCAGGAGTAAGCCTAAAACTGTTTATTAGTAATCTTCCTGGAAAAGCCGTTTCCCCATTTCTAAAACAGAAAATATCTCTGTGCAAGTGAGAGCTTTTCCATTGGCTTACAGGTAATATGCTCCCCATCCACCCGCACTTCATATGTCTCCGGGTTTACTTCTATTCCGGGAGTTGCATCGTTCATTACCATGTCTTTTTTGGTAACCTTTCTGCACCCGCTGACCGGAACAAGCATTTTCCGAAGCTTGAGGGAATCAAGTGTTCCGGATTCCAGGGACAGCTTTGAAACAAAAGTCATACATGTTGTATTCAATGCACCGCCGAAAGCTCCGAACATATTTTTGTATATTACCGGCTGCGGTGTAGGTATTGATGCATTGGCATCCCCCATTTTACTGGCTATTATAAAACCACCCTTTAAAATCATTTCAGGCTTCACTCCGAACATTGCCGGCTTCCAAAGCACAATATCAGCCAGTTTGCCAGTTCCAAGCGAACCTACATACCTTGAGATGCCATGGGTTATTGCGGGATTTATTGTATATTTGGAAATGTATCTTTTGATGCGTGTATTGTCATTTCTATTGCTGTCAGAGCTTAAGGGCCCTCTCTGCTTTTTCATTTTGTCGGCTGTCTGCCAGGTTCTGATTATTACTTCTCCTACCCTGCCCATAGCCTGTGAATCGGAGCTCATCATACTGAAAACTCCCATATCATGCAGTATATCTTCCGCGGCAATTGTCTCAGGCCTGATTCTGGAGTCTGCGAAAGCTACATCTTCCCGTATTTTACTGTCCAGATGATGGCAAACCATCAGCATATCAAGGTGTTCATCAATTGTATTTATAGTAAATGGCATGGTTGGATTGGTGGAAGAAGGCAATACATTCTGAAAAGCCGCTATTTTAATAATATCCGGGGCATGGCCGCCTCCGGCACCTTCGGTATGGAAGGTGTGAATGGTCCTTCCGTTAATTGCATTTATTGTATCTTCTACAAAACCAGCCTCATTTAAAGTATCTGTGTGTATTGCCACCTGTACATCATACTGATCAGCCACACTGAGACAGGTATCTATTGCTTTGGGAGTGGTACCCCAGTCTTCATGAAGCTTTAACCCGATAGCACCGGCCTCTATCTGTTCTATAAGAGGATCGGGAAAAGCTGCATTACCCTTGCCCAGAAAGCCCAGATTCATCGGAAAGGCCTCTGCTGCTTCAAGCATTCTGAACATGTTGTATTTCCCGGGTGTGCAGGTTGTGGCATTAGTTCCGTCGGCCGGGCCGGTGCCTCCCCCTATCATGGTTGTAATGCCGCTGTACAGTGCAGTTTCAATCTGCTGCGGGCAAATAAAATGAATGTGAGTATCTATTCCTCCTGCCGTTGCAATCAGGCCTTCTCCGGCTATTACCTCGGTAGCGGCTCCGATAACCAGTCCGGGTGTAACTCCATCCATGGTGTCCGGATTTCCCGACTTGCCGATACCCACTATTTTACCGTCCTTTATACCTATGTCTCCTTTTACAATACCCCAGGAGTCTATAATTATTGCATTGGTTATAAGCATATCCAGTGCTCCGGCTTCTCTCGAAACAGTTGAGGACTGTCCCATACCGTCCCTTATGGATTTACCGCCTCCAAATTTGCTTTCATCCCCATAAACCGTATAGTCTTCTTCTATTTCCAATAAAAGCTCGGTATCGGCCAGCCGTACTCTATCCCCTTTGGTTGGGCCATACATATCGGCATAATCTCTGCCTCTCATAGTGTAGCTCATTTGTTATCAACTCCTTTGAATGCAAGCTTGGCAGCCTTCTCCATGGAACTCCTGCAGACCAGCTTATCCCCGACGCTGCCCATTGTTAATCCGTTCAGGCCATAGACTGCCCTGTTACCTCCCAAATCAACCAAGTCTACTTCCTTTTCTTCTCCGGGTTCAAACCTGACAGCTGTTCCCGAAGGTATATCCAGTCTTCTGCCAAAGCTTTGACTCCTGTCAAAATCCAGACACTTGTTTACCTCAAAGAAATGGAAATGGGAGCCTACCTGTACCGGCCGGTCTCCTGTATTTGAAACCTTGATGGTAGTTTTGTTCCTTCCCTTGTTCAAGGTAATAAATTCGTTTTCAATAAAATATTCTCCGGGTTTCATATCTATAACCTCCTAAGCCATATTAATGTTTTGAGCCACATAGCAGCCTCAAAACATTAATAATAATTTATCTGCTCTTACCTTATGGGATTGTGTACAGTAACTAATTTTGTGCCGTCCGGAAAGGTTGCTTCAATCTGAATTTCGTGGATCATGGAATCCACACCCTCCATTACCTCCTCCACGGTTAACAGCTGTGCACCCAATCGCATAAGCTCTGTTACCGTCTTTCCGTCTCTGGCGGCCTCCATCAGTTCTGCACTGATATAGGCAATTGCCTCAGGGTAATTCAGCTTCAAACCCCGGTCCTTTCTTTTTCTTGCCAGTTCTCCGGCAAAATGAAGCATAAGCTTCTCTGTTTCCTTTGGTGTTAAATGCATGCCAACCTCCATATCCGTGCTTTAAGGGCTTAAGCACCCGGCACATACACAAGTAGTATAAAAGCTTTTAAATTGCCATTTTATCCTGTATTTCATCAGGATCGGTATCCCGGGTGCTTCCTTCCATAATAATTCTGCCTTTATCTATAAGATAAAAATAATCTGCCACCTCAAGTACAAACTCCAGATATTGTTCCACAATAAGCATTGTTATGTCTCCCTGCTTCTTGAGATGTTTAATAACCTTTGCTATATCCTGTATGATTGACGGTTGTATGCCTTCGGTGGGTTCATCCAACAGCAGCAGTTTAGGTTTTGACACCAGAGCCCTTGCAATTGCCAGCTGCTGCTGCTGACCTCCGCTCAAGTCTCCGCCCTTTCTTCCAAGCATGGTTTTTACTACTGGAAACAGTTCATAAACGCTTTCATCCATACCTGTCTTGTTTTTGCAGCACTCAAGTCCCAACAGAAGATTGTCATAAACACTCAGCTGAGGGAATATGTCCCTGCCTTGTGGAACATAGCCTATCCCTTTTATTGCCCTGTTATAGGTAGGTAAATTTATTATTTCTTCACCATCCAGCTTGATGCTGCCGACAGGGGTTTTAACCAGACCCATTATGCTTTTAAGAAAGGTGGTTTTACCTACACCGTTTCTGCCCAGCAGACATACTACCTGACCCTGTTCTATTTTTAAACTGATGTTTCTCAGTATTACACTCTCTCCGTAGTAGGAGCTCACATTGTTGATTTCCAGCATATTAACCTCCTTGAGCCGCATAGCGATGCACTGACTTATTCTTCATGCCCTTCATTGTCTTCACGTTTTTCACGTTCTCCGCGGCCGAGATAGACTTCAATTACCTTTGGGTTTTTCTGAACAGACTCCATATCACCCTCGTCAAGAAGTGCCCCTTCATGCAGTACAGTTACCGTGTTGGCACATTCTCTTACAAATTCCATATCATGTTCAACCACCACAACCGAGCACTGTTTTGATATTTCCTTCAGAAGCTCACCGGTTTTCTCAGTCTCTTTTCTGCCCATGCCTGCAACGGGTTCATCCAGAAGCATAATCTCAGGCTGCTGCACAAGCAGCATTCCTATCTCCAGCCACTGCTTCTGACCGTGAGACAGCTTTGCAGGCGTTCTGTATCTGTCCTCGTACAGGCCTATTATATTTAAAACATATTTTATCCGCTCATGCTGTTCCTTTGTCAGCTTTTTAAACAGCGATGCGTAGAGTGATCTTACTTTAACGGCTGCCAGCTCCATGTTTTCATAAATTGTAATTCCGTTAAAAACAGATGGCACCTGGAATTTTCTGCCTATGCCAAGTTCAACTATTTCATGTTCTGAAAGCTTTGTTACATCGCTTCCGTTGTGGAACAGAATATTTCCGGAGGTTGGCTTGACTCTTCCGCAAATTGCGTCCAGAAGAGTAGTTTTTCCGGCACCGTTAGGCCCTATGAAAAAATGAATATCACCCTTTTGAATTGATGTACTCAAATTGTTCACTGCTTTAAAGCCATCAAAGCTTATTGTTAGATCGTTTATTTCCAATACAGGAACCATATTTACCTCCCATCCCGCTGCCATGCAGCGCCACAACAATGATGAAAACCGTTTTGTGGATTTTCGACGTAAAATTTACTATGAATGCTCATCCGCTTTTCTTACGCCGACTTCCAAATTATTCAGTCAGAATGCCGGATTGCTCCATATCCGACGACCTGTTGTTCTTTATGCCGCCTAACCTGTTCTTAATCTTATTAAATGCTCCTACCAGACCTGATGGCATGAATATTACAACTACAACGAAGATAATTCCGATAAAATATGACCATACTGCCGGGAATTGTTCACTCACACTGCTCTTCATGAGATTTACAAGTATTGCACCTATAATTGCACCGATAAGACTTCCGCGCCCGCCGATAGCCACCCATATTACCATTTCAATTGATGGCACTATTCCCATTTCGGCGGGAGAAATTATTCCTACCTGAGGAACGTATATAGCTCCTGCCAGACCTGCTAATGCAGCCGAAATGCAATATACAAACACTTTGTAGGTAGTTGGATTATAGCCTGAAAATCTGGCCCTGTTCTCTCCATCTCTTATGGCAATCAGTACTCTCCCTACTCTTCTGTTGATAATGAATCTGCAGAATAAAAATGTTATTAATAACAGTACAATGGCTATATAATACAACCATAGCTTTGTACCGGGATTTGCCAGGGAAAAATGAAATATGGTTTTAAAATTTGTTATACCATTGGTTCCGCCGGTTAAATCCTGCTGACCGACAAACAGTACAACAAAGATGATTGACAATGCCTGTGTAAGTATTGAAAAGTAAACCCCTTTAATTCTGTTTTTAAAAGTTAAAAATCCGATTATAAGGGCTATTACCGCCGGAAGTACAATTGCCATCATAATAGCTACAGGAGCTATTCCGAAAGGTTTCCAGAACCATGGCAGTGCTTCCCGTCCGCTCCAGGACATAAAGTCCGGAAGCTTCCCTCCGTCAGCTTCAAGCTTTAAATACATTGCCATGCAGTATGCACCCAAACCAAAATATACACCATGTCCCAGACTTAATATTCCGGTATATCCCCAGATCAAATCAATACCCAATGCAAGTATTGCATATGCTACAAATTTTCCAAGCAGATTTGTTCTGAAATCCGAGAGGAAAATAGGTGCAACGCATAAAAGTATCATAATAATTATTATTGTTACATTTTTTCTTCCCACTTTATTTAAAGTGCCAATTGATAACCTGCTCATGTAATCCCCCCCTTTATGACGCGTTAGTCATCCAGCGCTCTGCTATTGATAGTAAAAAATCCCTGAGGCTTCCATTGCAGAAATATGATTACCATTAAGAATACAAGTACTTTTCCAAGTGAAGCATTTGTAAAAAACTCAAAGGTTGTGTTACCGACACCTATAGCGCCTGAGCCTGCAACCGTACCTACTATTCTTCCGACTCCCCCCAGGACTACCACCATAAATGTATCAACAATATAGTTTGTTCCCAGAGTCGGTCCGATTGAACCCAGAAGTGTCAGGGCACAGCCTGCTATACCCGCCAGACCGGCACCAATTGCAAATGTCAGACTGTCCACCCTTCTGGTATTTATACCAAGGCTCTGTGCCATGGGTCTGTTCTGCATAACAGCACGTATTTTCCTGCCGTAGGCACTGCGGTACAGGAAGCAGTAAACACCTGCAATACACACAATAACAAGACCTATGATAAATATTCTTTTATACGGTAACTGAAGACTTCCCATAACCAATCCGCCCTCCAGCCATCCAGGACTTTTTACATCCACATTGGGTGCTCCGAAAATACTTCTGGCCAGCTGCTGGAGAAAGAGACTGACTCCCCAGGTTGCCAGCAAACTGTCCAGGGGCCTGCCATACAACCTTTTTATAATTGTTATTTCAAGAAGATACCCAAAAATAGCGGCAACTATAAAAGCGCAAGGAAGTGCGAAAATATAATATAAACTGAAAATACCCTTATCGAAGCAGCGGGTAAATATATTCTGGATGAGGTATGTCACATAGGCACCTATCATGATTAATTCGCCATGTGCCATGTTAATTATTTTCATTAACCCGAAGGTTATTGCAAGGCCTAACGCTGCAAGCATAAGAATTGAACTGACACTTATTCCGTTAAATATTTGCAGTAAATATGTGCTCATGAAAACAGCCCCTTTCTAAAAAATATTCTTCACCTGTGAAAGACGTTGCCTCCGCAGGCAAGAAAATTGTTCCGCTCAGTTTTTTTAAGTGCTCATTTATATAGCGAGCCCCGCGTATAGGAATTCATCGTCCTGGTATTTTTAGTGTAAAATACCAAGAGTATAAATTCCTATACGCTGAAAAGCATTTGCTATTATTTTATAAATTAATTGCTTAAACCCTTTGCCCAATCATAGGACTTCAGGTATGGATCCGGTTTAACGGTTTCAGGTGTACTCCAGATTTCCTTTATGAGACCATCTGCTTGAACTTCTCCGATTCTTACAGGTTTCCAGATGTGCTGGTTTTCACCCTCAATTTTTACTGTTCCTTCAGGTGCTTTGAATTCCAGGCCTTTTGCAGCTTCTTTCACCTTGGCTACATCGGTTGATCCGGCTTTCTTTACTGCTTCAGCCCATAGATACACATTTATGTACGCAGCTTCTATAGGATCATCTGTTACTCTGTCTGCACCGTATTTTGCCTTGTATTTTTCAACAAAAGCCTTGTTTTCGGGAGTATCTGTTGTTTGGTAATAGTTCCAGGAAACAAGATGACCTGCCATATTATTTGCACCGATACCTCTTACTTCTTCTTCAGCTACACTTACCGACAGGGTTGTCAGGTCTTTTGCAGTTATTCCCGCATCCTTTAACTGCTTGAAGAATGCAACATTGCTGTCACCGTTAAGTGTGTTGAATACCACATCAGGTTTGGCTGCTTTGATTTTGTTTACAATTGTACTGTAATCCGTATGACCCAGTGGAGTATATTCTTCGGCAATCAATTCTCCGCCCTTTGCTGCAAGCTGAGCTTTTATTATCTTGTTTGCAGTTCTTGGGAATACATAGTCTGAACCCAGCAGGAAGAATTTCTTGCCCTTGTTTTCCAGGAGCCAGTCAACTGCCGGAACTATCTGCTGGTTTGGAGCAGCACCGGAGTAAAAAATATTTGGTGAGGATTCCATACCTTCATATTGAACCGGATACCATAAAAGTCCGTTGTTTTCTTCAAACACAGGAAGTACTGCTTTTCTGCTTGCTGATGTCCAGCAGCCGAATACAGTTGCCACCTTGTCATTTTGTAATAGCTTCTTGGCTTTTTCGGCAAACTTTGGCCAGTCGGAGGCACCGTCCTCGATTACGGGTTCAATCTTCTTACCCAGTACACCGCCTGCTGCATTTATTTCTTCTATGGCCATCATCTCTGCATCTTTTACCGAAACTTCACTGATTGCCATCGTTCCGCTGAGAGAATGCAGTATACCGACCTTGATTGTATCTCCGGAAGCTGCTTCAGCCGTTGATGACTGGGCTGCTTCCGAAGCTGCTGCAGCGGTTGAGGATGTACTTGCTTCTGATGAGGAACTGCTGCCGCATCCGCTTAACAATGCCGATAACGCTATTGATATACTTAAACCTAGTGCTAACCACTTCTTTTTCATAATAAGCTCCATTCCTGCATCGTGCAAAATGAATTTGCCCAATGCAGAAGCAAAAATTTCATTAGAAATTTTTTATGGGCTTAATTTCAATTTATGCACGTGCCATTTATTTTTTAGTGCCTGAAAAACAGGCACATGTGCAATATTTTGTAGAAACCTTCAGTTTCCGGCAAAATATCCAAGCATCTTCCGGTACTATTTAAAGATCGTGAATACATACGACTTATGGCCATAAACGTATACTTTCAAAAGGTGCAGCCTTGTTTAACCTCTAATAAATAGCGCTTTTGATATTCATCCGGCTGACTAAACAAAAAACGCTACAAGTTATGGATCCGGTGCAAACCTAATGGCAGCACAACCGATCTCATTTCTCATAGCGCCTTAGCTACATAATTATTAATTTAATCCGGAACAATATTAATTATTCCTTACACATTTATAATACAGTTTAATCCAGAATAGCAGAACACCATAAAAAAGTAATTTCACCCCTAAAATCTGCAATGTTTCTTATTCCAAATTGCATTATTTAATATTTTTCTTTATTCAGAAAGCCGCATCCGGTATAATTTGCAATTATTCTAATCGTTCAGCGTCATACACATCCAGTCTGTTCTTTCTGTATTCCATCGGAGTCACACCGGTATAACTTTTGAAAAGTGAAGAAAAATAGTCTGCTTTTTTATAGCCCAGCTTTTCACTTATCTCATAGTTTTTATAATCACCTGAGATTATAAGATATTTGGCATGCTCCATTTTAACCCTGGTCACATAGTCATTAAAATTGCACAAAACCTTTTGTTTAAAAATTTTCCCGACATAGTCCCTGCTGATATGTACTTCATTTGCTATAAGCTCAAGGCTTATTTCATTCTCTATATTATCTATGACACACTGGCATATTCTTCTGATAATGCTGTCAGGGTGATTCAACTGATACTTTTGTATATTTTCCTGCATGCCCGATACTTTCTGTATGAACTCCTGCTCCATCTGCCTGATTTCAGTGCTGTCACCCAGTCTGACATATGCCGTGCCTCCTTCAATTTTGCCCAGCCAGGGAAAAGTCTCATCAATCTTATTTTTAACATTATAAATCAGGGTGTTTGACAGCACCCGTACCTTTGCTGCCTCCCTGTCACACAGAAGGCATATTTCTCTGAAGGCTTCAATTGCTTCTGCCTTCAGCCGGCTGTCAGCACCAAGTATATACGAAACAAGCCGGCTTTCATGATTTCTGGGATAATACACGCTGCTGTCCTCTTCAGTAGCAGATTCGGTCTCATTCTGCTTTTCACTCTGCCGGATTTTTGAATGGATATAAGCCCTGGCTCTAACCAGAATATCTATTAAGGTTTCTTCCTCCAGCGGCTTTGTCATGTACTCGAACACACCATACCTTATACCTTGCTTTGCAAACTGGAAATCACTGTGTGTACTAAGAAATATTACACAGGTATCAATATTTTTACTTCTTAGCTCTTGAATAAATTCTATGCCATCCATTCCCGGCATTTTTATATCGGTAATTATAAGATCGAAATTCATTTGCAGGAGCTTGTATAGAGCTTCTTTTCCATCACAGGCTTCCCCCTCGATGGAAAACCCGTACTCAGCCCAGTTTTTAAATCTTTTCAGCATATATAATGTGGCAAGATCATCATCTACAATCAATACTTTGTACATTTCTTTTCTCCCTTAACAAAAACTTACCTGGCTTTTATATTCGGATTTCCCGGATTGATTCCATATAACCTTCAGCCTGCTCAAAATCAAATTCCAGAATGGACTTTTTCAGTTGCTTGAACATAGCCTCTTCAATATTTGCTTCAATTATTTCACTGTTTTCCATAAAATAATCCTTTGCATCGGAATCAGCTATGGAAATGTAATTATGCAGATTGGAAAAAACCTCAGGGAAGCTGCTAAGCTGCCTTTCCGAATCTATCCCATACCTGTCCCTGTTGTTCTGAATAAAAACTGCACCGGCTTCACAGAATTTGTACAGACTTTTCTGGATTCTGTCGATAAAGCTTTGTATATATTCGTCCGGTACATTGCTCCTTATTAATCGTTCAAGGTTTTTACACAGCTCAAACAGGCTGTTTGCACCAAGATTCCCTGCAATTCCCTTGAGCTTATGGACTACATTTCCCAGTTCCTCATACTCCTTAGCTGTAAAGAGTTTTCGAACTGTTTCTCCATCTGCTTTATGGTTCTCAATAAATTTACCCAGTATATCCATGTAACTGCTTATGTTTCCGCCGAGCTTTGCCACACCTCTTTCAAATACCGAGTCCTCTGATTCATTATAACAGTCCTCAGTATCAATACTGCCGTAATTAAAATCAAGCCGGCCGGCATTATTCCCGGCCTGAGAAACATAACTTCTTATCAGCTGTGACAATTTGGCGGGATATAAGGGTTTGGTCAGGTAGCCGTCCATTCCTGATGCAATAGCTTTTTCTGCAACTCCATCCACCGCATCAGCAGTAAGAGCTATTATGGCAGTACTTATACCGTTTTCCATGGTTCTTATAGCTTTAGTGGTCTCATATCCATCCATATCCGGCATACGGATATCCATAAGTATTACATCAAAGGTATGCTTTCCGACCAACTCTACAGCTGCGGCTCCACTGTCGGCAGTATGGGTTTGGAATCCCATTACCTCCAGAATTTCTTTTGTCATCAGAAGATTTATTTCGTTATCTTCCACCAAAAGTATTTTTCTGTTAATAAATGCCCGGTCCAGAAGATTCCTTTCATTTTCCTCCTGAAGTGGTGTTTTATCTGAAACTGCTTTTAATTCAGCTGCAAAAGTGAAACATGAACCCTTTCCCATTTCGCTTTCTACAGATAATGCTCCATTCATCAAACCGGCTATTCTTTTGCAAATGGCCAGCCCCAGTCCTGTACCGCCGTATTTCCTTGTGGTTGAAGCATCCCCCTGTGTAAAATGATCAAATATGATATCAAGCTGCTCTTTCGAAATGCCGATTCCCGTGTCTTTCACGCTAATGCTTATATTGACGGTGTCTCCTTCCTTTGGAGTAAAATCAAGGAGCATGTCAATTGTACCCTGATCAGTAAATTTAATTGCATTTGACAATAAATTCAGCATTACCTGCTTGAGCCTGGTTACATCCCCATATACAATACGGGGGATTTCTTCATTCACCCTCAGTTTGAAATCCAGCCCCTTTTTTTGCGCTTCCATACTGACCATGCTATATATATCATCCACTGCTTTTACAATATTGAATTCAATATTCTCAAGCATCATTTTACCCGCTTCAATTTTTGAAAAATCCAGTATACCGTTTATAAGCCCTAAAAGATTGTTGGCAACCATTCCAATCTTATCGCAATATTCCTTCTGCTTTGTATCAAGATATGTATCTTTTAGAAGAAACTGATATCCTATTATGGTATTTAAAGGTGTTCTTATTTCATGGGACATGCTGGCAAGAAATTCACTTTTGGCGTTATTGGCAAGTTCTGCCTCCTCCTTGGCAGTTCTCATGGTTTTTTCTGCTTCCATTCTCTTTTGAAGTTCCTGATGAAAGGAATAATACAGCTGATTGAAGGTATTTGCCAACTGCTGCAACTCCAGTGTACCCTCGGGTATCAAACTGAAATTATCATCCTCAAAGGAGAATCTTCCCAAGAGCTTTGTATAACTGTTTATTGGATATGTTACATATTTAAATAGTGTGCTTATCAATAATGCTATAGCACAAATAATTACCAGGGCTAATACCATCTGAACTACAGCGGCAGTCGAGGTGGCCTCCCGCGCTGTTGCCAGCTCATTCTCCAAACGAGCGTTCATCACTTCCTGGAATTTTGCTATGGGATCCATTATATCTTTCTTATCAGCATCATACCTGGCATCAAACATTATCTCTCTGGCCTTATTCAATTTCTCCGGGCTGTTCAGCTTTCTATCCTCGTCACTCAGATGGAAGGAGGCCACTTCAGCAACCATATTCTTTTCAGGCATGCTCAAAGCCTCCAGAACCAGACGCATTGACCGTCTTTCGGTATCTACCAGAGCATCCGAGTGCTGCTTTGCTTTAGCCAGCAGTTCCAGCTCCTGTTCCGGAGAATCCAGCTCTCTAAGTTTAAGAATTACCTTGTCACGAGTCTGGGTATTGTTAATCTCTTCCCAGTATTTCCGCAGGTGCTCAATATCTGTAGTAATAGCATATTTGCGGGCCTCATCCGTTAGATAATCGGAAGCATCCGCCAGATCCAGACCCAACTGTTTAAATTCTGTTCTTCTGCTCTCGGCAGCCTGTTCCGCCTGAATACTGAAACGCATGTAAACAATGCTCCCGATCAGTAAAACAGCTATTAGAAAAAATATTGCAAGTATTAGTTTATTTATTGTTGCTTGCTTAATTGCTATCCGGGATTTCAATAAAATCACCTCCAATAAACAGACCTGCTGTTTATAACGAAACATAAAAGACAGATGTATTTTAGATGCTTGTAGTCCATAAAATTTATTACAAATTTATAATTTCCCAGACAATAAAAAAGCGCAGCAGGTCATTTTAAATGTGACCTGGCGCCTTTGCCTTTTTTTAATTATATTAAGAGTAATTAAAAAATGCAAAGAATTTTTTATCGACAATTTCAGACTATTTATCGACTATTTTATTTTCTTATTATAAAATGTTTAGGAATGCTAAATAATAAAGCCCGTTTTCCAGGGTTTTATTTTATAAAACACTAAAGACACACTTTATGAAATGGTGATTTGATGAATAGTAACACTTCAATAGATAAATACGAAATTCTGATAGTTGACGATACACCTGAACAGATAGAAATGGCCATGCTGGTTTTAAAGAGCAATAACTATAAAGTACGGGTTGCCACCAGAGGTGCTGCGGCGTTAAAGCTGCTTGAAAAACAAATACCCGATCTGATACTCCTGGATATTTTTATGCCTGAAATTGATGGTTTCGAATTATGTAAATTGATAAAGGCCAACGAAAATTTTAAAAATATTCCTGTTATTTTTCTGACTTCAAGTGATGACGAAGACAGTATAAGAAAGGGGTTTGAATCGGGTGCACAGGATTACGTAACAAAACCTTTTAACACAACCGAACTTCTGGCAAGGGTGAATACCCATATAAAACTTAAAGAGCAGACTGAATCCCTGTATTTGGCTAACAGAGAGCTTGACAGCTTTTGTTATTCCATTGCTCACGACCTTAAGGCTCCTCTGCTGTCCGTCAGAAAGCTGATTGATTATCTTTCACTTGATTACACCGATAAGCTGGGGGAAGACGGAAACAGCTTAATAATGAACATTCAAAAGAAATCTGCCGAGTTGACCGGTATAATCGACCATCTGCTGGAATTTTCCAGAATGTGCGAGATGGAAATGAACTTTGAACCTGTCAATCTGCATATGCTCATTAGAAATGTATTTGATGAATTAATGCTTGCAGAACCCCAAAGAATAGCTAAACTCAATTTAGCCCGGCTGCCTGAAATTACCGGGGATGGTATAATGCTCAGGATATTGATGACAAATATTCTGTCAAACGCATTAAAGTATACAAGTCCACTCCCTGCTGCAATCATTGATATTGATTACACCGAGCATCAGAACGATTACGTGTTCTGCATATCGGATAATGGCGTCGGCTTTGACATGAAATACTCGTCAAGACTTTTTCAGGTATTTCAGCGCCTCCATTCCTCAAAAGAATTTGAAGGTTCCGGAGTAGGCTTGTCCATATGCCAGAGGATATTAAAACGTCATAACGGCAGAGCCTGGATGACGGGTGAAGTGAACAACGGAGCCTCTTTTTATTTCAGTTTTCCAAAATAATCAGGATGCTACAGCAAAAAGCTCCAACCTACCTTCTCACGCTAAGCTGGAGCCTTGCCAGTGTCATGCTGACACCCTAACACGGTTAAATTGGCAACTAATTTATATAAAATGCAGTTATGGGGCTGCATCTTACACCACTTTCAAATTCTGACCATATTCAGAGAGAATTTTGTTTCATCGACATTTCTGATTAACAGGCGATAAACGGATGAAAAAAAGGCGCACAAGTCTTGTATAACTTGGCGCCCATGCCTTTTACATTCTATAATTTTATTGTAGACCTATAAATTCTAAAAAGCAATTTTTTTTAAAAAATTAACAAATTCTTGTGCTGGTGAACAAAAATTTAAGATGCTTCGGCTTCCTCAAACTGACTGTTGTACAAGGATGCATAGAAGCCTTCAGCTGCCAGCAGTTCCATGTGTGTACCCTGTTCAACAATATCTCCGTTCTTCATTACCAGAATCAGGTCAGCATCTCTTATGGTTGAAAGTCTGTGCGCTATAATAAAGCTTGTTCTGTTCTTCATAAGATTGTCCATTGCCTTCTGGATAAGGACTTCTGTTCTGGTATCAACTGAACTTGTTGCTTCATCCAGTATCAGAATTTTAGGATCCGACAAAATAGCACGTGCTATTGTCAGCAGCTGCTTCTGTCCCTGGGAAACGTTACTTGCTTCTTCATTCAGAACCATATTGTATCCGTCAGGCTGCGTTTTGATAAAGTGGTGGGCATGAGCTGCTTTGGCTGCCTGCTTGACTTCTTCATCAGTTGCATTCAGTCTTCCGTAACGTATATTTTCCATGATTGTTCCGTTAAACAGCCAGGTATCCTGGAGCACCATACCGAACATATCTCTCAAATCATTTCTTCTGAAATCCATTGAGTTGATGCCATCAATGAATATATCTCCACTGTTGAGATCGTAGAAACGCATCAGAAGTTTGACAATTGTAGTTTTTCCGGCTCCGGTTGGACCGACTATTGCCACCCTCTGCCCCGGTTTGATTCTGGCTGAAAAATCATTTATTACGATATTTTCAGGGTTGTAGCCAAAATGAACCTTCTTGAATTCAACCTCACCTGTTACATTTGCTGTACTTGCAGGGTTTTCCACATCCTTTGTTTCTTCATCTTCTCCAAGAAAGGCAAAAACTCTCTCAGAAGCTGCAGCTGTTGACTGCAGTATATTGGCAACCTGTGCTGCCTGCCCGATGGGTTGTTGAAAATTTCTTACATACTGAATAAAGGAAACAATATCACCGACCTTTATAGTACCTTTAATTGTCAGCCATCCACCCAGGATTGTTACAAGTACATACCCTATATTTCCAATGAAGCCCATGATCGGGAACATCATACCCGACAGGAACTGAGATTTCCATGCTGATTTATGCAGCGTGTTGTTAATGCCGTCAAACACTTCAACAGCCTTTTTCTCACCGTTAAAAGCCTTCATGATATTGTGACCGCTGAAGATTTCCTCAATATGGCCATTGACCTGACCAAGAGATTCCTGCTGAGTCTTAAAATACTTCTGAGACTGTTTGACAATTATTCCAATAAAGATTATTGACATAGGAATAATCATCACAGCAACAAGTGTCATAAGCCAGCTGATGGTCAGCATCATTACAAGTACACCAATCAGTGTTGTAAAGGAAGTTATCATCTGAAACAAGCTCTGGTTCAAAGTCTGGCTGACTGTATCAACATCGTTTGTAACTCTCGACAATACCTCTCCGTGTGTCAGCTTATCAAAATATCTCAGAGGCAAGCGGTTAATTTTCTCAGATATTTCTTTTCTGAGGTTATAGGAAATTTTTTGAGCTACCCCCGACATAATAAACCCGCCGATGAATGAAAACAGGGAGCTGGCTCCGTACAGAACAAGCAGCTTTATTAATGTAGCTCCTATAAAATCAAAATCTATGGAGCCTCCGGTAGCTTTGCCGACCAATCCCTCATATAGTTTTGTGATAGCATCACCAAGAATTTTGGGACCCCGTATACCGACAATTACACTTCCGATTGCAAATATAAATACAATTATTATCTGAGGGATGAAAGGCTTTATATAAGTTAAAAGCTTTTTCATAGTACCCTTAAAGTCTTTTGGCTTTTCCATTTTCATATCCATGGGACCGCCGCCCATTGGACCACGTCCTCTTTTGGAGGTATGCTTTGAATTTTCATTTTTACTCATGCCAATTCCTCCTTTGACAGCTGTGATAGAGCTATCTGCTGGTAAACCTCACAGTTTTCCAAAAGTTCCCTGTGTGTACCCATACCAACAATCTTACCTTCATCCAGAACCAGGATCTTATCAGCATTCATAACCGTGCTTATTCTCTGGGCTACTATCATAACTGTCACACCTTGAGTTTTTGCCTTCAAGGCTCTCCTCAGAGCTGCATCTGTTTTGTAGTCAAGTGCTGAAAAGCTGTCGTCAAAAATAAATATCTCAGGCTTTTTAACAAGCGCTCTGGCAATGGACAGCCTCTGTTTCTGACCGCCCGATACATTTGTACCACCCTGCGCTATTTCAGTATTAAAACCCTCTTCTTTTTCGCTAATGAATTCAGTTGCCTGCGCAATATCGGCTGCAAGCTCCAAATCTTCTGCTGTAGCTGATTCCAATCCATATTTCAGATTACTTTCAATTGTTCCTGAGAACAGTATACCTTTTTGTGGAACATAACCGATCTTATCTCTCAATTCCTTCTGTGGTACTTCTCTTATGTCAACCCCGTCAACAAGTATCTGACCTGCCGTAACATCATAGAAACGCGGGATAAGGTTGATAAGTGTTGATTTGCCGCTGCCTGTACTACCAATGAATGCCACAGTCTCTCCCGGCTTTGCAGTAAAGTTTATATCTGAAAGCACCTCGTCTTCAGCACCCGGATATTTAAAAGCCACATCCCTGAATTCAACTGTACCTTTAAAGCTTTTGTTGAATTCCTTTTTCCTGTCAGGGTCCAGAATAGTACCTTTTGTATTAATAACCTCTGCTATACGGTTAATAGATACCGATGCACGGGGTAGTGTAATTGATACCATGGAAATCATAAGGAAGGCAAATATTATCTGCATTGCGTACTGCATAAATGCCATCATATTACCAACCTGCATATTGCCAAGATCCACCTGATGTGAACCCACCCAGACTATCAGAAGTGTAACTCCGTTCAGTATGAGCATCATGATCGGGAACATTGCCGTCATGATTCTGCTGACAAACAAGTTTGTATTTGTTAAATCAGCATTGGCTTTTTCGAATTTCTCTTCCTCTTTCTTTTGTGTACCGAAGGCTCTGATTACAAGCATACCTGTCAGGGATTCACGTGTAACCAGATTAAGCTTGTCGATAAGCTTCTGTATACTCCTGAATTTTGGTATAGCTACTCCGAACATCACCAGTACAAGGCTGAGTATTGCAAGAACAGAAACACCTATTACCCAGGACATGGAAGTATCTGTCTTCATAGCTTTCAGAAAACCTCCGATGCCGAGGATCGGAGCATAGAAAACCAGTCTCAGGAACATAACCATAAACATCTGCACCTGTTGAATATCATTGGTACATCGTGTTATAAGCGAAGAAGTGGAGAACTTGTCAAATTCAGTATTTGAGAACGCAACAACATTTTCGAATACGTTTCTTCTGAGACTTCTGCCAAGACCTGCAGAAACTCTAGCTGCCAGCAAGCCCACAAGAACTGCTGCAGCCATACCTACCAGTGCCACACCCAGCATTTTCAGACCAGCCAGAAGAATATAATCAGACTGCATCCTTCCGGTATCTCTTCCAAGGGCTTCGTATTCAGCTTTAACAAATCCCATGGCTCCCTGGCTGATAATACTGTCAGGCATTGATTCAAATTGTTTATCCATAGAATCCATCATGCCCTTAAGCTTTTCTGCAGGCAGCTTGGACATAAATGCAAAGGGATCTGTGCCCTTCGGTATCTGAGAAAGAAACTGTGTAAGCTGCTCGTTGCTTGTACTGCCAGTCTTCTGAAACTCTGCTATACTTACTTCCAGCCCATACAGCTTTAATTCCGGTCTGCCTAAAACGTTAATCAACTTATCTGTTGTATCTTCATCAATATCGTTAAGTTTGTAAACGTCATTGTTTTTTAACTCAGGATATTTTTTTGAATACTTATCAAGATCTTCCTTTGAAAGGTTACTCTTTTCTACCAGAGTATAATTGTCAAGTACCAGCTTTTTGTCTTCAGCCTTCATAAAAAATGACAGCTTATCCATTTCACTCTTACGAATCAATTCCGGAACTGCATTTTCTACACCTTTCTGCTGAATACCCACATTTACGATATTCGACATGTAGTCGGGCAGAGACAAATCGCACACAGCCTGCAGCAGCAAGAAAGCTACGATACCAATTATGGCAACTATATGCGGCTTTAAGTGTCTTAATATTTTTCCCATGTATTACTCCTTCCTTCTTGAACGCCAATTTTGGTAGTCCGGCCCAAATATATGATTTAAGTCAAAGACTATTATTTTCGAACAACTGTACTTAATTATAAATATATAACTATTATATGTCAATAATAATTTTGATTGTATAATTATAATAAATAGTTTATAATATAAATGTATTTAAAAAATATGGACTTCATTATATATACACAAGTATTACCAAATAGTTTTGAAACATCTACAATATACGTGCAAGATTTTTTCAAGTCTTGTTAAAAATATATGATTTTACATCAGAGGGAAAGGAAGTTTTTAGAGATGTTTACCAAAGAGGCATTAAATGAAATATCAAATGATTTGTTCTACCTGCTGATATTTTTAAACGGCAGGTTAATTAATAGAAGTCTGGTGATGAAAGGACTAACTATCCCCCCTTCAAATATGAAAGTAATATTTTATCTCACAACCCATGGCTCCTGCCCTGTTTCCAAGATAGCAAACGACCTTGTAATATCAAAGCCAAATATGACACCTGTCATTGACAATCTGATTGCAGAGGGCTATGTAAACAGATATGATGACCCAAAAGACAGGAGAATAATTATAATTGAACCGACACAAAAGGCACATGACTTTGTTGAACAGAAAAAAAGAGAAAGCAAGGAATTGCTGATTGAGAAACTCTCCTCATTAAGTGATAAAGACTTGCAGTTCCTTAAAGATGTAATACCAAAACTTTCGGCAGTGATGAATAAAATAAAGTAACTTGCCTGTTGTGGTTCTTATGACAAATATTGCTTGACTCAAACTTTTTCAACCTTTATAATTAATATAATGTAGTTAACTTAATAGTGTCGGATGATTGATGGAGGAGAGTTCCTTTTGCGTGCAAAAGGACACCGAAGGAGTAGCACTCTCAGGTATAAGGGGACTTCATCAGGACGGACCTCTGGAGAGACCATTAAGATGGCGCCGAAGGGGCAATACGGGTAATCCCGTCAATCTCTCAGGCAAAAGGACAGAGTATGCATTTTGGAACATATTTTATATTAAAATATGGTGTTTATTTTGCATTTCAGAGGTCAAATCATTTGGATTTGGCCTTTTTAATATCCAGGGAACAATTAAAATCAAAAAACATAAAGGAGTGTTTTTATGAACAGAGTCTATAACTTTTCCGCAGGACCTTCAATGCTGCCGGAACCTGTTTTAGCAAAGGCTGCTAACGAAATGTTAAATTATCAGGATTCAGGCATGTCTGTAATGGAAATGAGTCACAGATCCAAAACCTACGATTCAATAATTAAAAATACTGAAAGTATGCTGCGTAAGCTTATGAATATTGATGATACCTATTCAGTATTATTCCTTCAGGGCGGGGCTTCAACCCAGTTTTCAATGGTACCCATGAACCTTTTCAGCAAATACAAAAAAGCTGATTTTATAAACACTGGAAACTGGTCAAAAAAAGCCATTTCGGAGGCTAAAATATTTGGTGCAGCCAGCGTGATCGCTTCCTCCGAAGATACAAACTTTACCTATATACCCGAGAACTATAAAGTTTCTACGGATGTCGATTATGTTCACATAACCAGTAATAACACCCTTGAGGGGACACGCTACATTGACTACCCTGATACAGGCAGCATTCCACTTGTTGCAGATATGTCAAGTGATATTATGGCAACTGAAATTGATGTAAACAAATTTGGTCTGATATATGCAGGCGCCCAGAAAAATCTCGGACCTGCCGGACTTACAATTGTAATTATAAAAAATGATCTTATTGGAAAATCTATAGTGGAAAATGTTCCAACCATGATGAAATATGAAACTCATGCAAAGGAAAAATCTCTTTACAACACCCCTCCCTGCTACAGTATATATATGGCAGGGCTTGTGTTCCAGTGGCTGAACGGTCTTGGCGGAGTAAAGGGTATAGAAAAAATAAATATTGAAAAGGCAGCTGTACTTTATAATTTCAT
Source organism: Eubacterium sp. (assembly GCA_029266335.1). Taxonomy (GTDB): domain Bacteria; phylum Bacillota; class Clostridia; order Acetivibrionales; family DSM-1351; genus Ruminiclostridium. Next base: position 4,142 of record JAQSXC010000012.1, on the reverse strand, counting down.
TGATGAGTCAAAAATGTTTACTAACAAGGTTAACAAAAAAGACAGATCCTTAATGAATATTCCATTTACCTGTCCTACAGACGAACTGAACGAAAAGTTTATTTCAGAAGCTGAAAAAGCTGGTTTGTGCACACTTCGCGGACACCGTCTCATAGGCGGTATGAGAGCAAGTATCTACAATGCCATGCCTGTAGAAGGTGTAATATCACTTGTGGAATTCATGAAGAAATTCGAGCTGGAGAATAAATAATTTTTATCAATAAGCCTTCTTTATTCGCCTTATGGCGGATTAGGAGTGATAATTCTCAATATTTTGTAGCCGCCTATGCGGTTCAAAGCCATAACCTGGCTTAGGAGGTTCAATATGTATAAAGTTCAGATGTTAAATAAAATTTCAAGCTGCGGACTTGATATACTTTCCGGGGATAGCTATGAGGTCTCTGAGGATATAAGCAATCCGGATGCCATACTTGTAAGAAGTGCAAATATGCTGGAGATGGAGTTGCAAAAAAATCTTAAGGCTATTGCCAGAGCCGGAGCCGGAGTTAACAATATTCCAATTGAAAAATGTACAGAAAAAGGAATAGTTGTCTTCAATACCCCTGGTGCCAATTCCACCGGAGTTAAGGAACTTGTTATTGCTTCTCTTTTACTTTCCTCAAGAAAGATAACACAGGGGATAAAATGGGCTCAAACCTTGAAGGGAAAAGGCGAAGAAGTGCCAAAGCTGGTTGAAAAAGGCAAGTCACAGTTTGAAGGACCTGAAATCAAAAACAAAAGAATAGGCGTAATAGGTCTGGGTGCAATTGGTGTTATGGTAGCAAATGACTGCGTATCACTTGGTATGGAAGTAATAGGCTACGACCCGTATATCTCGGTAAATGCTGCCTGGGGACTGTCAAGCACCGTAATAAGAGCCAACAGTCTGGATCATTTGCTGTCAACCTGTGATTATATTACCATACACGTTCCTTTGACAAAGGAAACAAAGAATACCCTTAATAAAGAGAAATTTGAAATAATGAAAAAGGGAGTAAGAATAATAAACCTTGCCAGAGGCGGTCTGGTATCGAATCAGGATCTGCTGGAAGCTATCAGCAACGGTACTGTAGCCTGCTATGTTACAGACTTTCCTGAGGATGAGCTGCTTGGCATTGAAGAAATTATCGCTGTACCGCATTTAGGTGCTTCAACTCCTGAATCGGAGGAAAACTGTGCTGTTATGGCAGTTAATCAGATGAGGGACTATCTTGAAACGGGAATGATAAAGAACTCTGTGAACTTCCCCGACTGTGATATGCTCCCAACCGATAAAATAAGGATAATTACTGTACACCGCAACATTCCCAATATGATAGGTCAGATGACAACAATTCTTGCTGCATACAAGATCAATATTGCGGACATGCTTACCCGTCATAAGGAGACCATAGGTTATAACGTAATTGATATAGAAGGCGATTTAACCGAAGAAGCCATCGAAAAGATAAGAGCCATTGACGGTGTTAAAACCGTCAGAGTAATTTCTCCTAAATAAAGTACTTATAGATCATTAGTATAATAAACAATAAAATGTATATAATTTCAGTAAAAAAACTGTGAGTGGATGTTACCTCTCACAGTTTTTATTTATTTTGTCTTTAAACTCTCAAGCTTCGGAGTCAATTTCTCAATCATTCCCTTTGGAGCTTTCTCCTTAAACATTTTCAGACACAATTCTTCGGTGACTACCGTTAATTTGTTTTTTATTATCCAATCTTCAATTTCATGTTTAACCAACCCTGAGAAAATAGATGGAACATTATCTATTACCAGCTTAAACATTTTTTTGCTGTTGCCTTCCCACGTTAATTTTTCCAATACAGAACCCCTCATATATTTGCCTCCTAAATATTCACCAATAAGTTAATAGAATATCAATATATACTATGCAATATATGAATTTTGGTTCTTATTTGAAAAATAATAATTTACGCTTTGAAGTTTGCAATAAGATCTTCAAAAGTATCTCTACGTCTGATAAGCACTGCTTCCCCGTTTTCTTTGATCATTACTTCAGCAGGGCGCAACCTCATGTTGTAGTTTGAGCTCATGGCAAAGCCGTAAGCACCGGCATCCATTATTCCCAAAACATCCCCCTCTTCAATTTTGGGCAGGTTTCTGTGCTTTGCAATTATATCCCCACTCTCGCAGATATTTCCTACAACCGTTACGTCCTCGGCAGCTTCCCGGTTTTGCAGTTTGCCGTTTCTGTACACTTCGATTTCATGGTGTGAATCGTACATAACAGGCCTTGCCAATACATTGAAGCCTATATCTGTTCCCACATATCTGTTTCCATAGTTATTCTTGGTTGCATACACAGTACCAAGGAGTATACCGCATTCTGCCACTATATAACGGCCGGGCTCTGATTTGAACAAAATTTTCTTTCCATACTTCTCGGTCCACTGCACAAGAACAGCAGTCAGCTTTTCCCTGAAGCTCACCAGATCAAGAGGCTCCTGACCAGCCTGCTTTTTATAAGGTATGCCAAAGCCACCGCCCATATCTACAAAATCAATGTCCTCGAATTGTTCGGCAACCGACAGAATTGATTTTACTCCTTCAATATATGAATCACCTTCCATAAACAATGAGCCTATGTGCTGGTTGATACCTGATATTTTAAGTTTATATTTTGCAGCTATTTCCTTAACCTGCGGTACACAGTCAATATTAACACCAAACTTAGTTTTCTTGCCTGCAGTAACCACCTTTTCATGGTGTCCTGCCCCAACACCGGGATTAAATCTTATGGCAACCTTTCCACCCGGGTTGATCTTTCCAAGAAGCTCCAGCTGCGAAAGTGAATCAACACTTACAAGAACGCCGTTGTCTACAGCATATTTGAGCTCAGCTTCTGAAACATTGTTTGGAACAAAAAACAGTTCCTCAGGCTTGTAGCCGGCAAGCAGCAGAAGTTGAATTTCTCCGGCTGACATTGCGTCTGCTCTCAGGCCTTCTTCTCTTACTGTTTTTATGATCTGAAGATTCGAATTTGCCTTGATTGAATAATTGGGGATGAAATGAGGATAGTCCACCAAATTTTTCATATCCCTGCACTTCTGTCTCAATATTTTCTCATTATAGACATAGAGAGGACTGCCAAATTCCTTTATCAGCTTTTCAGGGTCGGATTTTCCAAAAAAATCTGTTTTTGTAGAATAATATTCTGTCATAAGTGTTACCTCCGTTATTTGAATTATTTTGTATTTATTCAGTTGTATCATGGACATCTATCGTCTCGTTATATTTATAAGCTTTATTTCATTTGTAAGAGAATCCTTTATTAAATCCACCATATTTGAGTTCCTTGAAAACAAGCTGGTGGGGTTTGGCTCATTTAACTGGCCTGTCAATACATTTTCAGAATCTGTAATAAGTCGTACACTTCCAAACTGCTTTCTGGAGGTGTAGCAGACCATGCCTTCCATATCCAGTCCCTCAGAGGTTATAATCACAACCTTCAGTCCTCTTTCCCTGGCCTCCTGAAGTTCCTTGATAACAAATTCCAGCTGCTCTCTTGATATTGAAATATATACCCTTTTTTGAGCCTGTATTATAAGATTCTTCATTTTGTCAAGTATCTGATGATAACCATTGATAGTCACAAAACTGTCTCCGGTAGTGTTTACCTGAGGGATTTCCTTTTCAATCATATCCATTATCAGGGCAAATTTTCTCTTTAAATTCTGAACAAGCTCTCCCGGATCTACAGCTGTATATCGGGCTGTATCACCATTAATTTTATAAGCTCCGCCCTTATCGGCAAGCCCTGCCAGTCCCAAATATGCGTTTGACCTGGGTATACCTGTTATTTTTGATGCTTCATACCCGGTCAATTCACCTTCTCTGCACAGTGTAACATACAACACTGATTCATGCCGGGTGAATCCGGCCTGCATCAAGGCTTCGATTACGTCCATAAACGTACCTCCGCTTCTTATATAACTGATAGAGATATTCCTTCAGTTCCTGAATTATAAATCATTCAGCATATAGTGGTTCTATACAAAACCACTATATACTATTCTTCATTTACTGTCAACCGCAAGAGTATTATTTACGTAAGCAGTGCACATATCAAGACATATTATGCC
>JAQSXC010000154.1 GCA_029266335.1 Eubacterium sp. | reverse complement strand
GGTTCTCCGGTACCATTATTCGCCTGAATTCCTCAGGCAGTCATAAACATGACCTCATTGGGTGGCCTGAGGTGTATGTATGGTGCGGGCAGCACTGCCGCTTCCTATAAGCACCATTCCCAGTATAATAAGAGTTCCGCCAATCCACTGTCGCTGCACGACAGACTCTCCAAGCACTACTACCGACAAAAGCATGGAGGTAAAGGGCATTATTCCTGAAAAAGCTGCCGCTGTCAGGGCTCCACACCTTTTGATACCACTGTACCAAAATATAAATGCCAGTGCTGTAACAAATATTCCGTACCATAGCAGTGCCAACCATTCTGTCGGGCCAATTTCATGCAAACGCTGCATAGGCTGTTCAAACATTGCCGGTACCAGACACAATACCATGGCTATGGCAGTGACTATTAGTGTTTGAACTGTGGGTTCAAGCCTGGAACTGTTATGAACTGTTTTTTTAACAGCAAATACTCTTGAAAAGATGTTAAAGACAGATTCGCAGGATGCAGCGCAAAGTATTAAAATATTTCCCCAAAAGTGCTTTATAGAAAATGCAGTTCCAGATGAAAAAAAACCCTGGATAAGTGAAATACCTGTAACTGTACCGGCTATGCCCATTAACTTTCTGAAGTTAACAGGTTCCCTCAATAATAGTATGGCAAGAATGGCAGTGATTGCTGGTGAAGCACCTGTAAGTATACCGGCCTCTCCGGTACTGGTGAGCTTTAGTCCGTTCAGGAGAAACATTCGAAACAGGAAAATTCCAAATAGGGCTTGAAGGAGCATAAAGCCACAGTCTTTTGAGGTTAGTTTCCTGCGGACTTCAAATAAGCCTTTTGAACAGAAGGGAATAAGAAATAGCATAGCAAAGAATAAGCTGACTGCGGTCACAGTAAAGGTACCCAGCTTTCCTGTAACAAAACGTGCAGATATTACACTTGTACCGGCAAGTACAAATCCAAAAAACATATAAACCTGTCCTCTTATATCCTTCAAAGTGTTGTACCTCCTGAAATGTTATTCATGATATAATTCTAATTACAAAACTGGTTCGGGGAAAGTGCCAGAAGAATACAAATTTATTCAGTCCAGTTGGAGGTACTATGTGGGGAATTAAAATTGACAGAGAAAGTGAATTGCCACTCTGGCGTCAAATATATCAGGCAGTCAGTGAGCGTATACTAAGCGGTGAAATAAAATCAAACGAGGTTTTACCCTCTACCCGTGAACTTGCCGGCATTCTGGCAGTCTCACGCAATACAGTTTGCCAGGCATACGATATGCTGATTACAGAAGGATATTTAATTAGCCGGCAGGGAGCTCCCACCCATGTTGCTGCAGGCCTGAGCCTTGAAAAAACACCTGGACTGAGCCTGAGGACGGATAATAAAGCCGCAAAAACTTTTGATGCCGACTTCAGAACAGGGAAACCTGATTTAAGACTATTCCCGCGATTTCTTTGGCAGCAGCTCAATAATAAGGCTCTTGAAGAATTACAGCTTGACCAGTTTGGTTATACAGGTCCGCAAGGGTATCCAAGGTTGCTTGGAGAAATTGCTGCATGGCTATATAGAAGCCGCGGACTGAAAGTTGATCCGGTGAATATATTCATTACTGCAGGTGCGACACATGCACTGCATCTGGCTACAGGGTTACTATGCGGGAATAAGGGAGGAATATATATTGAAGACCCTTGCCATACAGGTATGCTTGAAACATTTTTGCAGAAAGGATGCCAGGTTATACCGGTTCCGGTTGATGAGCAAGGGATACAAACCGAACATTTGGAGAAGAAAAATAATGCTTGTGCAATATATGTCACACCTTCACATCAATTTCCTATGGGCGGTATTCTTCCTGCAACGCGCAGAGCAAAGCTTATGAGATTTGCAAAGGATAACGATCTGTTTGTGATAGAAGATGACTATGACAGTGAGTTCCGATACTCCGGAGAGCCAATAGCACCTCTGTATAACATGGACCCTCAGCGTGTAATATATGTGGGTACCTTCAGTAAAATACTTTTTCCTGCACTGAGGATAGGATACGTTATCCTTCCGGGACAATTTCACAAGAGCTGGAAAAGCCTGCGCACTCATGCTGATGTCCAAAACCCTCCATTTCAGCAGGCAGCACTTGCAGAATTCATGGCTGCTCGAAAACTTGACAGGCATGTCCGTAAAATGAGAAGGGTCTATAGTGAACGCAGGAAATTAATGCTCAGTGAACTGGAGAATGCATGGGGTGATAGCTTCAGAGTTATGGGAGATGAGGCAGGTCTTCATCTTGCAATAGAATTTCCGGGATTAAGGTTTGATGACACTTTCAGGAAAAGATGCTTAGAAAACAGCATCAATATCACTCCGGTAGAAAACCACTGCATACAGAAAGGCCGTCATCTGAATAAACTGCTTTTGGGATATGGGCATCTATCCCATGAGGAAATTAAAAAAGGAGTTGGCAAACTAAAAAAAGTTATTCAAGATTATTAGTATGTTTGGCTCATAACTATTAAATCATATGTTATCCCTAAAAGTTATTGAGTTTTCTTACTAATGGCCTGCTGCAATTCTCTGATGCCGATTTTATTGTCCCACTCGTTCAGATAACAGGGGTATTTGGCTTTGCATGCCTTACACTCGAGAAATTGATGTGCATCGGTCTGCTCCCTTTTGTCAAACATGAAAGGAAGAAATTCCTCATGGTTTTTATATCCCGGAGCATCAGAATCTATATTATAGGAGTATACATAAGTAGCCTCGTATTTGATTAAAAAGTTGTGTCCGTCACATTTAGGGCATATCAAAAGCTTTTCTTCACTCATATTAAGTACCCTTAGCCTTTCTGTGTTTTTCGTTAAGAGATACGGTGATTCAACAACTATTAACATGGCCTGAATGTTAAAAAGTTATACCGGTCAGAGATACGCCAAACAGTTTTTCAAACAATTATTTTTTTAGTTTATATTCTGCAAACGGAATGCCCACCACTTTCTTAAAGCATTTCACGAAATAATTGGGATCAGGTATTCCTACGATCTGAGCGAGCTGATAAGCCTTGTAATCCTGTATTTTGAGCATGGATATTGCTTTTTCCATTCTTATTTTTATGAGATATTCCGAGAAGGAAATACCAGTGCCTTTTTTGAATACTCTGCTCAGATAGCTTGAATTGAGATAAAATTTATCAGCAACTACCTTTAAGTTCAACTCGTAATTACTGAAATTTTCATCAACATAATTTTTTATCTGAGACACAATGGAGTTGTTTTTTGTGCTTAATGCTTCCGTTATAAGGGCACAGGCCTTTTCTACCATTATGACCACAGTATTTTCTATATCCGAATACCTGTCATGCTTAAAAATGTCCAGAACCATTTCACCTGACAGAGAAAGGTCGGCCATAAAAGATATTTTCATTTCATTGAGAATTTCTTTTATACAGGTACAAATGTTCAGCGCAAGTATTTTCACACCGTCCAGATCGTTTATGTTTACTTTTGAATAATTGTGCAGCAATTCTTTGGAGAAGGTCACAGCCTGACTTGATGAGCCTGCTTTAATTGCCAGTCTCATATTGTCTATTGAGGAATTGTTATAGAATATGCTGCTTTGGTGTTCGGTAACCTGAGAATCAGCAAAAGTTATTTCTTCACCTGTAATAAAACACATATTTAAGGCATTCAGAGCCTGATTATAGGAGCTATATATGCTGTCAGTCCCCTCCAGAGCCAACCCGATACCACAGTAGACACTTGTTGACAGCTGATCCCTGAAATAACAGGCGGTATGCTCCGAAATATCATTGAGTGATATATTACGGTCGTTATTGAGGAGAGCTATATTGCTGTATATGTCTGTAAAAACAAAAGCTTTACCCGATGAAAAATAAGTATTTTTAATATATGAACAGCAGTTCTGAAGCAAAACCTGCCTCTCAAGATTGGTATACCTGTTTTTTTCCAGCGTAATATTTATCAGTGAAAGCTGAAAGGTATTGTAATCGGTATCAAACCCCAATTCCACCATGCCAAGCTCTTCAAGATCGTAAGTGTATCCGGATTTATTCGAAATCAAATCGTTCAATACCTTATTCTGAAAGACAGCTATATTATTTTTGAAATACTGGTGTGACAGCTCCAATTCATTAAGTCTTAACCTGTGAGAGTTTATTTTTTCTCCCAGCCTGGACAGGGTATCATTGAGCAAATTTTTGTCTATGGGTTTAAGGATAAAGTCTGAAACACCTATTGAAACGGCACTCTGGGCATAGGAAAATTCATCATGAGCAGTAAGAATGACAATAGCCATATCAGGGTGGGTCTCTTTAACAGCCTTGCTTAAGGCCAATCCATCCATATAAGGCATTTGAATATCTGTAATAACTATATCAGGATTTAAGCTCTCTACAAGGTCCAGTGCCTCAAGTCCGCTGGTTGCTTCACCTATAACGTCCATATTCAACCTGTTCCAGTCAACTGACAGATTGACAAGATTTCGGGTATTGCTTTCATCATCGACAATAAGAACCTTTAAAGTTCTGTCATTCATAAACTATCCCCCTGTATAGGAATTTTCAGTATTATTTTAGTTCCTGCATATTTTTCACTTTCAACTTTGTATATATCATTTGAACCATAGTGAATTTTCAATCTTTGAATAGTACCTCGAAGGCCAAAGCTGGATTGATTTCTTGCAAGATTCTCATCGGAAATGGAGTTAATTTCACTTTCTTCCATACCCATACCATTATCTTCAACCGAAATGTAAAGGTGATCCCCCTCTAAATGAGCAGAGGTGGTTATCAAGCCTGGTTCACCGCTGGGGCGTATTCCATGGTAGATACAGTTCTCAACCAATGGCTGCAGCACATTCTTCAATATTTTAATATTAAGTGTATTCTGGTCAATATGATATTCATCATTTATCATATCACCATATCTAAGCTTTTGAAGGGACAGATAGTTTTTTATCAGTGTTATTTCATCACCAAGGCTTATTTTTTCCGAGCCTTTGCTAAGGCTGATTCTGCAAAAGCTTCCCAGGGCATTGACCGCCTCGTACAACTTCTGATTATTAACTGCCAAAGCAAGATAAGCTATATTATCCAGTGTATTATACAGAAAATGAGGCTTGATCTGCTCATTCAGCACATCCAGTTCAAATCTGCGCTTCTGTTTTTCTTCATCAACCAGTCTGATTATAAGATCATTTATCTGCATAATCATAAGGTTATAGTTGTTTTTCAACTCACCTATTTCATCAGTGCCTGTGTTGTAGCTAACCCTTTTGAACACACCGTTAGCAACACCCTGCATTGATTTGATCAGCTTTTTTATTGGAGATGTAATCAGGCTTGCTGTGAATAGGGAAGCCAATATAAAAAGTAAGAGGGTTACCACTATAAAAACAACATATACTACATTCAGGGTTTTAATCTCGGAGGATGTATAGGAAAGACTTGAGCTGCTTATTATTGTCCAACCTGTTTCCTCAAGTCCGAGTTTGTAAATATAGCTGTTTTGATTATCAACAACCTTTATGGCCTCCGTACCATTGATATCTGAAAAATAATTCAGATATGTATGATATATGGGATCATTTTTTACAACAGGATTATTATTTTTATCCAGAAGAATAAAAGATGATGAGCCGCTTTTGGTTGTTTCCTTTATTACATCTGAAATACTGTCTTCAGAGATATTTAATATTAGAACCCCAATAGGAGTAAGACTATCCAGATCATTCAATACCCGCATTACAGAAATCAGATTTTTTCCGGAGGTGGTTTTAAGGGTATTATCTGCATTAATGCTGATTTTATAGCCTCCATGGAGAGTTTTCAGGTCTTCAAACCAGGGTGCAAGCCTTGCATCCTCAACTGTTGACGTTGTAAGATACTTTGTAGTTCTTAAGGAGGAACCGTGAAGATCGTAAATGTAGATTGAATCAATACTGGGAGATGTTATATGGATATTGGTTAATAATTCATTAACGCTTTTTGTTGTGCCAAGAGACGGACTGGCTGTATGGAGATATGATCTTACCAGTGAATTTGTGGTCAGAATCTTTGAAACGTTGTTAGCGTTGCTGATCATAGTAGCAATATTAGTCTTTATAAGTTCCGTGGTTTCATGAGAACGCTGTTTTACCTGGCTCATTGTCTCATTATTTATTATCTGAATATATATAATGGCACTAATCCCGATGTAAAAAAGCATAAATGCCATAAAAATAGCCAGCATTTTATGCCTTATAGAGTAGTTCATGAAGGTTGTTTTCAGTTTTTCCATAATATTCAAAATGGCATTCATATATAACTCCGTATATTTTGCAGATAATAATGTTGTATTGGAGTTTATTATAACATAAATAGCATATCTTTTTTACTTATGTTTTATAAAATTATTTTTATAAAGCAATTTTAAAAGTAAAAAAATTGCACAATGAAAGGTAACCATTTTACGTTTACTTTAGGCATAATTACCTAGTATCATTAAGCGTAACATATTATTTCAAGGAGGAATAACAATGAACAAAATGCTAGTAAAAAGAGGAATGGCATTTATACTCGCAGGAGCTTTGACAGTCGGTATTACAGCATGTGGAAAACCTGCCGGTGAAGGTACTGCCACTAACACAAATGCTGCCGGAACCACCGGAGCCGGCGCCGGACAACAGGTTGAGCTAAAGTTCAGCCATATTTGGGGCGGAGCAACAGATCCTTTTACTCCTGCTGCTAAAAAGGTAGTTGATGATTATCAGAATGCTAATAAAAATGTAAAAATAACAGTTGATACAAACGAAAACGAAGCATATAAGACAAAGATAAAAGCTATGGCGGCAGCCAATGAACTGCCCGACCTTTTTTCAACCTGGGGCGGCGGTTTTTCAAAGCCATTTATTGATTCAAATTCAGTTTTGGCAATAGATAACTATATTACAGATGAAACCAAAGGCAAGCTGGTTAATGGTGCCTTCAACAACCTGACCTACAATGGTAAGATCTACGGCATGCCTTTCTTCCTTGCAGCAGGCGCCCTATTTGTAAACAATGAACTGTTTGAAAAGAATGGTGTGAAAGTACCTACAACTTATGATGAACTTCTGACAGCGGTAAAAGCCTTTAAGGCAAAGGGAATAACCCCTATGGCTGTATCGGGTAAGGATAAATGGACCATAGCAATGTATTTTGATGTTATGGCTTTAAGGGCAGCAGGTCCTGAAAAGATCGTAAAAACTCTTTCAAAGGAAGGTTCCTTTAAAGATCCCGAATTCCTGAATGCGGCAAACAGATTTAAAGAACTCATAGATGCAGGTGCATTCTCAAAGGGTGCAGCGGGCATATCAAATGATGAAGCTGAAGTTCCATTCTATGACGGTAAAATACCTATGATGTTCAAGGGAAGCTGGGCAGCGGGTAGAGCAGATGTTAAGGATTCCAAGGTTGCTGGCAAAATTGGTGTTATATCCTTCCCGGCAATACCCGACGGAAAGGGAAATGCAAAACAGTTTACAGGCGGAGCTGTTGATGCGGTAATGGTCAGTGCAAATACAAAGAATAAGGACGAAGCAGTTAAATTCCAGATGTATTTCGCAGAAAACATGGCAAAGGAATCATACCTCTCTGGTGCTGCAATGCCTGCATGGAAGGCTGAAGGTGTTGATCAGAGCAAGTTGCCGGCCACACTTGTTAAAGTTGTTGATCTTACTAAAGATGCAGAAGGCTTTACAATCTGGTGGGATACACTTCTAGCAGGTAAAGATACTGAAACTTACCTGAATGCTCTGCAGGAATTATTTATGGGAGCTAAAACACCTGAACAGTTTGTAGACAGCTTACAATCAATTTACGGTAAATAATTAAAATTTGGCACAATACTCCAGGGCGTCCATTTGAAAAAGAATCAAAAAAGCCAGCAATATTTGCAAACAAAATTAAAAAGACAATAAAAAGAAGGAAGTGAGTTTTGTGGATAGGGTATTGAGTAATAAGAAAGCAATATTATTTTTCCTATTTCCGGCCTTAGTCATGTTTATAGCAGTTATCATCATACCAATAGCAATGTCCACCTACTATAGTTTACAGGAATGGTCCGGATTCGGAAAAGGTACCTTTATCGGTCTTGCCAACTATAAGGGACTCATTTCTGATCCCATATTCGTTAAAGCAGCTGTTAATTCATTAATACTGGCAATAGCGTCAGTATTTATCCAGCTCCCTATTTCACTGCTTTTAGCCCTTGTATTGGCAAAGGGTGTAAAATTTGAGAAGAGCTTTGTGACTATTTATTTTATTCCGGTTATTATTTCCACAGTTGTTATAGGTCAGCTATGGATGAAAATATATAATTATGACTACGGTATCCTGAATTTGCTGTTACGTTCAATAGGTCTTGATTCCTGGGCACAGGAATGGCTGGGAGACACTAAAAGAGCATTGGGTGCTACCTTTATTCCAATAATCTGGCAGTATATCGGATATCATATGCTGTTAATGTATGCAGGTATTAAATCCATTTCCACCGATGTTTTTGAAGCTGCGGTAATAGACGGATCTTCATGGTGGAATACATCTTTGAAAATAACCATACCTATGCTGAAGCCTGTACTCAATGTATCAGTAATATTTGCAGTAACAGGTGCACTTAAGGTATTTGATCTGGTATATGTTTTGACAGGCGGGGGCCCTGCTCACGCAAGTGAAGTTATAGGTACGTATATGGTCAGTACAATATTTAAAGGAAACCAATACGGATACGGAAGTGCAATGGCCATATTTGTTATTCTTGAATGTTTTGCACTGTCAATTCTGGTAGGCTTTCTGTTCAGGGAAAAGGAGGGTGCAAAAAGATGAGTAGAGATACAGCGGTAAGCAGTTCCAAACGCTCCATTTCAAGTATACTTATGTATGCCGCCCTCTTAGTGGTAGCATTTGTTCAGTTATTTCCGTTATATTGGATGTTTACCTTTTCTTTAAAGGATAACTCGGAGATATTTGGAGGAAATCCTCTGGGTATTCCCACAAAATGGCTCTGGTCAAATTACAGTAATGCTCTTTTGGGAGGTAACGTAGGACATTATTTTTTCAACAGCGTAATTGTCACAAGTGCAACAATCCTGTTAACAGTAATATTTTCTGTTATGGCCTCCTATGCATTGACTAGAATGGTATTTAAGATAAGAAAACAAATGAATTCCTTTTTTATTCTTGGACTTACCGTTCCACTCCATTCTGCTTTGCTTCCCATATTCATCATGCTTAGAAACCTGAAAATGGTTAATTCCTATTGGGCTTTAATTATTCCTTATTCAGCCTTTGCAATACCTATGGCCATACTTATATTCTCCGGTTTTATGTCATCACTGCCGAGGGAACTGGAAGAGGCAGCATGTATCGACGGTTGCAGCATTTACAGAATATTTTTCAGCATAATCATGCCGTTAATGAGACCGGCTATGGCAACCGTTACCATATTTACTTTCCTGCAGGCATGGAATGAGTTGATGTTTGCTGTTGTATTTATCAGTGATGTCAGATTCAAAACCTTGACAGTCGGTATACAGTCCCTTGCAGGCCAATACACCACTGATTGGGGTCCAATAGGCGCAGGTCTGATGGTTGCAACAATCCCAACCCTGATCATATATGCATTCATGAGCAAGAAGGTACAGGACAGCCTTGTGGTTGGAGCCGTCAAGGGGTAAGTAATTACATCTGTCAGGATTTGTTGCTTTGTCAGAAAGTGTTTTTTTATATGAATTTGGATCAAATTTATATTCAATATGCAAAGTATTGAAGTTAGAATTAAACTGTGGTGAACAGTATAAGTCATCTGGATATATTTAACGCAGTTATTTTTTAAAAGATGTATTCCGGGCAGTAAAAGGCATTTTAATAATACAATAGTTTATCCAAATATAAGTACGCGAGGACAACTTCAATAAATGGGAAGCTCGGTCAAAAGGAGTTGCATGAAATTGTAGGAGAAGCACAAGTATTTTGGCCGGCAAAGTGGCAGGACGCCACTTTGATGCAGCACAACGAGACCAGGACGGTCGAGTCGCTGCGACGGCAGAAGAAATACTTGTGCTGAACCAAACTATTTCAGCAAGTTCTTTGGGAGCGATCCATTTATTGAAGTTTGTCCGGCAGTACTTATTTGTGTAAGTAAATATTGTTTTGAGTACCCAAAAAATATGTATAACTAATAAGGAGGCAAATATGGAAGAAAAGCCGAAATATTTAGATAAATCTCTTTCCTTCAGAGAAAGGGCAATCGACCTTGTGTCAAGAATGACGCTGGAAGAAAAGGCCTCGCAGCTGAGATATGATGCTCAGGCTGTTGAAAGACTCGGTGTTCCGAGATACAACTGGTGGAATGAAGCACTTCATGGTGTTGCCAGAGCAGGAGTTGCCACCGTATTTCCCCAGGCAATCGGTTTAGCTGCTATTTTTGATGACGAATATCTTCATAATATAGCTGATGTTATTGCTACAGAGGGCAGAGCCAAATACAATGAAAGCTCAAAAAAGGATGACCGTGATATATACAAGGGAATTACTTTCTGGTCGCCAAATGTAAACATATTCAGAGATCCCAGATGGGGACGGGGTCATGAGACATACGGAGAAGATCCTTATCTGACCTCCAGACTTGGCGTTGCTTTTGTGAAAGGTCTCCAGGGTAATGGAAAACACTTGAAGGCTGCTGCCTGTGCCAAGCATTTTGCAGTGCACAGCGGTCCTGAGGATGACAGGCATCACTTTAATGCAGTGGTTTCGCAGCAGGATCTGTATGAAACCTACCTGCCTGCCTTTGAAGCTCTTGTAAGGGAAGCCGGAGTTGAGGCAGTAATGGGTGCCTATAACAGAACTAACGGTGAGCCTTGTAACGGCAGTAAAACGCTTTTGCAGGATATACTCAGAGATGGCTGGGGCTTTGAAGGTCATGTGGTTTCCGACTGCTGGGCAATTAAGGATTTCCATGAGGGTCATGGAGTTACCAATACACCTACCGAATCAGCAGCTCTTGCCATAAAGAGCGGCTGTGATCTTAACTGCGGAAACATATATCTTTTACTTCTGCTTTCGCTGCAAGAAGGCCTGATAACAGAAGAGGATATTGACAGGGCAGCAATAAGGGTTATGACTACCAGAATGAAATTGGGCATGTTTGATGATGACTGTGAATTTGACAGTATTCCTTACGAGGTAAATGACTCGGAAGAACATAATGCTCTTTCTCTCGATGCTGCAAAGAAATCCATGGTACTTCTTAAAAATGAAGGCCTGCTGCCATTAGATGCCGGTAAAATCAGGAACATAGCAGTTATAGGACCTAATGCCGACAGTGACATAGCCTTAAGAGCAAATTACAGCGGTACGGCTTCGCATAATATTACTTTGCTGGCGGGTATCAGAAACAGAGTTTCCTCTGATACCCGCATATGGTATGCTCCTGGAAGTCATCTCCATATGAACAGGGTGGAGGATCTGGCACTTCCTGATGACAGAATCAAGGAAGCCGTTTCAGCAGCAGAGCGCAGCGAGGTTGTTGTACTGTGTCTCGGGCTTGATGCATCGATTGAAGGAGAGCAGAACGACCAGGGTACTGTCATTCTTGATGCAGGCGGAGACAAAGCTGATCTGAATCTTCCGGAAGGACAGATAAAACTTCTGAATGCAGTTCTGGCAACAGGCAAGCCTACAATAGTCGCACTCATAACAGGCAGTGCACTCAGTATTGGTGAGGCAGCAGACAAGGCAGCTGCCATAGTCCAGTGCTGGTATCCGGGCTCAAAGGGAGGCCAGGCCTTCGCGGAGATGCTTTTCGGAGATTACTCGCCTGCAGGCAGATTACCTGTAACTTTCTATAAATCAACAGAAGAACTGCCTGCTTTTGCAGACTATTCAATGGATAACAGAACCTATAAGTTTATGCAGGGTGAAGCACTTTATCCCTTCGGTTTTGGTTTGTCATATTCCAGCTTTGAATATTCAAACCTGAAAAGCCCTGTTACCAGAGTAAATAATGGGGACAGTATTTCTATAAGCTTTGATGTCAAGAATGCAGGAAATTTTGACTCTGACGAAGTAGTTCAGATTTATATAAAGGATATGGAAGCGTCTGTCAGGGTTCCACACCACAGCCTCTGCAGTTTTAAGCGTATTCATCTTAAGAGCGGGGAACAAAAAACAATTGAGCTTGAAATAGCAGAAAATGCCATGACTATAGTTGATGAGGAAGGCAGACGTTATGTGGAAAACGGTGATTTTAAACTGTTTGTCGGAGGCACACAGCCTGACAGTGTAAGTATAAGATTAAACGGAAAGGTACCGCTAGAATTGACTTTTACAGTTGAGTGAACTTAGTTATTTCCAGCATATGCATAAATAATTTTAACGGATTTTAAACTAAAAATGGAAGCTCCGGAAATATGTCTTGAACAGCATTTTCCGGAGCTTTTATGTTAAATCAAGAATTAGCTGTATGATTTAGGTAACTGATTCAGATAAATTAAGAATATCGGACAAGTCACCTATCAGGTTGATTTATATCAGAAAGAGGTAACTTTTTTATATATAAACTATTGGAATTTTACCTATAATAATAGTATGATGTCTGTCCTGCCCGGATAAGAGGTCCAATAACATAGGAAATGGGGATGCATATGAGAATATATACTTCAACAGCAGATAAACAATGGTTTGAACACAATGCAGAAGAGGGAAGGGTAAACACAACTCTTGATCTGGATGGTACAGAGCATCAGGAATGGGACGGTTTCGGAGGCTGTTTCAATGAACTTTCCCAGATGGCCTTGCTTTCGTTGGGGGAAGAGGAACGAAACGTGGTTTATGATATGCTTTTTTCAAAGGAAGCGGATGGTCTGCGTTTTGATTTTTGCCGGATTCCCATTGGAGCAAGCGACTATGCTGAAAGCTGGTATTCTCTTAATGAGAGTGAGGGCGACTATGAAATGAAGAATTTTTCTATAGAAAGAGATAGAAAGTACCTTATTCCATACATAAAAGAGGCTTTAAAGCGTAATCCCCACATGAAATTCTTTGCATCTCCATGGAGTCCGCCTACCTGGATGAAGTATCCGAAGGCAAATAACTATGGAACTCTGGTTTGGACTGAAGAAAATTTAAAAGCTTACGCCATGTATTTTGTAAAATTCATAGAGGCTTATGAAAAAGAGGGGATTGCCATATCCCAGCTTCATCTTCAAAATGAACCTGTATCATCACAGAAATTTCCTTCCTGTATATGGACCGGGGAACAATTTGCCGAATTCATCGTCAAATATTTGGGTCCATTGTTTGAGGAGAAAAAAATTGAAACCAAAATATGGCTGGGTACCTTGAATTGTCCTGAGACAGATGAAAGAGCTCCATATACCAGATTCAACAATTATGCGAATTTAGTGCTTCATGATGAGGAAGCATATAAATATATTGAAGGTGTCAGCTATCAATGGGCCGGGAAGTATGCAGTACAAATTACTCATGAATGTTTTCCTGAGAAAAAGCTTATTCAGAGTGAAAATGAATGTGGTGACGGGAAAAATACCTGGGAGTACGCCAAGTATGTTTACGAACTATTCAGGCACTATATTCATAATGAAGTAAATGCTTATGTGTACTGGAATATGGCTCTGCCGCCAAAGGGAAAAAGCACCTGGGGCTGGGAGCAGAATTCCATGATAACAATTGACGGCAAAGCCGAATATAACTACGAATATTACGTAATGAAGCACTTCGCCCGTTTTATAAGACCAAAGGCAAGACGCCTTGGACTGAAAGGACATTTTTCGGGAACCTCCGTGGCATTTAAAAACCCTGACGGATCTAAAATACTAGTGGTTCAAAATCCTTTCAGTACAGAGAAAACCTTTGTATTCAATGGGCAAAGTATTACATTAACACCTGATTCAATTAATACCGTAATATTCTGATAATGGAGGAGAGATATGCGAAGGCGTAAGAAAAAGAGCAGAGCAAAACTGATAATTATGTTTGGTTTGTTACTGGGGGTTATGATGATACTCGGATATACGCTTTTGCAGAATTACGGCAGATTACAGAACAACCCGGCTGAAACCAATCCCGGGAATTTGTCCGGCAGTACGGCAACAGGCAGCCCGGTTACAAATGGTGCTTCGGGAAGTACCTCGGTACAAAGCGGCTCTGAACAGACAGAACCTGCTCCAAACAGCCCCGGAGACGGAAGTGCCGGACAGACCGGTCAGCAGCCAGGGAATGCCTCGGAGGGTGATAATACCGAAGAAATTAAGAACCTGATTGACAACATGACACTTGAGGAAAAAGTAGGTCAGCTTGTTATTGTGGGTGTTGATGGCTATACGAATGATGCTCATTCGAAACAGTTGCTGGAAAAATATCATGTGAGTGGGTTCATTGTGTTTAAAAAGAACATACAAAACACCCATCAATTATCAGCACTTCTTAACTCGCTGAAAGAAACCAATTCCGGCAGCAGCAAAGTACCGCTTTTCCTGTCGGTTGACGAGGAGGGCGGCAGGATATCAAGGCTGCCTGAGGAGTTTCATAAATTTCCTTCCAATGATATAATCGGACAGAAGAATGACAGTATTCTTTCCTACCGGATAGGTCAAATATTAGGCAAAGAATTGAATGCCTTTGGACTCAATATGGATTTTGCTCCTGTACTTGACATTAACAGTAATCCAGATAATCCTGTCATCGGTGACAGATCCTTTGGAACAACCGCCGAGCTGGTAAGCAAGCTGGGAATAGAAACAATGAAGGGTATTCAGTCACAAAAAATAATCTCAGTGGTAAAACATTTCCCCGGCCATGGCGATACCTCTGTGGATTCCCATGTTGGGCTGCCCAGAGTAAATCATGGAATTGATCGGTTGAAAAGTTTTGAACTGAAGCCTTTTGAGGCAGCTATAGAGAATGGTGCTGATGCAGTTATGATAGCTCATATATTGCTGCCAAAACTGGATGCAAAGAATCCTGCCTCCTTCTCAAAGTCGGTTATTACAGACTTGCTCAGAACAGATATGAACTTTGATGGAGTTGTGATTACAGACGACTTTACCATGGGTGCCATAGAGAAGAACTACGATATGGGCAAGGCGGCAGTAAAGTCAATTCAGGCAGGTGGAGACATAGTACTGGTCTGTCACGGCTTTGACAAGCAGGAAACAGTTATCAGTGCACTGCTGGCTGCAGCCAGATCGGGACAAATCAGTCAGGAAAGATTGAATCAAAGCGTTTACAGGATACTAAAGCTGAAGCGGAAGGTTTCAATGGCTGATACACCGGCCGGGCCTGTTGATGTTAAAAGTATAAATGAGCAGATTGATGCGTTGCTTAAATAATGTATCGTTGACCACTATTTGCAGCAACAACTTTATTGCTTTTATAAATTTCATATTATAAATTATCAAGGCCGGGTTCAATGTAAATGCATTGAAACCAGCCTCCGGATTAATAATTCTATTTTATAAAGCTTTCCATGAAGTTCTTCACCAGAAGGTCGGTTTTAAAGCAGGAGGAAGGGTTATACTCAGATGAAAAGGGATCTGCGAACCCGTGACTGCCTTCAAGCACATGAACCTTTACATTGTCTTTCTTTATGGAACCGGCAAAGCTTTGAACATCATAAGCTTTTTCTTGCGTTGGAAAAACAAGCAGGGCTGGACATTGGGGAGTGATATGTAAGTAATCCCTGATACGGGAACCATAGAAACCTATTACTCCTGCAACATTTTTGTCCTGACTGCAAAGCCAGGCAATAGTAGCACCTATACTGTATCCGCAAAGGATTACACTTTCATAGCCCTTGCTTTTCTCACGGGCTGAGAGGGCCTGAACCTGCAGAGCTGCCTCGGCAAAACCTATCTTATCAATAAAGTATTTATAAGCTTTCTGCTGCTCATGGTATAAAAAGGGTCTGTTCAGGCCAAGCAAATCAGGACAGCAGGAATCATAACCCGCATTTCTAAACTTATGGGCTGCATTTATAATATGTTGATTTACTCCATAGATCTCATGGAGCACTATGACTGATGTAGCTGAATTTATTAAGTTTGCTTCCATATTATTCCTCAATATGTTCAAAGCCCTGATCAATTATCGTTCTCACATGTGTATCAGCAAGAGAATAGAACATTGTCTTCCCGTCTCTTCTGGACTTGACAAGCTTTGCCTGCTTTAGGACCCTTAATTGGTGTGAAATAGCAGACTGGCCCATATTAAGCAATTGGGCAATGTCACAGACACACATCTCGGCTTGAAACAGTACGTAGAGAATTTTTATTCGTGTAGAATCCCCAAAGACCTTAAATAATTCGGCAAGGTCATATAGCTGTGTTTCCTCAGGCATGTGACTTATGACCCGACTTACTATGTCCTGATGAACGCAGAGCCATTCACATTTTTCGATTTCCTGTTCAGTTTTCATGAGTATCCTCCAATATTTATAAGTGATACACTATATATCATTTACAATTGTATCATATCATATTTCACATGAACAAATATTCACGCATTAAATTTTATTCTTTAATACTACTTCATTTTACTCTCTGCTGCCTTGTCATTTCAAAAAATCTCTCCCTTGAAAACCGGATTTTATTATTAATTATTCCTGTAAAACATTTTTGTATTTAGTCCCAAAATCACAGATGGTTGCATATTATGCAATAAAAAGTTAATTTTGGAGTGATTTTTTTGACTAAATTTCAAGTCGGAGATGTTGTAACTAGGAGGTCTTACGGTGGAGATCTTTTTTTTAGAGTAGTAAACATAATACCGGATTGTAATGGATCTGAATGTTATGTATTAAGAGGACTGTCTTCCCGTATAGAGGCAGACTCAAATGCGGATGACCTTGAAAAGCAGGATTCAAGAATTGCATATACCAGAGCATACAGAGAACTGACTCAGACCAAGAGCAGTATAGAATGTTGTTCACCTTCTACAAGAGGCTTTTTCAACAGATTGAAGAAAAAACCAGGTAGAATTCTTCATATTGATTCTGCTCAGGATTTTATGAACCAGTGTATGGATTTTTATAAACAAAGTAAGATTACCTGCTATGGAAAGTGGGTCAGTGAGGATAGACAGCCATCAGTGGTAAGACAACTATTGCGGACCTACAAGCCAAATATTCTGGTATTGACCGGACACGACGGTTTAAAAAAGAACGCAAAGAATTTTAAAGCATTGGAAAGTTATGCAAATTCTTCATACTTTATCGAAGCTGTCAAAATAGCAAGAGAATATGAACCCAATCCTGATAAACTTTGTATATGGGCGGGTGCATGCCAATCATACTACGAGGCTATTATGGAAGCGGGAGCAAACTTTGCAAGTGCACCGAAGAGAGTATTGATAAATGCTTTGGACCCCGCAATTGTTGCTCAAAAGGTTTCAATGACTGACAGTACCACAATACTTGAACCGAAATCCGTAGTAGCGCTGACCATAACGGGAAGCAACGGTATCGGAGGAAAGGAAACAAGAGGACAATATAAATAGATAGCGGTAAACCTCCCAATTAAATAAAAAGTAATTTTAGCAGTATTCTGGGAAGAGCTGCTGCAAACCAATAAAATGAATTGGTTTGCAGCAGCTCTTTTTGTCAGCCTTTTCTGCTTCCAATATATAAAAATCATGGTACTGCCGATATTAAAACTTAACTTTGATCTTATAATTAACTCAGTTTTCTTTAATATTTTAGAAAAATTTTAGAATTTCTTTGGAAGCATTTTATTGTTGCCTCCTATAATCTTAATTGTAGCGATAAGGCATGATTAAATAATAAACCGGTTTTATAGTTTAATATTGCTCAAAACTATAAAAAATTAGATTGGAGAGATTGAACATGAAGAACAAAAAAGTGAAGCTTGGAGTGTTAGTTCTGGCTGCAGTTACTGTGTTTACAGCCACTGCGTTTGCAGCCTCCCCTGATAACAGCGGCTATGAGGCCCTGAAACAAATAATGATGGACTCAAGAGAAACAGAATATTTGTCCGGTGTTTCCTTCAACGGTACATTTAAAGTATCTGACAAGGGCACTACAATCGCAGAAGTAAATGGAGCAGTAAAAGCAAGACATGATAGCAATGAAGCCAGTGGAAATATTCAGGTTAATTTAAAAGGGAAGGAACAGGACCTGGCCTTTTTCAAAAATGGAGAAGACATGTATCTGGCTGACAAAACCAACACAAAATACTACAAGCTGGTGAATGCTGAAAAGGAAATGAGCCGCAGACAGGAGGACAATGACGGAGAAAATTATAACGCTCAGGTTGAGCACAATATGGGTTCTGCTGAAGAGGCACTGTTTGATTACCTGATGGGTGATTTGAAATCTCAGTTTGAACTGTCCCGGAATGCCGACGGAACAAAAACTATCACAATTGACTTAAATCAAAATGAGATTCCGGCATCTCTAAACCTTCTGACCGCAGTAGCTGTTGAAAGCAAGGGTCATAACAAATATTCGGAAAATGGATCTGAAATGAACTCGGCCCAAACACAATTGCTTATAGAAAAGTTGCCTTTCCTGAAAGATTTTAATGGCCTGGAAAAGGATGTACCTGATCTGAAGAAAGATGTAAAGTTGACCGCTCTGGTTATAAAACTCAATGTAGATTCAGATAATCAGTTAAAGTCATTTGAAACAAAGATTAGCATAGCAGGACAAGATGCTGATGGAATTTCTCATGAAATTACCTTTCAAGGGATGGCTTCAGTCAGTGACATAAACAATACCACTGTGGATAAATTCAACGAAGCCGGAAAAAACATAGAAAGCTATGCGGCTCAAAGCCATGACATGGCTTGGGAGGTTAATATGTTACTGGAAGTTTCGAATTTAACAAAGCAATATTCCGGAAACCACGGCATAACCGGGTTAAATCTCACCGTTTCCGAAGGTGAGGTTGTTGCCCTGCTGGGGCCAAACGGTGCAGGAAAAACCACTGCAATGAAAGCGATGATGGGTTTTATTCCAATAAATGCAGGCTCAATTGCATATAAAGGCATTTCAATAACAGATAATCCAAAAGCAACAAAAATTGAAGTGGGAATGATGATTGGTGACCCGGCACCATACCCCTATCTGACAGCATATGAATATTTGAAGCTGCATCAGAATCTTTACTTCAAGGTTACTGATGAGGATATTAATACAGTATTGGATATGACCGGTCTTCCGGATAGAAAAAACAGCAAAATTAAAACTTTTTCAACGGGAATGAAACAGAGGATTTGCCTTGCCAAGGTGTTGCTTACAAAACCAAAGCTGCTGCTGCTGGATGAACCTTTTTCTGGTATGGATATAGAAGGCAGGGATCAACTGGTGCACATACTGAAAAAGATTATAGATGAACAAAATACAGGAATGATAATCTCCAGCCATTTGATACATGATATTGAGAATATTACTTCAAAGGTTTGTATTATAAGTCACGGGAAGTGTCTGGAGGTAAAAAAGGCGGAAGAGATCAAAGAGAGCTATCCGTCTATTGAGAAGTATTATCTTGATGTGGTAGCAAAATCAAAAGTCATAAAGGAGAATTAAAAGATGAATGAGCTGATTACGTTTTCGGTAAATGAATATAAAAAATTATTCCGGCAGACAAAAGCTAAAATCACTATTGTACTTTTTGCATTATGTTCAATAGCAATCGGTATCGGAAGCATTATTATTGAAAACAATACAGGTGTAAAAATAGTTGCTCCCGGAAGATTTCCAGTTTTTGTTTTAGAGCTCCTTATTGGCTTTGTTCTTCCTGTCCTGACTATTTTCATCTGCAGTGAACTGTTTGCGGCTGAGTTTAAAGACAGTACCATTAAAAATCTATTTGCTTTACCTGTCACTAAAAGTATAATATATTTAGGTAAAATGCTTGCTGGAGCAGCCTTTACAGGTACCTGCCTTTTGATGCTGTCAGTTTCAGGTATTGCTGTCAGTGCAGTCATTAATGGAACAATGGCTTTTGAAAGTATAGGCAGTATTCTTATCAGTTACCTGGGAGCTTTTATATTTTTAGGGGCAGTGCTGTCAATTGTAGGCTTTTTTACTTTAATTGCAGGGAGTCCCAGCATCGCAATTGCAATTAACCTGCTGATATGGTTTGTTTCCGGAATAACAGGCACATTTATAACCGGTATCAGGCAATTCATGCCAACAAGCTTTTCCGGCTGGCATCAGCCGCTGATCAGTGGAGTGAATATGACAATGGCATTACCTCCATTACTGTATATGCTCGCATACTGCATTATTTTTGCAGTTGCCGGTTTATTAATATTCGAAAGGAAAGAAGTGTAGAAAATGTCTCTTAGGCTGAAACTGATCTTAACCTATGTAATAATGCTGATAATTACAGTTGGAATTGTTGTTTTATTTGGAGTAGGTATTATTACCTACACTATGGGTCAGGCAGTCAAATCATTTATAGGCGATCAAAGCGAAGAATCTGCCGTGAGCCGTGTAATTGATGTTGTTGTTGATTTGAGGTACAACCAGAAATATTCCCCGGAGACTCTCTTGGATCATAGTTTTGCTGAACAAATAGCTGAACAGATAAAAGTGTTTGATGGCTTTCTGGTAGTGAAAAATGACCGTCAATATAAAGCTTTTGGAACTGCATATGCTGATGAGAGCTTATATAGAAAACTTAAGGCTTCTCAGGACGAGGATTATTCAAAAGAAAATGGCATAAGTGCAAATGGTATGCATTTAAATACCGGTAAATTTGTTTGGAATAATGAACAGTACTTTTTACTGAAATATGACTTTAATGATGCTGATATCCTAAACTACTATTTTGTTTTTAAAATAAAGCAATCCGGAAACATTACGGGCCGTCAGAAGAATATTCTCTTTACAGGATTGATTTTGTTGGCAGCAATTATAATCGGACCGTTATTATTGATAATAACAAAAGATATTGTGGTTCCGCTGAGAAAACTTGATAAATGTGCACAGGAGATAGCCAGAGGGAATCTGGATTTTCACCTGCAATCAAAATCCAATAACGAGATAGGGAGTGTCATACGTTCTTATGAAAAAATGAGGTTTGAGCTGAAAAAGTCCATTACAAGCCAGCTTGAAATGGAGGAAAACAGGAAGCAGCTATTCTCAAACATAACGCATGACCTGAAAACACCTATCACTTCGATAAAGGGATATATCCAAGGGATTCGAGATGGTGTTGCAAACGACCCTGAGAAAGTATCCAAATATCTGGATGTCATTTATACAAAAACAATTGATATGAATGCAATGATAGATGATTTATTTCTGTTTTCAAAACTTGATCTTGGAAAAGAGCCCTTTAACAAGGATTATATAGATATTGATGAATTTTATAACAACAGTATGCAGGAACTTCACCTGGAACTGGACGGCAAAGGGGTGGAACTTGTTGCTGAATGCCGGATTCCCCAGGGCTTTAAGGTGCTTATGGATAGTCAGAAAATCAAGAGGGTCATACTGAATATTATAAGCAATTCCTTAAAATTTATGGACAAAGAGACCAAACTCATTAGTCTGGTATTTGAGGAGAGCAGCGGATATTTCGTTGTAAAGATAAAGGATAACGGTATTGGAATCAATCAAAATGAGCTTGAAAAAATATTTGACCGCTTTTACAGAACAGATCCCTCCAGAAACAGAAATACCGGAGGCTCCGGCCTGGGACTTGCCATAGCGAGGCAAATCATAGAGCAGCACAATGGTATAATACAAGCTGACAGTATAAAAGGCCAATGGACCGAAATATCATTTAAAATACCTCAGGAATGATAATAAATAAAGCCTGCTTTTGCAGTACCTTAAGGAGGTTATCAATGGAGAAGAAGAGAATTTTGATAATTGAAGATGATTTGGCCATTTCGGAGCTGGAAAGGGACTATCTGGAGATTAATGGCTTTGAAGTTGAAATCAGACAGAATGGTGCAAAGGGACTTGAATTGGCAATAAATGAGTCCTTTGATCTTGTAGTCCTTGATTTGATGCTTCCCGAAATGGATGGCTTTGAGATATGCAAAAAGATCAGGGAGAAAAAGGAAATACCTATATTGATGATTTCAGCCCGTAAGGATGATATAGATAAAATCAGAGGACTGGGTTTGGGTGCTGATGACTACCTCACAAAACCTTTTAGCCCCAATGAAATGGTTGCCCGCGTAAAGGCCCATATAAGCCGGTTTGAAAAGCTTAGCGGAACAGGTAAACTTCACAAGCAGGCAGAACTGGTCATCAGAGGCCTTGTTATTAATCTTGATGCACGACGCGTATCGTTAAACGGAGAAGAAATAATTCTTACAACAAAGGAATATGACCTGCTGCTTTTTCTGGCCCAGAATCCCAACCATGTGTTCAGTAAAGAAGCACTGCTTGATCGGGTATGGGGAATGGAGTATTTCGGTGACAGTGCAACGATTACAGTCCACGTGGCTAAAATCAGGGACAAAATAGAAAAGGATAAGAATAATGAGCAGTTCATTGAGACTATATGGGGAGTAGGATACAGGTTCAAAGTATGAGCAACAGGGTATAGACTTTGGTATGGGAGTAGGCTATAGATATAGGTATGATCCTGCAGGATATGGATTTATGATATACTCAGTAAGAAGCCGGGAATAAGTCTAATACTTGCAGAAGCTTCAGATAAAACTCTTGATAAGGCAGGATTAAATATAAAGCACCATTTAATGGAATGGGTATTGTTTATTAATCACAGCTGAAGCATCAAGAGTTTTTTATATCATTTACAATAAAAAAAATGCCCGGCGTAGCCGGAGCATTTTTAGGGGGTTAAAATGTATTTTGTGGGGTCAGTAATAGTTATTGCCTTTTTTGTATTTTCTTATACGTAAATTATTAATAATTTTTTTATGATGCCTTACCGGTAACAGCCGGGATAACTTCCAAGCTGAAATAGACTAGAAAGTTATATTGAGAAAAAAATTATAGTTTTTTCAAAAAATGGTTATGTTAGTGAAAACTACTTCATGATATAATTACAGGAATAGATAAAACAAAATAATAGCAGTTACGTATAATTTACAAAAGAAGGTAAGAAAATTTTTCTACAGTCGAAAAATTTTCAATTGAACCTATGCGTTATAGGAATAGATTAAAAAAATGTGGGGGATTGTTTGTGAAAAAGAGAGTATTTGCCATAGTGCTTATATTTGTGTTTGTATTTACTTCTACCGTAGGTATTTACGCCAAGGGAAGATCTTTTGGCGGCAGCAGGTCTTCGAAGTCTTTTACAAGGAGCTATAAGGGATCGTCGAAGAGCAGCAGTTTTTTTGGATCGTCAAAATCCAAAAGCAGCAGCACAAGGAATAGTGGTTCCATCAGTTCAAAGAGCAGCAGTTCCGGCAGCTCGAAGAGCAGTGGTTCCAGCAGCTCCAGTAGTTCCAGTAACTCCAAGAGCAGCAGTTCCAGGAGCATTCCCGGTTCTACGAAGTCCTACAGCGGCTCGTCAAGCTCTTCGGGTACATCAACAAAGAGCTTTTCAAGCAAGTCAGCTTCAAAAAAGTACTCCTATATGCAGGATTCTTACAAGAAGCAGGTTTCGGGAAAGAACTTCAATACTTACAAGCAGAAATTAAATACCGATCAGCAGAAAGTGTATAATGATTCCATGAAACGCAGTTACGGAACGGGTTCCAGACGAATGAGCTTTGAGGATGCAATGAATACGAGAACCTCAAGGATTAATTCTTTTGGAAAGAGACCTGTATATATAAATATTAATACAGGCATGTTCGGCAGTCCGTTTTCATATGGTTATGCATATGTAGGGGCATGGGATTTATGGTTCCTTATGAGAGCGTCGGATATGTTCTGGTTTCACCATTGGAACGAAATTTCACCTTACAGAAGCTATTTCGATCAACAGCAATACCAACAGCTGGAGAAAAGAGTAGCAGAACTTGAAAATCAGGGTATCCAGAGAGATCCCGATTACCTTGATCCTGACGTTGATCCTGACCTGCAGCTATCCCAGCAATATCAGGAACAAAATGTTGACAAGGTTTACTACACTGATAAAAACTCAACTAATTCAGCAAGTACCGGTGTTGTTGTAGTAATAGTAATAGTAACTGCAGTTGCACTAATAATTGTAATCAGAAAATTGTCAAAACCCAAGCCGCAGAAATCTCATAATAGCAGGATTTATTAGGCTGGCATGAAAACATCAACATGGAGGGTGTATGTTCGATTTCAAAAAAAAGAATGAAGCATCAGAAATATTAAATCCATTAAATATTAACAAGAATTCGATGATTGAATTTAATATCAAGGAACTTGAACTGGAGGGCTTCTTTACTTTTGAAAAAATAATTCAGATGGAAGTTGGCCAGCGTCCGTATACAAGATATCTCATATATTCCAAAGTAGATGAATCGGAATACATCTTTGAGGTTTACAACTCTCAGGAGGAAGAAGGTGCCCTTGAGACATATATGTACTTTTTGGATGACACTGTTCCATTTTCTGAGGAGTTTCTCGATGTAGTCGGACAGAAGTTCCTGACTACTCCGGATGGAACGGAATATGAACGTTGTATAATGCCTGAAAGCGACCACAGGATAGATGGTACGCAGGGAACTGTAAAAGTACTGGATCTCAATACCGGAAAAATAACCAAAACAGTTGAAGCTGAGATATGGGATTATCAAAGAGATGCAGACGGGGTTACAGAGTATCTTAATATTGAAATGTTGAAAGATGACGGAATGTTTAGAATTTTTATAGGACAAAGATTTGAAGGTGCACTGTACAAGGTGTACCAGGGTTTGGATAAAAATTAATTTGTAGGGGGAATTTGAAATGTTAGAGTATATAAGCTTTTTTTTGAAGGACATTTCCTTTAGCTTTGTAATACTTACAGTAGGGTTTATGCTTGGTTGGATTATTTACAACAATATAGTTCTTCGGGATGTATCCCTGAAGGAGGCACTGTTTACTCGTGATAATCTGGCAGTTTGGATTGAATTTATAGGAGCCTTTGTATTTCCGGTATTATATCTTGCGGGACATGGTATAAAAGGTTCGGTTAGTGATAATATTTTTGTTGATCTGGCGGTTTGTCTGGGCTACACAATATTTTACATAGCAATTCTGACAATATTGAGACTGTTCTCCAAGCATATCGTTAATTTGATAGATGCAAGTGATGATCATGGAAAGATTTGCCTTAACAAAGAAATATGCGAACAGAAAAATATTGGTGCAGCACTGTTCTCAGTATCTCTTTCGGTTATTTTTGTTAATATAATAAAGTTCATAGATTTTATTGATATCATCAACGGACTTGGTCTGGTAATACTTATAAAGATTATGATATTCCTGATCGCCGTATTGGCAGCACTTGTGTGCTATTCCTTTGTTCTCAGAAGAAGAACAACTCTTTTCAAAGAGCTGTTTATCGATAACAATGCAGCAGCAGGTATAGGGCTTTTAGGCTTTGTCTTTGCGGTACAGACTATAGTATCAGGTGTTATGTCCTTTTACAGTATGGATTTTGAAGTATTGACGGTGTCAATAGTTCTGTGTGTAAGTCTTGTGATTTTCGGAATACTTTCAGTACTCTTCAAGCTTATATTTACAGCAATCGTAAAGGTAGATATCTGGAATGAAATATACGAACAGGACAATGTCGGTGCAGCCATCGGACAGGTGGCTTTATATGTAGGAATAGCCACAATTATTGTTAATTTTATAATGTAAAAACTGATTATAATTACATATACCAAATAAAAAATAGCACAAGAGTGCTATTTTTTATTTTACCGGCAGCATTACCAAGCCTCAGGAGTAATAAAGCCTGCAATTATTTAAACCTAATTGTTTACTTGTATGGAAGTACTTTTTGAATATTTCTAACAATATTGCTTTGATATATAGAAAAAACATCCACAATTCACATTTTATTAATATTTGTTATACAATTTTAACATTATTTCAGGAAAATCGTGGTATAATAATAAATGTAAAGCCATTATAAGCTTTTTCATTTTGTTCCTCCTTTAAACATACATATTCCATTCAACTTCAGGTCTTATACCACATCTTATTAATCAAATACTTTAATGATAAATGTTAAGTCTTACATTTATTGACTACAAATATAGTTTATTATATAATTTATTTATACTGACTGGTCAAAATAAAAAACGAGGAAAAGTACATATGCCTAAACTTGGAATGGAACCATTTCGCAGAGCAGAAGCTATTAATGCGGCACTGGAGTGCATTTGTGAAGTAGGGATTGAAAAATTCACATTGGATATGGTTGCGGAAAAAACCGGATCCTCTAAAGGAATTGTGTCATACTACTTTAAGTCCAAGAAGCAGTTAATACTGGAAAGCTTTAAAGCTTTTTTACTATCATACAAGTTGAAAATAACCGGTTCTGTCGATAAAGATACAACACCCCTTCAAATGTTAAAGGCTATAGTTGAAACTTCATTACCAAGATTGGATACTCAGGATAGCAGTATGATCAACGTCTCAACTCCTGATATGCCTCAGAACATAAATTTGCCCGAGAAAAAAATATCAAAGCTGTTTATTCATTTCATATCAAAAGCTGCAAATGATGAGGATTTTAAAAATATCATGAGAGAAGTTTATACCGAAGATGTAGAAGCCATCTCTAGGTTGATGGCTTATGCAAAGCAGGTTTATACACTGGAAAAACCTGATGAAAAGCGAGAAGCGTATGCTCTTTTGGCGATGATCTACGGGTTGAGCTTTTTTCGGGTAACAGGGTTCATGCCTGACGGAGAAACGGATAATTATGATATAGCGATTAACTTTTTAGATAGACTGTTTGGGATGAATTCCTGAGATTTGAAAAGGGGTGAAGTTAATGGAACAAATTGCTCATGAAATTAAATCAGTAATGCTGGTTTATTTCTCCGGAACAGGCGGAGTAAAAAGAATAGCAGAAACTTTTAGATTTAATTTATCAAATAGGGGCATAACAGTTATAGAAAACAATTTGGATCTGTCTATTGTAAACTGTAACAGATATTCCAATATGTCAGTGGATCAAATAATATTGATTTTCCCTGTTCATGCCTTTGATGCTCCTGATCCAATTTACCGCTGGATTGAAAATACCGGAATTACAGGTGACAGAATAGCTGTAATTTCGGTATCCGGCGGAGGAGAGGTCTGGCCTAATACCGGCTGCAGAAATAATTGCTGCAGGGCTCTGGAACAAAAAGGTTTAACAGTTTCATATGAACGGATGATGTGTATGCCGTCAAATTGGGTTTTTAATATAAATGATCATATGGCTATGTGGCTATTAAGAATAATTCCTGATAAAGTTAATAATATACTGGATGAGTTATTATGCGGAAAGGTCAGAAGAACGAAATACAAAAAAGGTCCGTTTCGCAAGCTTATCACAAAACTGGAAAAACAAAACACAGCCAAGTTTGCGAAGGAGTTGGCCATAGACGATAATTGCACCGGCTGTGGTTTGTGTGCTGCTCATTGTCCGGTTGACAACATAGAGCTGCGGGTTAAAAAACCTGTATTTAAAGAAAACTGCATTATGTGCTACAGATGTATTTACAATTGTCCTTCACATGCTTTAAAGTCAAAGAGCTTTATGGTTCTTAAAAATGGATATAACCTGACTGCTGTAGAACGGCGGATGAAAGGTATCGAACTTGAGCAGGTGGAAAAATGCTGTAAAGGGCTTATGTGGAAGCCTGTAAGAAAGTATCTTCTTAAAATCGAAAAATAATACATTTGATATATAACTTACCTGCTTTCCGGGGAGGTATAACAAACCGGCAAGCATAACAGGTGTCTTAAAACCAGGTATTTTAAAGTGATCAAAAAATACAAATATTACTAGACAATATGTATTGCTATGCGGCAGTATTTAGGTTATAATGTGTAAGGTGTACTGAAGTTGGACAGACTGCTTTTTAACAAAGCATCAGTATACATTACGATAAGCCAATTTTGGCCGTACTAGATGGGGAGGTAGCGGTGCCCTGTACCTGCAATCCGCTATAGCAGGATTGAATTCCTGTCCTAGGTTTAAGTATGTAGTGCCTGCCCTTTATAAGTGGCAATGAAAATTGGGTCTTGCGCAATAGAAGTCTGTGAACCCCGTCAGATCCGGAAGGAAGCAGCGGTAAGCGGTAAATTCTGTGTGCCGCTAGGTTACCTGGTTAGAGTTAACTGTAAAGGTAACGGCTATATATTTCTATCGACGATGGGTGTACGGCCATTCATTTTTATAACAGATCAAGCCTGTTCAGGTCAATTGACTAAGAACAGGCTTGTATTGTATTATGCAAAAAAATGATTTATTATTTATTTGTCCTTAATGGATAGAATTTATTATATGAAGATTTGAGGAAAGGCACCAGCCTGTTTGTGCCGGAGTTAGAAAGGATGGGGAGTATGTCCTATACAGCATTATACAGAAAATGGAGACCTCTTGTTTTTGAAGATGTAGTAGAGCAGGAGCATGTGGTCAGAACTATCAAGAATACTGTAAAGTCTGAACGTATCGGACACGCATACCTTTTTTGCGGTACCAGAGGTACAGGAAAAACTACCATGGCAAAAATTTTTGCAAGGGCAATCAACTGTCTGAATACCAAGGATGGTGACCCTTGCAATGAATGTGAAATATGTAGAGGAATTCTCAGCGACTCCATTCTTGATGTTGTTGAAATAGATGCTGCTTCAAACAACAGCGTTGACAACATAAGAGAAATCAGGGATGAAGTGGTTTATGCACCTTCCCAGGCCCGTTACAAGGTCTATATCATAGATGAGGTGCATATGCTATCAGCAGGTGCATTCAATGCACTGCTCAAAACTTTGGAGGAGCCTCCGGCCCATGTGGTTTTTATACTGGCTACCACCGATCCTCATAAATTGCCCGCTACCATACTTTCCAGATGCCAGAGGTTTGATTTCAAGAAAATAACACCGGGCAGTATTGCAGACAGAGTCAGGGTAATTGCCGGAGCAAGCAGTATTACTCTGGAAGATGCTGCTGCACTGTTGATTGCAAAATTGGCCGACGGTGCGTTGAGAGATGCTCTAAGCATCCTTGACCAATGTATTGCTGTAGGTAATAATATTATTACCCATCAGAATGTGCTGGATGTAATAGGGATTGTAAGTGATGATTTTATTTCAGAAATTGTTGATTATATAAAAGATAAAAATATTGAGGGACTTGTTAACGGTGTTGAAAGACTGTCCTCAAACGGCAGAGATATTCTAAGGTTTGCTTCTGATCTTGTAATGTATTTCAGAAACCTGCTTCTTTGCAAGATTACAAAAAATCCAACAGATATCCTTGATTTGAACAAGCAGTACATTGAAAATATGATGCTGCAGTCACAAGCTTTTACAAAAGAAAGAATTATTGCAATTATCAAGGAATTGTCAGCCTTTGAAGCTCAGCTGAAATATGCTCTTAACCAGCGTGTATTTCTTGAGGTAATGCTGATTTCAATAAGTGTAGGCAGCTATGGGCAGAGCGGTGACAACAGCGATTTGCTGGGAAGGATTTCTGACCTTGAAAATGCCATAAGGTCCGGTGCAGGCGCAGCCCAACCCCGGAATCCCAACGATACTGCGCCTGCGGCAGCCTTTACCGCACCAGGCCAGGCTTCGGGCAGGGTATTGGATAGAGTGCCGCCGGTCCCGGGTGGCGGTGGAACACAAAATCCTTTTGCACCTCCGTCAGCAGCAGGTGGCTCTGTATCGGACGGCAGTAAATCTACAGCTGAAAATAGCGGAGTGAAGAATGCTGCAGCACATCAGCCGTTGGAAATCTGGCCGGAGATTATAGCAGACCTTAAGGCCAGCGGAAGAATGATGCTGGTCACCTATTTGGCTTCCACGAGGGCTGTAGCCGGTGATGAATCAACTATCATGGTTGTTTTCCCAACTGGTGTCGGATCCTTTAAAAATGTTGTGGCAAAGCCCGAGTATTTGGAAGTGCTTCAGAGTACTTTTTTAAAGAAGCTGGGCAGACAGGTCCGCATCAGGTTTATAGACGAGGAAGAACTTGAGAATATTGTTCCGAGCCAGTCGGCTGGAAAGGATGAGGAGCAGGAAAGCCCATTACTGAAAAATGCAAGAGAAATTGCAGGCAAACTCAATGTTCACCTTGATATAATAGACGAATAAGTTATAATATTAAGGAACGAGTATAAAATAAAACCTGGTTTTTGCGGAAAATAGCCTATGATATAGGAATTTATTATATAATTGTTCCTAGAAAAAATACAAAACTAAAAAATTCCAGTTAAGGAGGATGTTATATATGGCAAAGGGTGGATTCCCAGGCGGTGGTTTTGGAGGAGGCTTCGGAGGAGGAAATATGAACAATCTCATGAAGCAGGCTCAAAAAATGCAAAAGGATATGGAAAAGGCTCAACAGGATTTGGAGAGCAAAACTGTTGAGGTTTCTGTAGGTGGTGGAGCAATCTCCATAGTTGCAACAGGTAAAAAGGAAATTAAGGAAATTACTATTAAGCCTGAAGTTGTAGACCCGGATGATGTAGAAATGCTCCAGGATCTTATATTGAGCGCGGTTAATGAAGCTCTCAGAAAAGCCGATGAATTGGCAAATTCGGAGATGGGTAAGGTTACAGGAGGTTTGGGTGGATTCCCGGGCTTGTTCTAAATCATTTATAATCATTATTCAAAAGCAATGTGACAATTCATTGGGGACATGGAGGTTAAAATGGACTTTTTCGCAGTTCCTGTTGCAAAGCTTGTAGAGGAATTTCAGAAATTGCCCGGTATTGGACATAAGTCGGCACAAAGACTGGCTTTTCATGTTATAAACATGCCGATGGAAAAAGTACAGGGGCTGGCAAATTCAATACTTGATGCAAAGCAAAAAACCAAATACTGTTCAGTGTGCAGCAATCTCACCGATATAGATCCATGCCCCTTATGCGGCGGTACTTCAAGAGACAGGTCGGCAATCTGTGTTGTTCAGGATGCAAGAGATGTGGTAGCCATGGAACGTACAAGAGAATTCAAGGGACTGTACCATGTATTGCATGGTGCAATTTCACCTATGATGGGTATCGGACCTGAAGATATACGTATCAAGGAATTAATAAGAAGGCTTGGGGGCAATGAAGTAAAAGAAGTAATTCTGGCTACAAATCCCAATGTTGAGGGTGAAGCAACAGCAATGTACATCTCAAAGCTTATTAAACCGTTAGGTATAAAAACTACCAGAATAGCTCACGGAATACCTGTGGGAGGAGACCTGGAGTACGCTGATGAGGTAACACTGGCAAAGGCACTGGAAGGCAGACGTGAGATATAATTATATAATATGGTCGTATTGCCATAAAAAACTTCTGCCACTGCTAAAAATAGTTTTGTCAGAAGAAGTTAATTAACAACTTAAAAAATTTATTGGAAGCCATAGGGAAATTGCATCGGATAATGCAATGGAACTGTGGTTTTTTGCTGTCCATCCATTGTTTGACCATATGGAAAATTATTGATATTATTAGTATGTAAAAAGATCTGAAAGAGGCCGAATTATCCCTTTTATAGTCCGAGAAGAAAGACGTAAAAAAGAAGGTATTGAAATGTTTTATAAAAAATCAAATTTGTCTGAAATAGAGAAAAAACTTAAAAGGTCTAATCTTAGGTTAGAAAATGCAGTTAAAACCCTTGCGCCAAAACATAAAGGCGGTGAAATGGAGGAATATAACGCTGCAAAAGAAGAAAACTTGATGTTACAAAGGCAACTTTCACTGGAGAAAGGTGAAGAAACTGCTATACCTATAGAATGGACCGTAAAATGGGATACAGGTGCGCCATGCCCATATGTTATTTCCGCAGACGGTAGGGCTTTTTTAATATACTATATTAATGAAATAGACCCTAATTGGGACGGAACTTATACTAATGTAATAGATAGTAGAAGTGACGATGTACTACAATTAGCGTTAGTTGAATTCATAAGGTGTTATTCAATGAAATTTGGTGGTGCCAATGACGAAGTAATAAATGGACATCCATTATGGGGAAAGGGACTTGTTCCTTATGGAGCACATATTATTGAAAACTCAAAATGGTTAAAGTATGAGATGAAAATAAACAGCGTACATTCATACTATAATAAAGAGAGTTGGAATGTTAAAAAGCATATCGTCCTACTATTTCATGATGAGTTATTTGAATGTATTACTGAAGATTATAAAATTGAGGTTATAAGAGATTCACTTAACAATGTGCTCAAGGAAGCACAGAATAGATTAATGAAGTAGTTTTTTGCCTTGTATTGCAGGGCAGATTATAATTCAGAATAGTTTATAACCTGGGGGAATTTATGAAGATAAAATATGATATTAACAACCCAATGGCTCCTTTATGGTTTATGTATCCACATATCAGTAGATACAGCATCGGTTGGAGAATGGGGTACGGTGAAAATTTTGCATACGAGTTTGGGAATTGGTATTCCTCTCTTAGTAAAGAGGAACAAAAACAGTATCAAGATATGTTTCCAACACCTGTAGGCTGGCATGGCTGGTACGAAGAGGAATACACTGATGAAGATTATTATGATGATGACTACCTTCTTTGGAATAAAGATGGCAAGATGACATACACACTTGACAGTCTATATGATAAATATAAGCAAGGTATAGACATAGAATGTATATTCTTTTGGGGACATCAACCATCTAAAGATGGAAACATAACAAAA
>JAQSXC010000153.1 GCA_029266335.1 Eubacterium sp. | reverse complement strand
ATACTAAACTGTACAGATCCTTAAAAGATGATTTTACACAGCTTAACAATATGCTTAAGTAAGCTTTTGATAAATACGTTAACCCGTAAAATTTTTGAAGATTATAAATTAAGATTATTAAGTTGCAAAGGATATGGGATTTTTTAAAGATTTAGTCATAATTAAACAATAAAACTCCGTTTGAAGGCGGAAAACAGTCGTCTTAAAATGTGGAAGTTACTGGTTAATTATGACTTATGATATACTTTGGGGAAGGGGGTAGAATTATGAAGTTGGGAAAAACAGGAAACAGCAAATTTTTGAAGGCATTTAACGAAACATCCTTATTAGAATTGATCAGAATTAACAAACAGATATCAAAAGCGGATCTTGCTCAACTTACAGGTCTATCTCCCACCGCATGCGGCATAATTGTTTCAAACCTGTTGGAAAAAGGTTATATACTTGAAGCAGGAATAGGAATATCAAAAGGTGGGAGAAGGCCAAACCTCTATGAGCTCAATCCCAAAAGCTATTATTCCATAGGTGTTGATATCGATATTGACTATATACGCTTTGTCCTTATGGATATTACAGGAAATGTAGAATACAGGGATAAAATATCCAGCGGGTTTGAACAATCCGTACCTGAATCCATAAATCTTATCCAGCAAAAGGTTCAAGAAATAATTGAAAAAAATAATATCTCGGAGGACAGATTACTGGGTGTCGGAGTATCTGTTCCTGGTATGGTTGACAACATAACTCATGAAATCATTTTTGCACCTAACCTTGGGTGGGAGAGAGTTGACCTTGAGCACATGATGTCCAGTATGGGCAGCTTCCCTATATATGTTGATAACGAAGCAATGTGTTCGGCATTATGTGAAAACTGGATTGGCTGCTGTACCGAGCAGAAGGATTTTATTTGTATTAACATGAAGTCCGGTATAGGGTCAAGCATATTTGCAGGAGGTAACCTGTACAGAGGCTGCAGTGGCAGTGCAGGAGAAATCGGCCACATAATGGTGGATCACAATGGGCCCAAATGTGCCTGCGGAAACTACGGCTGTCTTGAAACTCTTGTATCCTCAAGGTCAATGGTTGAAAAGGCCCAAAGGCTTGTGAGACAAGGTCTGATATCCGATTTCTCGGAAGCTTTGGACATTAACTCAATAAATTCAATCGACGATATAATTAGTTCCGTCAAGGCGGGAAATGAAGCTGCCAGAGTTATTTTGGTAGAGGCAGCGGGATATCTTGGCCTAGCAATAGCAAACCTTATTAATACCATCAACCCTTCCAGAATAGTTCTTGGAAAGGAATTGGTCAAGTTTTCAGAGGATATCCTTGAGCATATGAGAAACATTGCATTGGCAAAAGCATTGAGATATCCGGCTTCACGGGTTGAAATACTCATATCTGAATTAGGCGAGGATACTTCAGCGCTGGGAGCAGCAATAATACCTTTGAAGAAGCTCTTCGGGTACAGACTGTAAGAGAATTATATAAACATGTTAAAAACTATATTTTATTGCGTGCAGAGCACGCAGATGGAGGTTATTTATGTCAGAAGTATTTAGCGGAATTTCAAAAATCAAGTATGAAGGCAGTGGATCAGATAACCCATTGGCATTCAAGTACTATAATCCCGATGCGGTTATAGGCGGAAAAACAATGAAGGATCATTTGAGGTTTGCAGTTGCATATTGGCATACTTTCGCAGCACCAGGTGCAGATATGTTCGGAGCAGGTTCATATGTCAGACCTTGGAACAGCTTGTCAAATCCTATGGATATTGCAAAACTAAAAGTAGAAGCAAACTTTGAATTCCTTGAAAAAATCGGAGTTCCATTCTTCTGTTTCCATGATAGGGATATCGCTCCTGAAGGAGATTCTCTGGCTGAAACAAATAAAAATCTTGACGTAATAGTTGATGCCATTAAAAACAGAATGAAATCTAGTGATATCAAGCTTCTTTGGGGAACAACCAATGCATTCGGCAATCCTCGTTTCATGCACGGTGCATCAACTTCACCAAATGCTGATATATTTGCTTTTGCAGCAGCACAGGTTAAAAAGGCAATGGAAATCACAAAGGAATTAGGCGGAGAAAACTATGTATTCTGGGGTGGTAGAGAAGGCTATGAAACTCTTCTCAACACAGACATGAAACTGGAGCTGGACAACCTTGCAAGATTCCTGAAGATGGCTGTTGACTATGCTAAGGAAATCGGTTTTGACGGACAGTTCCTCATTGAACCAAAGCCAAAGGAGCCTACAAAGCACCAGTATGATTTCGATGCAGGTACTGTTATCGGATTCTTGAAGACCTATGGTCTTGACCCATACTTCAAGCTCAACATAGAAGCAAATCATGCTACACTGGCAGGACATACTTTCCAGCACGAACTTGCCGTATGCAGAATAAACAACATGCTGGGAAGCATTGATGCCAATCAGGGTGATGTTCTTCTCGGATGGGACACTGACCAATTCCCTACAAACATCTATGATTCAACTCTCGCTATGTATGAAGTATTAAAAGCAGGCGGTTTGAGCAAAGGTGGTTTAAACTTTGACTCAAAAGTAAGAAGAGGTTCTTTTGAACCATCAGACCTGTTCTATGGACACATTGCAGGTATGGATACCTTTGCTAAGGGTCTTATCATAGCTAATAAAATGGTTGAAGACGGTAAATTTGATGCTTTCGTCACTGACAGATATTCCAGCTATACTACAGGAATCGGTAAGGATATCGTCAGCGGCAAGGTTGGTTTCAAGGAACTGGAACAGTACGCACTTACAGCTAATATCCAGAACAAGTCCGGTCGTCAGGAAATGCTGGAATCCTTGTTGAATCAGTATATCTATGAAACTAAATAATAGACGAAGTTTTTAGAGAACTTTATATGCAAAACCAGGAAAAATTACCCGTATTAGCAAATGCGGGTAATTTTTTTATTTAATTAATAAATTTAAGTTTATTCTTTCAATCATAAACCCGTTTATACTTCAACTATAATTCTGCACTAATGTAGAACTGTCCACCTTCCCATAATTTGTTATTTTTCACAAATAATCAGATTTATACAAAACAAAGATATATGGAATAAGTTGAAGTATTCTGGTGATATTCTCGTGTATTTCACTTTTGACAATATATATGGCAGTTTACACTTAAGTTTGAAGGTACTATATTTTGATTGTAAAATATTTTGAAGTTCAAATAATAGGGAAGTGGAATTATTGGAAATGGAAAATAAAAAAGAGTTACATTTGATAGGCAGTATGTTTTATGAACTGATTAACAGATTTGAAGGAGTGAACAACAAGAAGCACTTATACAAGGGAATAAATGAAATCACAGTTATTGAGATCAAAACTATTCTTGTAATAGGATGTGAAGAGGCCAAAAGCATGTCACACATTGCGAAAAAACTAGGTGTCAGCAGTGGTACAGCCACAGTTACTATTGACCGGCTGATAGATAAAAGCTTTGTGGAACGAATAAGAGATGTAGAAGACAGACGTCAGGTTTTCATTAAATTGTCGGATAAAGGTAATGAAGTCTGCAACTATATCAACAATTTGAAACATAAATTGGCAGAAAACATTTTTGGATTACTATCTAAAGAAGAAAGAGCATTATTTCTATCCATACTTTCAAAGCTCAACAGCAACTTCAATTTAGTATTTGATGCTTTATGCAGCTGAAGAAAATCGAGGAGTAATTTATTAGTGAATATATGTTTTATACATTCACACCAATAAAATATGGGGATTTTAAGATATTTTACTAAAAAGTAAAAAGGAGAGTGATTGAATGAAAGAACCGATATTTGACATTAAAAGGGATATAAAGCGATTAGCTGTAGTAATAGCAATAATCATTATACCTTTGATGTACAGTTACTTTTACCTCGATGCGTTTTGGGATCCTTACAGCAAGCTGCAAAATCTTCCTGTAGCAGTTGTAAACGAAGACAAGGGTGCCACAATCAACAACGAGAAGAGGAATGCCGGTAATGAACTTCTGGATGAGTTAAAGGATAATGATGAACTTAAATGGGTCTTTACCAGCAAAACTGAAGCAGAAGATGGGCTCAAGGACAGAAAGTATTACGCTATTGTAGCAATACCTGAAAATTTTTCAGCTAATATAGCAACAGCTGACAAGGAGGATAAGGTACAGGGTGTTATTATTTTTCAGCCTGAACAGAAAAGAAACTTTCTTGCTTCACAGATTTTATCAAAGGCCATTCTTCAGCTTGAAAACAAAGTATCAGGAAATATCACAAAGGAATTGGTTCAGACCATAGCCGATGAAAACGGCAGCTTGCCTGATCAACTCAAGGAACTCGGCGATGGTCTTGACAAGATGCAGAAGGAAGGCATAAGCAAGATTGAAGATGGTTTGAATACACTTATAAGCAATCAGGTGAAATTTAACAATGGTATTGACAGCCTCGGAAGTGCCTTAAACAAGGCAAGTAATGGTGCAAACACTCTGTATGGCAGCAGCAACATGTTTGCAGCAAAGCAGCAGGAGTTTGCAAATGCACTTTCAGCGGGTATTCCCAAGTTTAATCAACTTTCAGATGGTTCAAGCTTATATCAGAAAAAAATAGTAGAATACGATTCCAAAATTCAGGTTTTAAATGGTGCCTGTACTCAGCTGAATAGTAAGTTACCAGCATTAAAGTCAGGTATAGATCAATACAACCAGGGACTAAAGACATATACACAGGGACTCAAGGCATTCGGACAGGGTTTGGCTCCACTGGCGAAAGAGCTTGAGCCTTTGAAAACAGGTGCTACTCAATACTATAACAGTGTATCAACCTATTCTGAAAAGGTAGGAGCGCTTGATAAAGGTGTTACAGAGTATGTAGGAGGTGTAAAGGCGCTGACCGGTGCAAATAAAAACGCTGCGGATCTGCTTACTGCATATTTGAAGGAACATCCCGAAGCTATAAATGATAAGAATATTCAAAGTATAGTTGGAATTTTCCAAAAATCACAAGGGTCGATTGACCAACTCAATGCATCATCAGATAAGATAAAAACAAGTGTAACCGCTCTTTCGACCGGATCACAGCAGCTGGTAGCCGGAAGTAAACAAATCAATGATGGAGTTACAAAGTTTGTTAACGGTGCTCCCCAGTTATCACAGGCTGCGGCACAGCTGGCAGAGGGTACAAATACACTTGTAACCGGAGGCGGGACGCTTTCATCAGGTCTAGACCAACTCTCGGCAGGTTTGCCGCAAATAGTGGATGGGATCACAAAGGCTGCATCTGCTGCAACTCAACTTAAAGATGGGTATGCCCAACTGGATGCAGGAGTTCAGGAAGCATACGGAAAGACTAAGTTTGCAGCATCAAGTGCAGGATTGCTTGCAGACGGGGCAAAGAAGTTGAACTCAGGTACATTGGAGCTCACGAATGGTATTGGAAAAATAAATAGCGGCAGCAAAGAGTTGGGATCAAATGCACAAAAATTTCTGGATGGCGAAAAGGAATTAAGAGATGGAGCCGGTGAACTTGATGACAAGGTCAAGGAAGCTTATAACAAGGTAGCCGACAAGCAGAATGAAGCCATAGACAAGGTTGCAAAGCTGGAGGGAATGGCAGAGTTTGCTTCTGATCCTGTAAAGGTCGATCAAAAAGAAGTAGATTATGTTCCTGATTATGGTACTGCATTTGCACCTTACTTTATCTCCCTTTCATTATGGGTCGGAGCACTGATTATGTTTGTCATGATTTACCTCAACCCACAGATGAGGTTTAAGAGAAAGCTTGTAAAAAACATGCATATGGATGTTAAGTTCCTCATATATCCTCTTATAGGGGTAGTACAGGCTGTAGCACTGGCATTGGTACTTATAAATGCGCTGAACCTGCACCTCACAAATACTTTTATGTTCTTTGTGGTAATAGTGCTGGTATCATTGTCCTTTATATCCATAGTACAGTTCCTGATTGTGCACCTCGGAGATGTAGGAAAGTTCCTTGTAATCCTTCTCCTTATTCTCCAGCTCACAGCCAGTGGCGGAACTTTCCCCAACGAACTTGTACCGGAATTCTTTAATGTGATTAATCCATATATGCCAATGACTTATGCAATTTACGCGCTTAAGGAGACAATTTCCGGCCACAACACAGGCTTCCTGAACCAGAATATTGCAGTGCTTGCAGTAATAATGGTTATATTCCTGGTAGCATCACTGCTTCTGACCGGAAGAAAGAAGGCAAAGTCAATTGATGATATCGAAAGTGAATTTGTTCACAACAGAGAAACTCAGTCCTTAGAGGCTTAATAATTATTAGGATAGTTGCAGGATAAAAGAGCATTAAGGGTAACATACCGGTTATCCTTAATGCTCTTTTTCCTTTAGAGTAATTAAAAGCCAATTGTTTGAAGTGGGTACCTTTTCCATATCAGATGAGAGGTATAACATCTTGACCATTACAATAACCTATGTTAATATTAACATAGGTTATTGTAAAATATATAACTGAACTAAAAACTGTATATAGTCCCGGAGCTACTTTGCTGATATAGTTTTCTGATTTATGGAGGAATTGAAATGAATTATAAATTAATAGAAAAAAATAATAAGAGATATATTGAGATTTTATCTTCTCAATCTCCTTTGAACAGTGAGCAGGATGCGCTGGATCTGATAGCTCTGTGCTGGGAACTGGATACACATCAGTTGATGCTTCATGGCGAGGTGCTTTCAGGGGATTTTTCCAATCTTAGAACAGGTATAGCAGGAGGCATGCTGCAGAAATTCATTAACTATAGTATCAGAGTGGCAGCCATAATTCCAACTGAGGTGGCTAATGCAGGAAGGTTCAGAGAGATGGTTCTTGAGACAAACAAAGGCAATGCTTTCAGAGTATTCGACAAAAAAGAGGAAGCAGAGAGCTGGCTTTTGAAGTAGCTTAGAAAGATTGCGACAAAAGGCATATTCAGATAAAATACAGCTAAAAAGCCTCCGGCAAAGTGATATGAGCCCTGTCTATACCGCAGAGGGGACATCAAAGGGCAAAGGAGACCTTTGATGTCTCAAATAATGTATTTCAACCGGGGTTTTTGTACCTGGACGGCGGCACGCCATACTTCTTTTTGAACATCTTTGAGAAGTTATAGATGTCATCATAACCGGTACTTCTTGCCGCCTCTCCCACCGAATAGCCATGCTTGGCAAGCAGGTCGGCAGCCTTTTCAAGCCTGTAGTTCACCAGAAAATTCTGAGGTGTATCCCCTACGTACTTGAAAAACACTCTGCACAAATAACGTCTGTCGATGCCAAGCATGTTTGCTATGCTTTCCACCGAAAT
Source organism: Eubacterium sp. (assembly GCA_029266335.1). Lineage (GTDB taxonomy): Bacteria > Bacillota > Clostridia > Acetivibrionales > DSM-1351 > Ruminiclostridium. Next base: position 7,565 of record JAQSXC010000153.1, on the reverse strand, counting down.
GTGGTTTGCATAGTTAGTCATAATGTGATCCTTTGCTCTTTTTGAATAGAGGCTTCCACTGCTTACATTCTGAGATGGCCGGAATTCCTCGTGGAGCATGGAAAACATTTCATAAATCTTACTGGTCAAAAACAGCTCGGCCGAATGGGGAAGGCTGGTGGCATCCTTCATACTCAAAAAAGTATTGCGGAGAGAGGGCAGGCAAAGGATGGAATTATTCCCTGAAAAGCCGCTGTGTTGAAGCAATTCAGGTACAAGTTCACCTGCAAAGCCAATCCATATATATTCCCAGGGTTCATGAGCATCCGCCTTATAAAAGGTAAATTCATATGGGCGGATGAGAAACATTGAACCCCTGGAAAGTGAGTGAGTGGTTCCGCTTCTTTCAAAGGTGCCAAAACCTGAAATGATATAGTGAATGAGATAATAATCACGTGATGCCGGTCCGAAGGAGTGGCCGCTTTCGCAATCCTCCCATCCGCAATTAAGAGCATTGAGTTCTTTATAGCCCCTGTTTAAAAGTGGAACGTTATGATTCAATCGTATTACACTCCTTGTATGTTCTGATAATTTGTTTTAAATCGGTACTTATGAATGAAATACCTGCATCATCATATACATGATTCCAAATTTTATCTGTATTCCAGAATAGCTTTCTGATCTTTCAGTACTTTTTGTCTTGGGCTGTATTGGGGTTCGCCAACCGGAACTACACTTATAAGCTTAAGCTCATTTCTTACCCCGAGAAGCTCTTTTATTTTGTCCTCGGCAATGACCGGGTCGTTCATCCAGCAGGCACCATACCCCTTCTCTGTAATAGCCAGCAGCATATTTTGAACTGCTGCCCCAATGGATAAAATATCATAATAACCCAGCTTATCGACCATACCACGATAATCATAGCCCTTCTTTGAGAAAACCTGAACGGCCCTTTCATCGTAGTATTTCATTTTGTCCATAAAAACAAATATTACAAGTGGAGCATTTCTGAAAAAACTCACGGCTTTTTCCCTGGAAGTAAGAAACTCCTGTGTTGCACCTGAATATCCGGTTCCATAAAACTCTATTGCTTCTTTTGCCGTTGCGTCTGCAAGACGGTTAATAATTTCTCTGTTGTCTACGGCTACAAAGTGCCAGCATTGACTGTCGCAGCCACTGGGGGCATAAGCAGCACAGGAAATGAAGTATTCTACAAGCTCCCTCGGAACGGGTTTGTCGGTGTATTTTCTAATACTTCTTCTCTTTTTTGTTAATTCAAGAAAATTACTTTCCATTTTAGTCTCCTTTCAAAGTTACAAATTACTAGTTTATCTTTACTATAGTTTTTCGCAAGGGTTCTTAGTTATGGTTTTTAAGAATAAAATACTTCTTACTAACTATACTTGGTTACATTATAACAAATACAGGTTACATTATTCAATTTATGTTTTTATCAATTCTGTTATTCTATAATTATTAATTGAGAGATTATAAAATATTATAATAAACGGTGGAGGTTAAAAAAAGATGGTCAAAATAACATTTATGGGTGCTGGAAGTACTGTGTTTGCGAAAAATGTTTTGGGAGACAGCATGTGCTCCGAAGCATTGAGAGACGGCGAAATCTGTCTGTATGATATCGCAGGAGACAGACTTAAGGAATCACAGATAATGCTGGAGGCAATAAATAATAATGTCAACTCGGGCAGAGCAAAAATAAAGACATATCTTGGAGTGGAAAACAGAAAGGAAGCCCTTAGAAATGCTGATTTCGTAGTAAATGCAATTCAGGTGGGCGGGTACGATCCTTGTACAATAACAGACTTTGAAATACCTAAAAAATACGGTCTGAGACAAACAATAGCTGATACCCTTGGGATTGGGGGTATAATGCGTACCTTGAGAACAATACCAGTGCTTGAACAGTTTGCACATGATATGGAAGAGGTTTGCCCTGATGCATGGTTCCTTAATTATACAAATCCAATGGCTATGCTGTCCGGCTACATGCAAAGATATACCGGTGTGAAAACAGTTGGCCTTTGTCACAGTGTTCAATGCTGTTCCGAAGAGCTCTTAAAAGGTCTTGGCATGGAAGACAAGCTTGAAGGCCGCAGAGAACTCATAGCAGGAATAAACCATATGGGCTGGCTTCTTGAGATAATGGACAAGGACGGAAATGATCTCTATCCTGAAATAAGAAGACGTGCTAAAGAAAAGAACAGTAAAGAAAAGCACGGAGATATGACAAGATATGAATACATTGAAAAACTTGGTTTTTACTGCACTGAATCCAGCGAACACAATGCAGAATATAATCCTTTCTTCATCAAATCAAAATACCCTGAATTGATTGAGAGATTCAATATTCCCCTGGATGAGTACCCAAGGAGATGTGTAAATCAGATAGCCAGCTGGAAAAAACAGCGTGACGAGCTGATGAATGATCCTTCTCTGTCCCATACCAGAAGCAGCGAGTATGCTTCCTATATCATGGAGGCTATTGTAACCAATAATCCTTACAAAATCGGAGGAAATGTTCTGAATAAGGGAGGATTAATTGAGAACCTGCCGCAGGATGCATGTGTTGAAGTACCATGTCTGGTGGACGGAATGGGTGTAAATCCCTGCAGTGTAGGACGTTTACCGGTACAGCTTGCTGCCATGAACATGACAAATGTCAATGTTCAGCTTACAACTATTGAAGCTGCAGTAACCAGGAAAAGAGAGCATATTTATCATGCTGCGATGCTTGACCCTCATACCGCTGCAGAGTTATCTCTGGATGATATAGTAAGCATGGTTGATGAACTGATCGCTGCACATGGTGATTGGTTGCCAAAGTACAAATAAAAAATTAACTTTATTTTAATATAAATTATAATTCTTGATAAAATTACAGATTCAACCGAAACAGCCGAAGAAGTATTGGATTAACGTCCATGCTGCTCCGGCTGTTTTTGTGTATTTTGTAAAAAAGCCCTGGAAAGTGCAGTGTGATTGACCTTCAGAAGGCATTTCCATCCAGCCGTTGCTACTAAAAGTTAAGTTCATCAGAAAAGTATTTTGCAATTGTTAAATAATTTGTTAAGAAATATTTAAAGATTTCATAATTTGTATTTAAGATTCATCTGTTATTATATGCATATAAGCAACAATTATGGAGGCTGACTATGAGTGAATTAAAAGGACTGCTGTATACAACCGACTTAAATACACTCTTAATATTTAATAACTCGATAAAATGCAAACTGCTGGATCGCATCATGCCATTAGTTACACACCTGGGAAGTGCGGCTAGCACAATTTCCTGCTGTATTCTGATCATAGCACTGGGCAAGGGAGAAGTAAGAATGATGGGTGTTAAGGCACTGGTAGCACTGGCTGTCAGCCATGTACTTGTACATCTCCTGAAAAACAGGGTATGCAGGTTAAGGCCTAAGGATGTTTTACCAAATATAAATACCTTCAACGTACCGCTGGATTATTATTCATTTCCTTCGGGACACACCACTGCAGTATTTTCAATAGCCACTGCTCTGGCTCTGAGCATACCTGTACTGGCCATTATATGTTTTCCGATTGCATTAATCGTTTCGATTACAAGGCTTTATCTGGGAGTTCATTTAAATAATAACTTACGATTCTAAACAACTCTAGGGAGGCAAATATATGGAACTTATAAAATACCTTGGATTTAGTGTAAATACACTCTTTACCATCACCACAGCCATAGTGCTCACAATTGTGGCATACTTTTTCACCATATCTGTTTTTGGCTGGAAAAAAAGAAAGGAAAACTGTGAACACACTACACCCACAAACAAATATGCCGTAATAATTGCTGCCCATAATGAGGAAACAGTTATCAGGAACACAATTTGCAGTGTTAAGGCAATGAATTATTCAAAAGAAAATTTCGAGGTTTATGTCATAGCAGATAATTGTACGGATAATACTGCGCAAATAGCCAGAGAGTGTGGAGCTCTTGTGTATGAGCGCTTCGATGCCGTCAAAAAGGGTAAGGGCCATGCTCTTAAATGGATGTTTAATATTCTCTTCTCATCAGATAATATGTTTGATGCAGTTTGTATTCTGGATGCCGACAACCTTGTGTCAGAAGACTTTCTGCTGCAGATTGACAGAAAAATGCAGCAGGGCTATAAGGTAGTTCAGGGCTACAGAGATATGAAAAACCCATGGGATTCCTGGATCACCTCCTCCTATTCAATTACCTACTGGCTGGCAAACAGGTTGTGCCAGCTGCCAAGACAATACCTTGGGATGAACTGTACCCTTACTGGCAGCGGCTATGCTGTAAGTACTGATATTCTTACACAAATAGGATGGGACATAGAAACTTTAACTGAGGATGTAGAGTTTTATTTTCAGCTATGTCTCAATGATATAAAAATCGGCTGGGCCCACGAAGCTGTTATATTTGATGAACAGCCAATAACGCTGGCACAGTCCTGGAAGCAGCGTACACGGTGGATGCAGGGGCATTTCAGCTGCTGCTTCCTGTACGGCAGGCAGATCTTCAGCAAGCTTCTTGAGGACAAAACCCTGCAGTCCTTTGATACCCTGATAATGCTACTTTACCCTTTTCTCTATGTTGTGGGAAGCTTGCTGCTGGGACTTCAGGGAATAAAGACTATTCTGGTCCAAATTGATGATGTAAACCTGAGAACCATATTGATCTTTACTGCGGTTTCACTGTGCTCATTTATATTGCAGAATGTTTATTCGTTTTCTGTGCTGGTTAATGAGAAAAAGGCAAATAGAAATATTATTATGGGACTTATAGTGCTTCCGATATTCAATTTTACATGGATACCTATAATGGTTCAGGGGTATTTATCCAGAAATATATACATTTGATACAATAAAACTTCATGATACTATATTAGTGTAACCGGTTGCGCATAAGAAAAATGTTCTGCAACCAATTTTTTTTACAAATTGTGCAACCGGTAGCGCAAATAATAAAATTCATGACAGTTATTGTTGATTACCGGTATCCGGATTAAAATATCGTAAAACCCTATTTAGAATGATATTTACTCATGGGGTCATGGAGGTTCAAATGAATAATATACCTAAGAAAATGACAATTAAAGAAATTGCTGAAATCGCCGGGGTATCAAAATCGACAGTATCCAGAGCTATTGACGGTAATCCGAGGATAAGTGAAGAAACCAGAAGCAAGATTTTCGACATTATTGAGAAATATGGTTACACACCAAACACAGCAGCGCGGAATCTGGCCAGAAATAAAACCAATGCAATCGGCATTGTAATGCCTCATGGCGAATCAGGGATTTATGCCGCGACATTTTTCCAGGAAGCATTAAAAGGTATCTGTAATACTGTTTCAAACAACAATTATGATGTTCTGATAACAGCGGGTAATCCTACAGAACCCGAAGCAATAAAGCGGCTTATCAGTACCTCCAGGGTGGACGGAATAATTTTACTCAGATCAAAGCTCAGAGATACAAATATTGAGTTAATGCTAAAGACTCAATTCCCCTTCGTCCTGATCGGAAGCTGTAAAGAATACAGCGAAATATACAGTATTGATAATGATAATATCAGCGCTGCTTATGCGCTTACAGAGCATATACTTAAAAGCGGCAGAAGGAAAATTGCCTTTATTGGCGGTGTTGAGGGTTCAATAGTTACCATAAACCGTCTTGAAGGTTATAAAAAGAGATTAGTAGAGAATGATCTCACCGTTAATGAAGATTATATATGTATTGGGGAGTTTTCGGAGAAGCACGGCTATGAATCAATGAAGAAGCTAATGGGCCAGCCGGAAAGACCTGATGGAGTAATATTGGTTGACGACACAATGTGCATGGGAGCAATGAAATATCTTGAAGAAATCAATGTCAATGTACCGGGGGAAGTTGCAATAGCCTGCTTTAATGACAGTGCATATACCAGATTCTCAAGGCCATCCATAACAACAGTGACTGTGGATTCATATCAGCTGGGATCATCAGCAGCTGAAACTCTTATAAATGTACTGAACAATAAAGAAGTTGGTTTCGGATGCAAGTATATGGATTATAAAATTCTGGAAAGAGAATCAACATCAGTTATTTAGTGGGTTAGTCTGCAGATGGCCCATTGAAATATAAAAAAAGCTTAGGGAGGAATAAAATTTATGAAGTCAGGAAAGATTTTAGGTCTTATAGTTGCTTTTACAATGATGGCCGGAACTTTTGCCGGTTGCGGTTCAAGCACTTCATCATCGGATTCCGATACAGCGGCTGAAAGCACAACAGCAGCAGTTTCTTCAGCGGCTGCATCCAGCACGGACAGCCAGACTAAAGGCGGAGAAATATATTACTTAAACTTTAAGCCGGAAATTGCTGAAGTATACAATGAAATCGGAAAAGTTTACGAGCAGGAAACAGGTGTTAAGCTGAAGGTTGTTACAGCAGCATCAGGTACTTATGAACAGACATTAAAATCAGAAATAGAAAAATCAGATGCACCGACTCTCTTCCAGATTAACGGACCAAGGGGTTATGCAAACTGGAAAGACTACTGTGCAGATTTGAAGGATTCCGAGCTCTATAAGCACTTGTCCGATAAGAATCTGGCAGTAACAGTAGATGGCGGTGTTTACGGTATTCCATATGTTGTTGAAGGTTACGGAATAATATATAACAATGCAATAATGAACAAGTATTTCGCGTTAGCCAACAAGGCAACAGATGTAAAGAGCGTGGACGAAATTAACAACTTTGCAAAATTAAAAGCTGTTGTTGAAGATATGACGAAGAACAAGGAAGCTCTCGGGATTAAAGGTGTATTTGCAAGCACATCTTTAAAACCAGGTGAAGACTGGCGTTGGCAGACTCACCTTGCAAATGTTCCTGTATTCTATGAATTCAAGAACAACAATGTAGATTTAACCAGTGATGCTACAAAGACAATTACTTTCCAGTATGCAGACAACTATAAGAACATTTTTGATCTCTATCTGAACAATTCGACAGTTCAGCCTAAGATACTCGGAACTAAACAGGTTGCAGACTCAATGGCAGAATTTGCTCTCGGTCAGGCAGCCATGGTACAGAACGGTAACTGGGCCTGGGGTCAAATCAAAGGCGTTGATGGAAATACTGTAAAAGAAGAAGATGTTAAGTTTATGCCAATATACACAGGTGTAGCAGGTGAAGAAACCCAGGGCCTCTGCTCAGGTACAGAAAACTTCTTCTCAATTAACAAGAAGGCATCACCTGAAAAGCAGAAGCTGGCATTGGATTTCATTTACTGGCTCTATTCAAGTGAAAAGGGTAAGGATTTTGTTACAAACAAATTAGGCTTTATAGCTCCGTTTGATACATTTGCAGATAACGAAAAACCAACAGATCCATTAGCTAAAGAAGTTTTAAGATGGATGAGCAAGGAAGGAGCTACAAATGTAGCATGGAACTTCACAGTATTCCCTAACCAGAACTTCAAAAACAACTTTGGTGCCGCATTACTTCAATATGCACAGGGAACTAAGAAGTGGGATGATGTAAAGACTCAGGTAGTAAACGATTGGAAGATAGAAAGTTCTAAAT
>JAQSXC010000152.1 GCA_029266335.1 Eubacterium sp. | reverse complement strand
GGCACATGTGGATGCCGGTAAAACTACATTTTCCGAACAGATTCTGTTCCATACAAAAAGTATCAGAAGCAGAGGCAGAGTCGACCATAAAAATGCCTTTCTGGATAGTCATGAGATTGAAAGAGACAGGGGCATAACAATTTTTTCAGATCAGGCCGGATTTTCGTACAATGCGTCTGCCTATTATTTAATAGATACTCCGGGACATGTAGATTTTTCTGCAGAGATGGAAAGAGCTCTTCAAATAATTGACTACGCCATAATTATTATCAGTGCTGTTGAAGGAGTACAGGGTCATACCGAAACAGTTTGGAAACTCCTGCAGGAGCTGGGAATTCCTACCTTACTGTTTATAAACAAGGTTGACAGGACAGGAGCCAGTATTGAAAAAATATTAAAAGAAATAAAGTCAAAGCTGACAAAGGATGTAATATTCATTTCAAATACTGAAGACGATTTTGTTTCATGTGTTTCTTCCATAACACAAAATGATGTTAATGTTTCAGCAGAAACTTTGAAAGAAATTGTTGCTGAACGGGATGAAAGACTTCTGGAATTATATTTGCAGGGAAAAACAGATAAGGTGGACTGGCAAAGAGAATTAGCCCAGTTGATAAAGCAAATGAGGTTAATTCCGTGTATGGCAGGTTCTGCCCTGCAGGATATCGGAATCACAGAGTTTCTGGAAATTTTGGACAAGCTTACTTATACAGAATATGACCGAGCCTGTTCTGAAGAGTTTAGTGCAAGAATATATAAAATACGTCATGATGAGCAGGGGAACAGACTAACTTTCATGAAGATTCTGGCCGGAGCCCTGAGTGTTAAAGACAGGCTGGAATACGGTTCTGAAGCTTCAAATGGGGAGGGCGGCAGACCTGTTGAAAAAGTAAATCAGATAAGATTTTACAATGGGAACAGGTTCACTACCGCTGACACAGTTACGGCGGGAGATGTTTTTGCAGTTACCGGCTTATCGGCAGCTGTTGCAGGAGCAGGAGCAGGTGCCTTAAACCATGGTTCAAAATACAAGATGGTACCTACACTCAGATCCAGAGTTGTTTTTGATAAAATGCTCAATATCAAGGATGTACTGGCTAAACTTAAAATCCTTGAGGCAGAAGATCCTGCACTTAATGTTACCTGGTATGAAGCTCTGCAGGAACTCCATGTCAACATTATGGGTGTTATTCAACTGGAGGTTCTGAAGCAGATTATAAAGCAAAGATTTTCCTTTGATGTAGAGTTTGGCCCATGTCAAGTGCTTTATAAGGAGACTGTAACTGAAACTGCTGTAGGTTACGGACATTTTGAGCCTCTCAGACACTATGCGGAAGTTCATCTGAAGCTGGAGCCGGCCTCCAGAAACAGCGGCATTACTTTTGACAGTGTCTGCCACATAGATGACCTTGTTCCCAGCTATCAAAACCTGATCCGTTCACATATTTTTGAAAAGGAGCACAATGGGATATTGGCCGGCTCGGCAGTAACAGATATAAAAATCACCCTTTTAACAGGACGTGCTCATCAAAAGCATACCAGCGGGGGGGATTTTAGAGAAGCCACTTTGCGTGCACTGAGACAGGGGTTGGAAAAAGCCGGATGTATATTGCTGGAACCATATTATCGTTTCAGGGTTGAAGTAGAGCTTGACAGTATGGGAAGGGTTCTGACGGATATTCAGAAATTAAATGGCACATTTGACCCTCCTGAAACAGTGGAAAATAGGGTGATAATAACCGGAAGAGGTCCGGTAGCCACATTCATGAATTACAGTATTGAGCTGATTTCTTTTACAAAAGGTAAGGGCAGTATAAGTTTATTAGTTGACGGCTACGATATCTGCCATAATGAAACAGAAGTAAGGGAGATATCTGGATATAACAAGGATGCAGATCCCGAATACACCTCCAACTCCATTTTTTGCGCCAAAGGTGCAGGCTTTACTGTTAAGGCTGATGAGGTTGAAGAATATATGCATTGTCTATAAAAAACTATTAAAAAATGGTAAAAGATGATAAATCCTTTACCATTTTTTTATAACTAATTATTGTAAATACAGAAGATAGTATTGACGCAATAACACAATCATTGTATTATTGTATTAAGAGCTTAGTACAATAATACAACCAGTTAAAAGGAGATTATGTATCATGAATAGATTTAAAATTCTGATTATATGTATTATAACCATTGTAATATTATCAGGCTGTACTTATGGAAGTTTTACATCGGTTGGTTCTATCGAAGTTAATACTTTTTCAAAAATGTCTATGTCCTATCAGAAATTTAATGGGTACAAATCAACAGACATACATGTTGATGAAGGAGAGACTGTTGAGATCAACGCAGATATTGTAACTGAAAAAGGCAAAATTGGCATGACCATTGAAGATGAAGATGATAAAAAAGTTTATGAGGGTACTGATATTCCTACATCTAACTTCAAGGTGACACTTGATAAGGCCGGAGACTATAAGGTAACCGTCACAGGTGACAAACATAAAGGAAGCTATAAAATATCCTGGGATAAGTCGGAAAAGAAATAAAGGGGGAGAGTCAATGGCAAGTGATTTTTCATCAAATGTACCCATTTATCTTCAGATAATGAATGATGTAAAACTTAAAATTGTTTCAGGAGTATGGGAACCGGGGCAGAGACTGCAATCGGTAAGAGATCTGGCAGTTGAATTCTCGGTAAATCCAAATACCATGCAAAGAGCTTTGGCTGAACTGGAGCGGGACGGACTGCTTTATACAGAAAGAACAGCAGGAAGATTTGTTTCACAGGATCAGGCCAGGATTTCCAAGGCCAGGGGAGAAATGGGCGAAGAATATACTGGGAATTACTACAGTGCAATGAAGAAGTTGGGATATAAGGATGAAGAAATTCTATATATAGTAACTGACAAGTTAAAGTTTAAGAAGGAGGGTGATACAAATGGATAAGATAATAGAAATCAACTCTTTGGAAAAGAAATATGGTTCCAAAAAAGTTTTGGATAATATAACACTGGCCTTTGAAAGAGGTACTATAGTAGGTTTGCTGGGTCCTAATGGCTGTGGAAAAACTTCATTGATTAAAATTATTGCTGGACTGATCAAAGATTACAGGGGTACAGTTTTATTAGAAGGAAATGAACCGGGAGAATATACAAAAGCAATAGTGTCATACCTCCCCGAGAAGACCTATTTGCAGGACAACTATAAGGCAAAGGAGGCTCTCGAATTTTTTGAAGATTTTTATACTGATTTTGACAGGAAGAAAGCAGAGGAAATGTTCAGACAGTTCAAGCTTGATCCAGGGCAAAAGATAAAGAGCATGTCCAAGGGAATGCAGGAAAAGGTTCAGCTAATACTTGTCATGTCCAGAAAAGCAAAAATATATTTACTGGACGAACCTCTGGGAGGACTGGATCCCGCATCAAGGAAAGCGATGCTGGATATTATTCTGAACAATTATTCTGAAGATGCTTTGGTACTCATATCAACACATTTGATAAATGATGTGGAGAGAATATTTGACAGAGTTATTATGGTAGGAAACAGTAAGATACTTGTTGATGATACAGTGGACAATATTCGTCAGAAAAACGGCAAATCTGTAGAAGAGCTATTCGAGGAGGTATTCAGATGTTAAGCAAATTATTAAAATATGAGTTTAGAGATACTTCCCGCACAATACCGCTCTTTTATCTTATTACTTTAATATTCGCCGGAATTGTTCTGTCTGCAAAGAAGGTAGGAATAGAATGGTTTACTATTACATCTTCCTTATTACTGCTGTTGTTGGGCATAGCAGTTGCTATCATAACTCTTGCAGTTGTTGTTATGAGATTTTATAAAAACTTTTACTCAAATGAAGGATATCTGATGTTTACTTTACCTGTAAAGCCGCATGTGCTTCTAGCTTCAAAGTTTCTAGTATCCTTTACCTGGCTGATACTAAGCTATGGTGCATGTATTGGAGCGTTTTTTATAAGCATGTATGGTTTTGGGGTTTCAGGCGAGTTGAAAGATATAGTGGAGGAGCTTGAAAGATTCGGGCTGCAAAACATCTTTTATGCAATTATTCCATTAGTTATATTATCCACACTGTACCTGCTTGCTCAGATTTACTTTGCAATAACAATTGCTAACAGACCGGCTTTCCATGGCATTGGAGTGGCATCAGCATTTCTGGTCTTTTTGGCAACCAATGTAATCCTGCAGCTTGTAGAAGCAATATTCACAATTTTTGTACCTTTCTCTGTTAACATAAATTTGATGGAAGAAGTTAGTGTTTCTCTTTCATCAAAAAATATGTTCGGATTTTTGATTAACAGTATGGATGGAAGCAATCCTCAAAATATTGTAATAGGTCTTGGCGGATATATATTTGAACTATTTATGGTATTTATACTGTTCTATGTTACTTCACAGAACATGAAAAACAAGGTATCAATAAAATAACCTGAAGAAGTAATTCTTTCGGATAACGTAATTTTATTAATTAAGCAGTACCCTCTATTGATAATGTATAACACGCCGCTTCAACGCAGCCGCAGAGCAAATTTACCACTCAAAAACGTATTGTACATTGTTAATAGAGGGTATCATAGCTAAAAGGAGAGTCTCAAAAAAGAGACTCTTTTTTCTTTTTTATAAGTCATAAACTTGGACAAAGCCTAATATATATAACAAGGCGTAAAAAAATATCCCTCGCTTCTATTAAGTGGTGGATTCCGCTCTGGCTTTCTGGCGGTGAGGATATCTCTTGCCTTGTTGAAACGCCGCTAATGTGAGTAAATTTTCCTACAACCGGGAAATTTACTTTGAATTGAGGCGTTATAAATAACTTAATTTAGGAGATGTATACATATGATTAAAGCAGTTCAAAGTGACATTATGCCTTATTTAATACCAAGTATAAAGGCTGTTTTAATGAAGATGGACAGTGAAAAGTTGGACAATCTTCAGGAAATACGAATAAGAGCCGGAAAACCTTTGATGGTTTTTTATAAAGATAATGATTTATTTGTTACAAATGACGGACAAGTATCAAGGAATATGAAGGAAGCCTATATCGTTGTTCAAAATGAGATACTTAAAACTCTGGAGCTAATGAGTGAAAATTCAGTATATGCCTTTCAGGACGAAATCAGATCAGGTTTTCTTACGCTAAAAGGAGGGCACCGGGTTGGTCTGAGCGGCCGTGTAATAGTTCAGGAGGGGCAAATTCGGAATATCAAGGATTTCAATGGACTAAACATACGTATAGCAAAAGAAATAAAAGGCTGCTCCAGTCATGTCATTACCTATCTGATTAAAAGCAGCAATGATGTTTACAATACGTTGATTATAGGGCCTCCTCAATGCGGTAAAACCACTATCTTAAGGGATATGGCACGTCAGCTGAGCAACGGAGATGCGTCCATTGACTTTAAAGGTTTAAAAATAGGAATTGTTGATGAAAGATCTGAGATTGCTGCCTGCAGCAAGGGTATTCCGCAGAACGATGTAGGTTTCAGAACAGATGTGATGGACGGCTGCCCAAAGGCTTTGGGTATGGAAATGCTTTTAAGAAGCATGTCTCCCAACATAATTATTACTGATGAAATTGGAACTCATGGAGACAGGGACTCCATAATGAAGGTTTTGAATTCAGGAGTAAAAATAATTGCTTCTGCTCACGGGTACAACATCTCAGAATTGAAAATGAGAGAAGAACTTCTGTCCTTAATTAAATCAGGAGCATTTGAAAGATATATTGTACTCAGCGCCATAAACGGTCCGGGTACTCTTGAAGAGGTTGTGGATTCTCAATTGACTGCCGTTTACAGGAGGAGTAACCGATGATTTTCAAAATAATTGGATCAATTGTTCTTATCTGTTCCACCAGTCTGATTGGCTTTGCTTTGGCTGCAGATTGTTCAAAAAGACCGAGAACACTCAGGGAATTACAGGCCCTGCTCCAAATGTTTGAAAATGAAATCAGCTATCTGTCAAATCTATTGTCCGAGGCATTTATGAGAATATATGAAAACTCAAATGTAGAAGCTGCAATAATTTTCAGAACAGCAGCCTCAAATTTGGAAACAAGCGGAGTGACAGCTGACGAAGCCTGGGAGAGATCAATTGAAGAAAACTGTTCAAAGCTGTCACTTAATAAAGAGGACAAGGCAATACTTGTCACTTTTGGCAAAATGCTCGGGAATTCAGATCTGGAGGGGCAGCTCAACAATATTAAGCTGGTATCCTCACAATTAAAGCTTCAGGAAATAAAGTCCGAGGAAATGAAACGTAAAAATGAAAAAATGTACAGGAGTCTGGGTGTTTTAAGCGGTTTAGCCGTAACCATTATTTTGTTTTAGTTTCATTATCATTTGTATCGCTGCAAAGCAGCAATTAAGGAGGTAAAAATGAGCGTTGATTTGATATTTAAAATAGCTGCAATCGGAATACTTGTATCAGTGCTTAACCAGGTGCTGATCCGTTCAGGCAGAGAAGAGCAGGCAATGATGACAACACTTGCTGGCATAGTCGTGGTTCTTATGATGGTATCCAAAGAAATAGCAGGACTGTTTGCTGCTGTAAAAACCATGTTTCAGTTTTGACAGTTACATTCCTTAGGAATGATTAATTTGCTCTCCCTTAAAAATAGGATTTTATCAGTTAATCATTCCTTAGTAAAAATATGAGGGTACATAGGATATGGATATACTTCAAATTGTTTGCATTGGAATCATAGCAGTAATTCTATCTGTGACAATTAAGCAACAGAAGCCGGAAATTGCATTACAGGTCAGTATTGCAACAGGACTGCTGATATTTGTTCTTATTGTGGTCAAGCTGTCAGCAGTTGTAGAGTTCATAAAGACCTTCAGCAGGAAAGCAGATATAGATCCGACATATATAACAATTTTACTGAAGATAGTGGGGATTGCATATATTTCGGAGTTTGGCGCAGAAGTCTGCAAGGATGCCGGGGAATCCTCTATAGCGTCAAAAATAGAGCTTGCCGGTAAAGTCATAATTGTAATTCTGGCGGTACCAATAATTTCATCTCTGCTGGACCTGGTAGTAAAACTTATGCCATAGAATAACTGGGCTGCTTGGAGGATGCGAAATGCAAAGGAAAAGATTCACCGAAAAACAAAAAAAAATCAGGCAAAGAGTTTCATTTCTGGCATTGCTATTATTTTTAAGCTTATTATGTCCGATTGAGGTATATGCTGAAGATAAGCCGGCTGCAGATGACAGCATCAGCATAATTAATGAACAGCTTCAGGCAAATGACAGTACAGCTATAAGTGAAAGCTTAAAAAAATATTACAATAGTGATGCAGGTAAGCTGTTTCCGGAGTTTGATCCGCAGAAAATAATTACTGATGCAGCCAAGGGAGATCTTGATTTCAGTATCCAGGGTATGTTTAACAGAGTGGTCAAATATCTGCTGGAGGAAGTATTTCTGAATGTTGATATTCTTATTAAAATAGTTATTCTTGCTATAATATGCGCTATCCTGAAAAACCTTCAGAATGCATTTTTAAGTGAAAGTGTCGGGGAACTGGCCTTTTTCGTCTGCTATATAGTAATTGTGTCAGTATTGATGGTAAGTTTCAGTACAGCTATGCAGATGTGTATGTCCATTATAGACAGTATGGTTACATTTATGCATGCTATCATACCATTACTTGTTACACTGCTTGTGACAGCAGGAAACATCTCCTCTGCCGGAATTTTTCAACCAATACTCATCATGCTGGTGGAAGTGGGAGCCACAGTTATCAAAAACTTTTTTATTCCTTTGATTTTTCTAGTGACGGTGCTGAACATAGTAAATAATATTTCGGACAAGGTTCAGCTTACAAAGCTGTCAGGTTTTATTAAACAGGTTTGCACCTGGGGACTGGGCTTCATATTGACTGTTTTTATTGCAATTGTTTCTGTACAGGGCTCAATGGGAGCAGTTGTTGACGGAGTAACCAGCAAGACGGCCAAATTTGCACTTGGCACATTTATACCGGTGGTGGGAAAATATCTGGCTGATGCAGCAGATACAGTAGTGGGCTGCACACTTGTAATAAAAAATGCTTCTGGGCTTATAGCAATGATTGGAATAATTATTATATGTCTTGCTCCTCTTTTAAAAATACTTGCAATGATTATTTTGTACAAGCTTGCCTGTGCATTTGTCGAACCTATTTCCGACAAGAAAATAACAAACTGCCTTAATGACATGGCAGGTTCCTTAACATACATACTTGGAGTTACGGCAGCTGTGGCAGTAATGTTCCTGATAGCCATAACAGTTGTCATCAGCACCACAAATTTATCTGCAATGATAAGGTAGGATGCATTTAAAGTATACCTGATGCTTTACGCAAGCAACGAAAGTTGCTCTGGGCAAGTTTTTAGAAATGACATAATAGCAAATGCATAGGATTTATGCCTATTGAAAATTGCAGAAGAGTTATTTTTATCTGGGACATTTATTGTGCATGATGCGGAAGGAGCTTATAATGCTTGAATTCCTGAGAAGCTGGATTATTAATATTGTTACTATTTCAATAATTTTAATTTTATTTGAAATAATTGTTCCATCTGGGAAAATAAAAAAAATAATAACCCTGGTCTCGGGTTTTGTACTCCTGATTGCTGTGGTTAATCCATTTCTTGCACTTAAAAACAAGGGTTTTGAACTTAGTGAGACTGCCATGAGTGACAGTTTCTATATTGATAAAAAAGAGATTGAAAACAGCAGCAAGCTGTTGGAGGATACACAAATGAAGCAGATTTCCTCTGTTTATAAAAGGAAGCTGACAGCGCGAATTGAGGAAGAGACAGGAAAAATTGAGGGTGTTACAGGAGCAAAGGCTATGGTTGAAATAAATGAAGACTTCACATCCGACAGATTCGGAGAAATCACAAAAGTAACTGTGGAACTGAAAAAGGGAAAGGATGACAAAGGAACTGCTCGGATAGAACCTGTAATTTCGGTAAAAAAAATTGATATTACAGCTCCCTTTATAAATAAGGAAGGTAAATCAAAGAACGATAATTTGAAGGACAATAATTCAAAGGACAATAATTCAAATGACAGTAAGGATAAACTGAAAATTGCTGATCCTGAAGACAAGAGACTCACTGAGCTGGTGAAACAAAGTTTGAACAAATCCCTGGAAATAAGCAGGGACAGTATTGAGGTAACAATTACTTGAATTATGTCAGTTAAAATGGAGGGAGAGCGAGATGGGAAAGTACGGAAGAATTTTTAAAAACCTTAAGGCGAAGCTTTCAAAATATGGGAGTAAGAAAATAATAGAAAAGGCTGTAATCATAGCTATAGTGGGTGTAATATGCCTGATTGCCGGGAGTGTTCTGTTCGAAGATACATTAAAGAAGACAGGCGATGGCGATACAGTAGTTTCGGCAAAGGTTGGAGACCGGGTAAACCCTTCTGAGACTGGTGAAACCTTTAAACAAGCAAGTGAAGGTTCAAAGAGTGAAATGGAGGAGAATCTTGGAGCAATACTGTCAAAAATAAAAGGTGCCGGTAAAGTTGAAGTTATGATTACCTTTGTTTCAGGCAGTGAATCGGTTCCGGCGGTAGATGTGAATACAAGCGAGAACAACACCCAGGAAAAAGACAAGGAAGGAGGTTCGAGAACTATAAAGCAGTCTGACCGGGAAAACAGCATAGTGTACGAAGAAAATCAGGGAGTAAAGAAACCCTTTATTGTGAAAGAGCTGCTGCCTAAAGTAAAGGGTGTGGTAATTGTTGCCGACGGTGCCGGTGAAGCCGAGATAAAAAGCAATCTTGCAAAAGCTACCGAAGCGCTTCTCGATGTTGCTGCTCACAAGATACAGGTTTTTCAAAGGAATAACAATTAATTTTATTTAAACCTATGCGTTATAAAGTGGACTTGATGTGAATATACATAATCTTGAGAGGGGAATGGCAACAGCCATTCAGGAAAATATCCTTTAGGCAAAATTAAATAATGAAAATCCGTTATAAGGACAGATATTATTGGCAAAGTGCAGCAAGCCGAATTTCAATAGCTGTCTTAAAATGGGGAATTTGTTATTTAATGATGCTTCGGCTACAACCGAGAAGGAACAATAAAAACTATTCAGATTGTTAGGAGGGTCTATGTAATGAAATTCTTAAAAAGAAAACAGATTATCGTACTTTCCCTTGTATTGATGCTAGTAATTGCAGGCTATCTACAGTACAGCTACAACAAGAGCTCACAGTTCAGTGAGGAAGACTCTGCCCAGATTGGCGATGCTGTATATGTTGATAATCAGGAGGTAACAGACGAGGGCACTGCTTCGATTAACTCTGAGAAAACTGTAACTGCTTCCAAAGAGGCAAATAATTATTTTGCCCAGGCAAAAATGGACAGAGACGTTGTCAGAGGCAAAGATATTGATATTATGAAGGGCATAGCTGACGATCAGCTTGCAACCAAGGAACAAAAAGCTGAAGCTCATTCAAAAATGATGAAAATAATCGAGACTTCACAAAAAGAGACAAATATCGAAACTTTAATCAAGGGTAAGGGCTTTGGTGATGTGGTTGCATTGTTTGGTGATGACGGAAGCGTAGATATAGTTGTAAAGGCACCTGCAATATCCAAACAGCAAACAGCACAAATAGTAGACATAGTTACAAGACAGGCTAATATCTCTTTAGACAAAATTGTAATAAAAAAGATGTTTTGATTAGTATAATTATTAATATTAATAATTTTAATGAATTTTTAAGGTTATCTTTCCAATGTAACGATTAAATAGACTCTTCAAGCTTGAAGTTGCTATTTAATCGTTGAGACGGATAACCTTTTTTATTGTTCTGGTAAGTGTTGAGCACATTTGTTTATTACTGACTTGATAAAAATTTTACTGGTTATAATAAATGTAATAAACTAAAATAAGTTTTGGTCGTTGAGTGAAAAGTTAAATTCCACCGTAATTTTTAATTCCACTATGAAGAGTAAATTCCATTAAATCAAGTGTTCGAGATATATTTTTTTTAGATGA
>JAQSXC010000151.1 GCA_029266335.1 Eubacterium sp. | reverse complement strand
ATACGCTATAAGGCGAATTAAGGAGGTTAATTGGCTTTACTTACTATCATGTTATGAATACGGGGTTAACATGTTTACAATTATAAAACTTATGAAATGACTGCTACCGTGTAACAACCTCTTATATTAAGAATTTGTAGGATTTTCGCTTTTGCCGGTATCCGGACGGTAATATTTTTTAATAAATCCTTTACATATCATGGAACTTTCTTGACATATTATGTAGTCTATTGTATTATATTACTATTATTCCTATATGAATGCACGGATTTAGTTGTGCATTTTGTGTAATGCTCTCAGATATTAATGACATTCAACCAGAATATTGAATTTGATCTATGAATATTATTTATGAGCTACACTTGATCCGGTGAGATAACCATCTACATAATTAATGGGAGCTGTAACATATGCTTGATATAGCTATTAATAAAGGAACTCTTATAGATCCTGAACATAATTCATGTTTTAGTGGAAGCCTGGGTATAAAGGATGGAAAACTTTCGGAAATAACAAAACAAGAACTGGTTGCGGAAAAAATCATTGATGCGGCAGGATTGATTGTTTGCCCCGGCTTTATTGATGTCCATGGACATATAGACGGAGATCCTTACTGTGGAGAGTTATCCCTGCGTCAGGGGGTTACAACTACCATTGGGGGTAATTGCGGATTAAGTCCTGTTGATATGCATGCATTCCTGGAAAGCCAGGACAAAAATGGATTCATTATAAATCAGGCTGAGCTTGTGGGACATTCCTTCAGTCTACGCAAGGCAGCAGGAATTACTGATGTTTATGCTCCTGCCTGCATCGGGGAAATTTCAAAAATGCAATATCTTACAGAGAAGGCCTTGGAGGAAGGTGCATGCGGTCTATCCTTCGGTCTTGATTATGCACCCAACAGCTCCTGGGAAGAGATATTGACACTCAGCAAAATTGCTGCAAAATACAAAAGGCCCATAGCAATACATACACGGGTTTTTTCAGAAAATGATCCGGATTCCTTGAGAGAAGTCTTTAATATTGCAAGAACTACAGGCGCAGAAGTGCTGATATCCCATTTTGTTTATCAATATAATACAATGATGGCCGAAGCTTTGGAATTAACTGATATAGCTGTAGAGGAAGGTTTGAAAATACGGATAGACAGTGGAATGTACACAGACTGGGCCACTTCCATAGGTACGGCTACCTTCTCGGAAGAAAATATTGAACGGGGATTTTTATCTTTAAACAGAATGCTGGTTGCCTCGGGGAAATATAAGGGACAGATATTGAACCTGGAGCTATATAAGGAACTGAGGAGAACAAGCCCCCATGAATGCATTATATATTTCACAGGAACAGATGAAAACATATATCCGGCCCTGAAGAAAGGCTATGCCATGCCTTCCTCAGATACCGGTGCCTATCTAAGAGGCGAAGGACATCCTCAAATTGCAGGTACCTTCCCCAGATACTTCAGATATATGGTCAGAGAAAGAAATGAAATAAGTCTTGTTGAGGCCATCCGCAAAGCAACTTTTTATCCTGCAGAAACCATGGGCTTAAAGCATAAAGGACGGCTTAGTCCGGGTGCTGATGCCGACCTGGTGGTTTTTGACAGCAATACCATTCAGGATAAGGCCTGTTTTCCTGACAAGGGACTTCCTGATAAAAGTCCCGAGGGAATAAAATATGTTTTTGTCAACGGAATACTTGCACTGAATAATGGAGTTATTCAGTGCGCCAGTGCAGGAAAAACAATAAGAATGTAACGGAGAATTTTATGGTAAATGAGAAGCTTCCAAAAACGACGGCTGAATTTGAAACAGAACTGATTGAAATACGCCATCTGTTTCATCAATTTCCTGAATTATCAAATGAGGAATTCCAAACAACGGCAAGTATACGTAAGTTATTGCTTGAGGCCGATATAGAGATACTTGATCTGCCCCTGAAAACAGGACTGGTAGCTCAGGTATCCGGCAATAAAAACGGGCCGGTAATAGCTATCCGTTGTGATATTGATGCATTGCCCATTCAAGAACAGACACAGCTTTCCTACAAATCGGTGAACGACGGAATAATGCATGCTTGCGGGCATGATTTTCATACAACTGCTGTTTTAGGGTCAGCATTTTTATTAAAGCAAAACGAAGAGTGTTTGGCAGGAACTGTTAAAATCATCTTTCAACCGGCTGAAGAATCTGGACGGGGCTCCCTGCACATATTGGAAACAGGTGTTTTGGAAGAGGTAGAAGCAATTTTCGGGTTACACAATTCTCCCAGTTTGCCCCTGGGAGCCCTGGGTACACGGAGCGGCCCTTTTTATGCGGCTGTGGACAGATTTGAAATTGAAATCAAAGGTGCCGGTGCACATGCTGCTACACCTGAAAAAGGAACAGACCCCATAGTCATAGCGGCTCAGATTGTTTCATCTCTTCAAACAATTGTGAGCAGAAACATATCGGCTTTTGATCAGGCTTTGATCAGTGTAACTCAATTAACCTGCGGCAACACATGGAATGTTATACCTGAAACAGCTTATCTTCAGGGAACCGTAAGAACGCTGAAGGCTGAAACAAGAAAGCTTATACTTGACAGGATAAGGCAGCTTTCATCCGGAATAGCCACGGCATTCAACGCTTCAGCAGAGATTAGCTTTAGTGACGGGCCTTCTGCTGTATACAATGATTCTAAATGGACTGATTTTGCCTTCAATGTTGCAGAAGCATCAGGCTTTATTACCGAGGAAATCCCACCGGAACTTATAGGGGAGGATTTCTCCGACTATCAAAAGCATATTCCCGGTGTTTTTGTCAATATCGGCACCGGTACTCCCTACCCACTGCATCACCCCAAATTTACGGTAGATGATAATATTCTGTTAAAAACGGCACATTATTTTGCAATACTGGCTGAAGCCGCCTTGCATGAATTAACAACCGGCTAGACGCTCTGCATAAAGCTCTTCTTTAAGCAAATTACCTAGAATATTTATTCCTTTTGCTATTTTCTCTTCATTCAGACCTGAAAAGTTTAACCGTAAGGTGTTTTCATGTCCCCCATTAGGGAAAAATGCACTGCCCTGAACAAAAGCTACTCCTCTTTTTAATGATTTTAGCAGGAGTTCTTTTGTATTAAGGCATTCTGGCAATGTAACCCAAAGAAACATCCCACCTTCAGGCCGGGTATACTCTACCTCTTCGGGAAAGCTTTTCTCTATGGCAGCAACCATGGCATCTCTTCTGCTTTTATATATTTCAACATTACTCCTGATATGTTCCTTGATGTCATACTTTTCATAATAACCGGCAATTTGCATTTGTGCAAAGAAATTGGTGTGAATGTCCGTACCCTGCTTGAACAAAACATATTTATTAATGATATCCTGTGTTCCACAGGCCCATCCGATTCTGTAGCCCGGACAAACCGTCTTGGAAAATGTACTGAGGTATACAACTCTTCCTTGTGTATCGAAGCTTTTTAAAGGAGGCAGCTTTCTGCCATCAAAACAAAGTTCGCTGTATGGATTATCTTCTATAATAATAATATTGTACCTGTTTGCAATTTCCACTATTGACTTTCTTCTTTCCAGACTCATACGTCTTCCGGTAGGGTTCTGGTAATCCGGAACAGTGTACAGGAATTTAACATTGGAACTGTTTTCAAGCTTTCTAATAAGGTCTGCAGGTATAAGTCCGTCCTCATCCATATCGACCTCTGTAAATTTGGGATAAAAGGGTTTAAAAGCATTTATTGCCGACAAATATGTAGGACTTTCACATAAAATAGTATCTCCTTCATCAAGAAAAACCTTTGCCGTCAAATCCAGGCCCTGCTGAGAACCCGAGGTGATCAGTATATCATCTATATTTGCATGAATACCTTTTTCGGCCATTAGCTTAACAATTATTTTTCTTAAACCAACATGTCCTTCTGAAATGGCATACTGCATGGATTTTACACCGTTCTCCTCCAGTATTTCACTGCATATTTCACGCATTTCCTCAACTGGAAAGGATTCTTCGGCAGGCAATCCTCCGCCGAAGGAAATGATGTCGTTTACATCGGAAAGCTTTAACAATTCTCTAACCTCAGAAGCCTTTAAAAACTCTGTTCTTTTTGCAAACATTCTGATCAACCTCCTTGTTGATAATAAAATATTGAATTTAAATATCTATTGGGAAAAAGACTATAAATATGGATTTATAACTGTTTCTACCGTATATTTGGCTTTTACAACATTTTTCAGGCATTTTTCGATGCATTCAAGCAGCTTATAAGTGCCGTCAATAATATCCTGCTCTTTGGGATAGGAAAAATTCAGCCTTATAAAATTATTTTCTATGCTGAACTTTGGATAAAAAACATCTCCAGGCATTACTATTACTCCCGCATCCCCCAGACTCTTTATCAATTCGCTCATTCTTATGTTATTAGGAAGACTCAGCCAGATAAAATAACCACCTCTGGGAATAAATACTTTCATTCCTTCAATTTTGTGATTTCCTAATTCAGCTATCATCAGATCCCTTTTCTTTTTATATTTCTCTTTTATTTTTTCAATATGTGGCCTCATATGACCTTGAGATACAAATTCATGAACCAGATACTGTGAGAGTGTACTGGTCTGTATATCTGTGATCTGCTTGAATTTTATAAATCTGTTGATAATATTTTCACCGGCAACAACATAACCTACTCTCAAACTGAAGGAAATAGTCTTTGAAAAAGAGCTGACATAAATAACATAATCATTATTGTCCAGGCTTTTCAAGGCTGGGAGCTGCTCACCTTCATAACAGAGCTCTCCATAGGGGTTATCCTCAAGGATTGGAATATTATAATAGTAGGCCAGCTTTAATAGTTCCTTCCTCCTGTTAAAACTCATTGTCATTCCTGTGGGATTGTGGAAATTGGGCTGTGTGTAAATGAACTTCGGTCTGTATTTAACCAGACAGGTTTCAAGTATATCAAGCCTTATCCCCTCTTCATCCATAGGTATTCCTATCAAACGGGCATCATAGCTTTCAAAAGCCTGAATGGCACCAATGTAGGTAGGTTCCTCTACCAAAACCACATCTCCCGGTTCAATTAAAAGTCTTGCAAAAAATTCCACCGCCTGCTGGGAACCCGAGGTAACCATAATCTGTTTCAGGCCTGCATTGATACCCTTTTGCTGGAGATAGGCTTTAATAGTATTCTTTAATTCGGAGCAGCCGTCAACCGGTGTTGGCATAAATACTTTCTCCCTGTATTTCTCCAGCAGTTCATTCTGAATAATTTTAAGCTTTTCCAGTTCATAAGTATCCTCTGAAGATATTCCAGAAGCAAAGGATATAACCTTTTCTCTTTCAAAAACAGACAATATGTTGTTTATGGTCTGTTCATCAGCTTTAGCGATTCTCTTGCTTTCAAGCTGATTCCATCTGAGTGGCGGGATATACATTTTTTCCTGGGCAGCATCCTTTGACATAGGAGCCAAAACCACTGTACCGCTTCCCACTCTGGACTCGGCAAGCCCTTCAGCTTTAAGCTCCATATACGCTTTTATTACGGTACTCCGGTTTACATGGAGCTTTTCGCTTAATACCCGTTCTGCAGGCAGTATAAAGTTTGGCGGGAGCTTGCCTGTATCTATCATACCTTCAATTTGTTTTTTTATCTGAATATACAGCGGTGTTTTGGAGCCCCTGTTAACAGTAATGTCCATATGGTTTTATCCTTCCGGCAGAAAATTGGTACCATCCAATCGTATTATATACTAATTATTTTAATTCCAAAACACCCAATTACTAATTTTTAAAACCATCCAATTCATTCAATTGGCTCATTAACTACTTTTATTGCAAAGAACTAAAATACCGGGACAAAAACCCCCGCCAGGCGGTTTTTCATTGACCTGCCTGACGGGGGCTTATGAGACTACTTTGGTTAATTTGATAATACAGCAAAAGTAAGACATAAATTGGATCGCTTAAACAAATAAAAGTACCTGTCTATTGCCGACTGTTTTTCAGTGCTTTCCTCAAGCTATAAATAACAGGTATTGCAACTATTCCACCCACAAGTGCCGTTATAAGCTGCGGCCAGCTGAACATTTCCAAAAGCCTGGCTGTAAATTTCGGAAATGAAAAAATGTTCAGAAACAGCCTTATTGCCAGAAATAGAACGCCAAATTTCAAAAGTGCTGCAACAGCTAAACCCACATATTTGTTTTTATTATAGAGTAAGTAAAATGCCAGGACAAATATGATGTTTGCAACAGCTATTACCGGCGCAAAGGGCAGCAATGCCGCGGCAACCGGTGCATTATTGTTTATGAGAGAAGTAAACGGCGATAATATTGCAATTGTTATTCCTCCGGCAACTCCCGCTGTCATTGCGGCAACAAGCAGACACATATTGACCAGGGGTCCAACAATAAAATTACTGTTTGGCAGGCTCCTGCCAGCTATCTGTACAACGACTACAACAGCAAGTAAAACAGCTGTTCTGGTTATCATTCTTATTTTGTCTCTATTCATGCTATGATCCTCCCAAAAGCGCACCCCGTGCGCTGAATTTGATACACTAACAAAATATACCACAATATCTTTACCTATAACATGTTTTTTACCGATTTAGATTAAACTTTATTAATTTAAACATGTATTATGGTAAATTGGCATTTTTCTATGGACTTTTGAAATGAAAAGTAGCATAATAAAACTTGTAATTTTTCTTTTTGATTGCAACATTCTTTGGGAACCTGTTATTTGTTCCTTAACTACAATCAATTAATATTTTATCAAATAAATATTTGAAGGGAGTAATATAAATAATGAATATTTCTATTACCAAAACCACAAATCCAAAACAAAAACCTGATAAGAATAATTTAGGCTTCGGTCAATATTTTACTGATCATATGTTTATTATGGATTATACTGAAGGAAAAGGCTGGCATGATGCTAGAATAGTACCTTACGCTCCTCTCGAACTTGATCCTTCCTGTATGGTGCTTCATTATGGACAGGCCATTTTTGAGGGTTTGAAAGCATACAAAACCCCAAATGGCGAAATTTTATTATTCAGACCTGAAAAAAATATGGAAAGAGTAAACAGTTCAAATGACCGTCTGGTTATACCAAAAATTGATGTAGACTTTGGCGTGCAAGCCATTAAGGAACTTGTAAGAGTAGATGCCGAATGGATACCCGATGTCCCGGGCACATCACTTTATATCCGTCCTTTTATTATTGCAACCGACCCATATTTGGGAGTAAGACCTTCCGACACTTACAAGTTTATTATAATTCTTTCACCTGTTGGAGCTTACTACAAGGAAGGAATTAACCCTGTTAAAATATATGTCGAGAGCAATTATGTCCGTGCCGTAAAAGGTGGTCTGGGCTATGCCAAGACAGTTGCAAACTACGCTTCCAGCTTAAAGGCTCAGGTGGAAGCAAAGCATATCGGATATACCCAGGTACTCTGGCTGGATGGTGTGGAAAAGAAATATATTGAAGAAGTTGGAACAATGAACGTTTTCTTTAAGATAAACGGTGAAGTTATAACCCCATCTCTTGAAGGAACCATACTTCCCGGAATAACAAGAATGTCAACTATTGAGTTATTAAGAAAAGCAGGTATCCCCGTTACCGAAAGAAGAATATCCATTCAGGAACTGTATGATGCACATGCAGCCGGCAAGCTGGATGAAGCTTTTGGTACAGGCACAGCTGCTGTTATTTCTCCTATCGGTGAATTTAACTGGAATGGCAATTCCATAACAGTAAATGATGGAAAAATCGGGCCGGTAGCTTCTAAGGTATATGAAACAATTACCGGTATTCAGAGCGGAGAGCTTGAGGATACTTACAGCTGGACGCAAAAAGTATAGGATAGCTAATATTGAATTGTGATTACTGTAATTATGAAAAGTTTCAATTAAAATGTCAAATTGAAATGTTAAAATAAAATGAATTATTAAATATTAAAGTAAATGCCGGCTGAATTGTCGGCATTTTTTATTTATGAGTCGGTTATTTCTCTGCCATACGTTTATTTTAGTTATATTCCCCCTGCATAGAGTATATATATTTTAAAGGAATATCCAATTATTATTATCATTGAATCATTATGTTTAGTATGAATCACAATATGGAGGCTACTTTGAATATATTTTTATTATCATCCTTATTATTTCTGATAACAACAATTTATTTGAATAATAAAAAAACTGTTGCTGTCTATATAAAGAAAAGTATTCTTCCTCTAATGGCCGTATTTTTTATAGCTGCTCTGATCATATTTCCCAAAACTTCGGTAAGTGCAGCCTCAAAAGGTATAACGCTCTGGCTTGAAATAGTTTTCCCATCTTTATTCCCTTTCTTTGTTGCTTCACAGATATTAAGCAAATCTGGTATAGTAAGCCTCTTTGGAATAATTCTTGAACCGGTCATGCGTCCAATTTTTAATATTCCCGGCTGTGGTTCCTTTGCTCTGGCCATGGGAATTGTAAGTGGTTACCCAGTGGGTGCCAGTATCACAGCCGACCTTAGAAAACAGGATATGATAACCGGAATAGAGGCAGAAAGACTGCTTACCTTTACCAATAATTCTGGGCCGCTATTCATTATGGGTGCTGTAGCTATAGGAATGTTTAATCAGCCACGGTTGGGGTATCTGCTTTACATATGCCATATAGCAGCCTGCCTGACTGTAGGTTTTATATTCAGATATTATAAAAGGCAAAGAAATATCAGCATAAAGTCCGAAACACACATGTCCGCAAATATCAAAATAGAACTGAAAAAGTTAAGAAATTCTGATATAAACCCTTGGACACTTTTTGGAGAATGTATAAAAAACTCCATATTTACAATTTTAACTATCGGAGGTTTCATAATATTTTTTTCGGTTTTGATAAATGTAATGATTACAAGTGGTTTAATCGGAACAATAAGCAGTATTACTCCGGATTTCATCACTAACCTGGGACTGGGACCAAAAACCATTGAAGGCTTGCTATGTGGTGTATTTGAAATTACAACCGGGGCAAATCTAATTCATCTCTCTGATACAGCTCTGGTGATCAGGCTGTGCTGTGTAAGTCTGGTAATCGGTTGGGCAGGCTTTTCAGTACATACTCAGGTAATGAGTATTGTTAGTACTACCGATATCAGAGTCAAACCGTACCTTGTGGGTAAAGCACTCCAGGGAATAATCTCCTGCCTTTACACCTTTATTGGCTACTCTTTGTTCAGAAGTCTGCTTCTTAAAGAATCACCCGTATTTGCTAATAACTCGGTGAATATAATAAAAGCATGGGGGAATCTTCTTACAGCCTCCATTCAGTATATATTAATTGCATCATTCATAATGACTGCAGTTTCTATTCTATATATATGTATAACAAGCATTTTATCAAAAAAAAGCTTATTTTAACTCTGATCTGTTTGTTTTAATAACATCTGTTGCATCAGTAAGAATTTCTTCAACTTTATTGAGAACACTGTCTGCGTACTCTCTGGCTCCAAGACGTATCTCTCTGGCATTTTTCTGAGCACCTGATATTATTTCATTGGCCTGCTCATATGCCTTCTTGGTAATTTCATGCTCATCAACCAGAGATGCTATTTTATTTTCAGCATCCTTCAATATATTATTAGCCTCTTTCTGGGCTTCAAGTAATATTCTCTGTCGTTCTTCCTTAACCCATTTTGCCTGTTTGATGTCATCCGGCAGCTTTATTCGCATTTCTTTTATTATTTCAAAAACTTCTTCCCTGTCAATCAGGCATTTCCCTGAAAAAGGTACGCTGGCACTTCTTTCAACCAGTTCCTCCAAGGTTTCCAGTATAGTAAGTATCTCCATATTACAATTCCTCCCCAGGCTTCTTACTTCTTAAACTTCTTTATTACGTCTTCTTCTATACATTCAGGAACAAGTCCCTTGATATTTCCTCCGTATCTTGCCAGCTCCTTGACCATGCTGGAACTTAAAAAAGAAAAGTTAATGTTGGACATCATGAACATGGTTTCAATTTCAGGAGCCATTTTCTGATTTAATAAAGCCATCTGAAGCTCATATTCAAAATCAGATACGGCCCTGAGCCCTTTAATAATTACGTTTGCCTTTTTATTTGCAACAAAATCCACCAACAGACCTGAAAAGCATTCAATTTCTACATTGTCAAGATGCTTAACCGCTCTTTTCAATAAGCCTACGCGTTCTTCCATAGCAAATAAGGGCTGTTTAGTATGACTGATCAGTACGGCAACTATAAGTTTATCACAAATTTTCGATGCCCGTTCCATTATGTCCATATGGCCATTTGTAACCGGGTCAAAACTACCGGGGTATATAAATGTATTCATATATTTTCCTTTAATTATCAGATTCTTTAGTATAAAGCTATTTCCTTTTATAAAATGTTAATTTTGTCTTGCCGTAAATCTGTTTCTTTGAAACGACCATGCAGCCTGATTCCTCAGGCAACTCATCATCAATGTCTGTTTCGGCAATAACTATAAATTTATCCTCTAATACACCGTTTTCCATCAAAGCATGCAAAATATTCGGTACAATTTCCTTTTTGTACGGTGGGTCTAGGAAAATTATATCAAACTTTTTACCTTGTTGGGAGAGTTTTTTTAATATTAATTGGGCTTCTCCGAAAAAAACTTGTGATTTTTCAGAAAATTTAGTATGTTCAAGGTTATTTTTTATTATTTCAGCACATTTTTCATTTTGGTCCGAGAAGACAGCGCTTTCTGCTCCCCTGCTCAACGCTTCTATTCCAAGACTGCCTGACCCTGCAAAAAGATCCAGAATTTTAGACCCGTTTAAATAAGCAGCCAGAATGTTAAACAAATTTTCCTTAACACGGTCAGTGGTTGGCCTGGTTTCCATACCCTCCAGTGTCTGCAGCTTTAACCCTTTAGCAGCTCCTGATATAACTCTTAAAATGTTAATTCCTCCTTGGCAGGCCGTTCAATTCGCGGGTATATTCAGCCTGCCTCTGTGATAATGTTTCTTCATATTTATATCTATGTTTATTTTATATTTAT
>JAQSXC010000150.1 GCA_029266335.1 Eubacterium sp. | reverse complement strand
ATAAACTTTTAGCCTTCAGATACTAGTCTCTTTTCTCCCGTTATGTCCTGTATCGGCTTAATATCCTGCGTGAATTCCATTACTCCCAAAAATTCACCCTTTTCGTTCCTTACAGCAAAATATCTAATATGCACATACTTGTTTCCCATCTTGATCCAAAAATCCTCATGATCCTTTTTGCCTGACTTCAGCTCCTCCACAATACCTTCAACAATATGGACACTTGCGGGTGGGTGGCAGTTTTTTACTTCTCTCCCTATGATGGTCTTTGGTCTGGCAAAAATTCGTTCCTTCCCCTGTGTGAAATACTTTACAAATCCATCCTTATCTACGAAAGTTATATCAACCGGCAAGGTATTGAGCATGGCGTTTATTTCTTCAGGAGTCAGTATTCCTGCATCAAACTTGACATAACCGTTATTTGAGGGCTGTTCTCCCTCCTCTTCGGCTCTGTTTTCCAGATTTACTTTTACCGGCTGCCACTTAGCACTTGGCTCTACCAGGCAATACCCTATTTCGGAGCTGGCCTCCTGGATTTTCAGCCATTCGTCTTCAGCAAGGGTGTCAAGAACCATTGGGAAAAGTATGTTTTCCTCTTTGAAAATCATTTCTATTACCCTGTTGCAGGCCTCTTCGGCCTTCTTCACCACATCACCGCCATTACCGTTATAATCGGCCAGCGATTTACGTATGTCTTTGATAGCTGCCCTTATTTCATCATCTACACCCCACATTACTTTGGGAGGTGCTGTTATACCGTACTTTTCCATAAACGGGAACAGCAGGTTTTCTTTTCTGGAATAGTGTTTATCAATCTCCCAGAGGGTATTGAAATTCTCAAGGAGCTTGCCTGCTATATCCTGGCTGCCGCCATCCCTCAAGCTTTCCAAATGTGGCTTTATCCTGTCATTTATAAGGGTTTCCAACTTTCTGTTCTCTAGCTTAAAGATATGGACAGGGTGTCCCGGAACCTCCTCCGGCTTCTGAGGGCGATGAATTTCTTCTATGGAGCCTTTGAATACTGCTGCATGTACATCACAGAGGTTCTGAATCTCCTGGACAGGCATACCCTCCATGATAAGTGCCTGCTCCATTTCGGATATCTCTGTGGGAGAAATACCCTTTATAAGTTCCTCGAACCTTGCCTTAACATCCTCAATAGCTTTTCCGTTATGAAGCTCCTTGATTATTTCCTTTAAAACTTTCTGCCTGTATTCTCTGTTGTTAATGAATTCACTCATTGAAAATCCTCCTTTCTGCTGCAACAGCAGCTCTAAAATGAAAAATTAATTTTTAATTTTCTTTTACTGTAAATCCTCTTTTTCCCAGTTCTTCTTTAATTCTTCCCAAATCCACACCCTTCATAACAGCTCCCTTCGGAATTGTCATAAATCTGCCTGCCGTATTCAGCATGGCGGGATTTGTTATCTGGTCGAAGCCCAGCTCCCTGAGTATTTCAACTACTTCAGGATTCTCCTTGCAAAGCTCGTATACGGTTTTTGACAAATCAATAATTTTCTCCATAAAACCCTCCTGCACTTACTTATTTACACTATTTCCCACTCAGATAAACCTTTTGAATAGAATATTGTTTTCAAGATGAATATGTTGAAATAAATCTCCTTCAAGTTCTTCAAGCAGGTAATACGCCAGTTGAAAAGTTCTGCAGCCGTCAGCAGGAACACTGTAATTATCAGTAATCTTTCTGAGTTCCTTCAGTATATCTCCGGCTCCTTCATGTTCATTTTCTGTTTCTTGCATCACTCTATTTATATTGTTCAACTTTGATTCTGATTTATCATTTTCATATTCCTTTAATAATGGAAACAGAAGCTCTTCCTCTTTTATAAGATGCTCCTCCAACTCGGTCTTTAAACTGCCAAACAGTTTATGAACTCTAAAAAGTTCCTGATGGTTTGCACCGTGAGCTCTTAAAACCTTAGCAGTCAATTCACCTATCTCGGGCAGAACCCTGTTCAGATATGCATGGTGTGTGTTTACAATATATTCTATAAGCCTGCGTGATTCCATTTTGAGAAAATCAACCTCTCCAGCAAGCTTTTTTGATTCGGAATAAGCCTCTTCCAGCTTGTTAATTATTTCTTTTTCATCAAGCCCCTGCTCCTGTATAGCTTCTGAGAGAGGCCTGTTTCCCCCGCAACAGAAATCAATATTAAATTTTTTGAAAACTTCTCCACCCTTTGGAAATAAAGCTACTATATCTCCGATTCTTTGTGATGTGTTAAACTGTGCCATCATAATCCTCCCTTTCTTCTTATGGTCTGCTAATATTGTTCACTTTAAATTGTCCTCAGTGTTAATTCATCAATTCTCCAAATACTTTTCCTGCCTTTTCAGCGGTATTCAATCCCTCTTCCCTGTCAAATTTGACTCTTAGCGGGAACAGCTGCTCATCAACGCCAATTGCTCCTACAAGATAATTTTGGTTTATAACCCTGTAACCGGCTTTTGCCAAATAATCCTCTATATGAATAATGGCTTCTCCGCTCCAGCCATAGGATCCAAAGGCTGCTGCAGGCTTTTTGGTGTCTCCGCTGCCCTGCAAGGCTTTTAAAAGCTCCTCAACCTTACCCACCATATCTGCATACTTTGTTGAACTTCCCACAAGTACTCCGTCAGATTCTCTGATAACCTCGGCCACCTCGGTGACGTCTGCATTTTTAAGGTTGAATACTGAAGTTTTTACTCCTGTTTCTTCAAGTCCTTTTGCCAGTCTCTGAGCTATCTTTGTTGTGTTTCCTGTCATTGTAGAAAATACAATTGTAACGCTCTTCTGCCTGGTATTATCTGAAGTTTTGCTCATTTCATCATACAGTTCAATAAAAGAACCGGGAGCCTGGCGCAGAATATATCCGTGAGAAGGAGCAATCATATCTATCTCAAGCCCTTTCAGCTTTTCCAGCATAGCTCTTACATACGGCCTGTGAGGTGACATTATCAGCTGGTAATATACTTTGAAATCCTCCAGATACTCTCCCTTGGCCAGATCATTAAATAATTCTTCTGCTGCTATATGCGTACTGAATATATCACATGGAAAAAGAGCTTTATCCTCAATAGAGTAGGTAATCATGGTTTCTTCAGTATGAAGATAAGGTGTTTCAAAGAATTTCAGGGTCTTGCCGCCTATGTCCAATGTGTCTCCATCCTTAACTACTATGAATTCACGGTGGTGAAGCTTGAACATATCTTTAAGCAGCTGGCTTCCCAGCCCTGTTGCTACTATTTTAGCCTTTTTTGCCCTTGCTGCAAGTGCGGGAAGTGCACCGGCATGATCAGGCTCTACATGATTTATTACAATATACTCTATATCCTCTGGGTTTATTAACTCCTTCAGATTATCTACATATTCCTTGCCAAAGGCAATATCAACAGTGTCAATAACTGTTGGCTTATCAGTCATAAGCAGATAACTGTTATAAGTTGTTCCTTTTTCAAGAATGAGTCTGTGAAAAGGTACTTTCCTGTTGTCAACCTTTCCAATCCAAAATACTTTTTCATTTATTTTAATATTCATAATGAAAACCTCCTGTATAATCCGTAGCATCAATTTATTTGGTATCAAGTTTCCTTTGATGCTTTTATGATACAGCAGGTATGTAAATAAAACTGTGATTTGAATCATGATTTAAAACAAAATTGATATATACATTAAGATTTTTTATATATAAAAACTGCCCTCCCTTACAATTCTCAAGGGAAGGCAGTAACTTATGAAAATTTGAACATTTTTACTTCCTGTGCTTTATAAAGATTGTTTACTTTTCCTGCGCTTTTACCAATGCATTTTCCACTGATTTCAAATATGCTTTTGAAGTTATGGTTGCACCGCTTATTGTGTCCACCTGAAGCGATTGAGACTCGATAACTCTGCCGTATAGCTTTCCTGTGAATTCCGGAGTCTGATTTTCCTTATGCATTAATATTTTTATATCTGTAACCTTTCCTGAAGAAACTGTGACCTGAACTTTATTAGCCCTCATCTTGTAGCTTCCACCCTCATATTCTCCAACATAGGTTCCATCTTTCAGTTTCTTAAAGTCCACTGCTGCAATAGGAAGATTTTTTCCCTCCTTGCGCTCTCCTGAAGTAAAAAGTAATGCACCTCCCAGACCCAATACAATTACACCTGCTATAACAGCTATTACCATACCAACCTTCCCCTTCCTTTTCATTGTAGTCTTCCCCTCTCATTTATTATAAGACATCCACACTAATACCTTCATTCGGTATAAAACTTTCTTTCAATCCGTCGGTAATATGAACCTGCAAATCCTTATCAATAAAAATTGCCTCAATTCCGGAAAATCTCCGCAGCAGCTCTACCCCTTTTTCCATCCCTTCTACAAACAGTATTGTTGACAAGGCATCTGCTGCCATGGAGTTGTCACCAATTATTGTAATACTTGCCAACCCTGATTCAGCGGGATAGCCTGTTGAAGGATCCAGTATATGGTGATACCTTTTACCATTGCTTCCGATAAAGTATCTCTGGTAATCTCCTGATGTAACAACAGACTTGTCAACTACACAAACAATCCCCACTAAGCTGTCCTCCTGCCTTGGATGCTGAATACCGACGCACCAGGGAGAACCATCGGGTTTAGCCCCTAAAGTAGCAACATTCCCTCCGATATTTGTAAAAGCCGAGGTAACTTCATATTGTCTGAATACCTCTAAAAACCTGTCAGCGGCATAGCCCTTTCCTATCCCTCCAAGATCAATGGATTGACCAGCTTTTTGAAGCTTTACCGCCTTCTTGTCCTGATCCAGCATCAAATCCTTATAATCCACTAAAGCAAGAGCTCGCCTTATGTCTGAGTCCTCCGGAGGAGAACTTTCGTTCCTGCCTTCCTTCCACAAAGTCACCAGAGGTCCGATGGTGACATCAAATGAGCCAAAACAATATTTTGAGAACTCGATTGCCCGTGACAAAACTTCATAGGTTTCATTACTCAGCTTCTCGTATTTTATTCCTGCCGAACTGTTGATCCTGCTTATATCGCTTCGTGGTATAAACCTGCTCAGCAGTTCTTCCAGCCGCAGGGCTTCATTGCGCACCGCTCCAAGTGCTATGCCGGCATGCTTTCCAAAAGCTCTGTGAGTCATTACAGTATTCATTCCAAGGTACTTATTTTGCAGTGTCTCCATATATAACCTCTGCTGACTATTCTCCAGCTAAACAAAATTACCTGAGCATAAGGTCACTTGCCTTAATGTCAGGATGGTGATACCTGCAGGTCTCATTTTTTATATGTATTGCCTGCTGAGGGCACCATTGAATACAGGCATTGCAGCCTCCGCAGTTGTGATTCCACACAGGCTTGCCGCCATCAACCCTTATATTTGCCATTGGACAGACTCTTTCACAGGTCCGGCACATAGTACATTTGTCGTCAACCAGATAGTTCTTATCAAAAGCTTTTATACTGTCTGCTGCAAGGGAGCTCATTTTGTGCAAGAGACCCCCTACAAAATTAGCAGGTAATGAGCTTGTTTCTGGCCTGTGTTCCTTTCCCGAGCGTATAATTTTATTTATTTCGTAAAGCCTATCCCTGCCTGAACCATACGGCTGTCCGGAAATGCTTTCAACAAACTTTATAAATCCGGGAGCCTCAGCTACGGAATTAGATCCTTCTTTCGTAACAAACCCGGCCTGCAGATCAGCCCCTGACTTGCGCAAAATACCTCTAAGCTGCAGAAGAGTGCGTCCGGGAGTCCCTCCACAGGTAGCAACGGCGAAAATATAAGGCTGACTTTTCAGGTCCAACCCCTTCAGGAATTCAACTACCATATTCGGCAGACCCCAGGCATAAACTGGAAAAACGAATCCCAATCTTGATACATTCAAATCAACCTCGCCTCCAATCACCTTCGGTATTGAAATTAATTCGGTTTCACCAAGCTCATTGGCAATATTCCTCGCTAAAGCCAGTGAATTACCTGTTGTAGAAAAATAGAAAATTTTTGTTTTCATTTATAACTTCCTCATTTCAAAAATGTTGGATATCCTTCTAATATGATATATATGAATGAATTTTTTTTTAATTCATTCATATTACGTTAAAAAATAAGTACTATTGTATCTATTTCTTTTTTGAATTATCAGTTAAGCCTTGCATTATGAATTCTGTTATATAGTCCATAATTTTGGGAAA
This sequence comes from Eubacterium sp., assembly GCA_029266335.1. GTDB lineage: Bacteria > Bacillota > Clostridia > Acetivibrionales > DSM-1351 > Ruminiclostridium. The sequence goes on along the minus strand of JAQSXC010000150.1, from coordinate 4,903 downwards.
ATGCTCTATTCCAATATCCTCCTTATGCAAATCGATGTAAGGGATAGCCTTAAAAATGGCCAGAATAAACTCATCGTCCAAATCAATCCGGATTTTTCCTTCAGCTCTCCATTTATTGAGCAATTCTATTGTTGCACTGTTCATTAATTCATAAATGCTTTCCATTCCACCCTGCTTATAAAATTCCCTTTCCAGTTTGCTTATAAGCTCAGTATTGTACCATTCTCTCAGTATGGGGTTTGAATTGGTTCCACTCAGATTCAGAGCTACTATTTCTTTTATGACTTTTGCAGGATGTCCCGTAATATCTACAGCATTCATAATATTTTTCTTAAGATTCTCGTTTTCTTTTATAAAAATCTCGATAAAAAGCTGCTCTTTTGATGAGTAGTAATTGTAAAATGTCCCCACAGCCATCCCGGCAGCTTTTGTTATATCAGATACATTTGTGTTTTTAAAGCCTTTGGAATAGAATACCTCCCTTCCGGAATTGAAAATTTCTGCTTTTTTATCTTGCATTATTTAAACCTCCGAAATATGAATGAATATTTTTATTATTCATTCATATTGTAATTTAAAATCCATAAGAAGTCAATAGAAATACTTTATGGAAAGTACGCTACTGCCTTATTTCTTTCAATCTTTCCATATCCTTTATTATGACCTTTTTATTACCTACCATCACTATTATTCCGTCATCCTGTAAAAGGCTCATCTTACGGCTTACCGTTTCGCGGGTCAAACCAATATAATTTGCAATTCCTTCGCGGCTCATGGGTAGTTCTACCATTATTCCCTTAGGATCACTTCTGCCATACTTATCGGCAAACTCCAGCAAAACAGAGTTGACCCTTGATTCAACATTTTTTGTACCCATACTTTCTATGGTATTTTCCAGCCTGACCAACCGGCTGCAGAGCTCCTCCATTACTTTGAAGCTCAGCTCGGGGTACTCCCTCATCAATTCCTGGAATGCTTTTTGATTTATTGTACATATGCCTGTATCCTCAAGAGCTTCTGCATTATAGGTTGCCTCACGGTTTAAAAGCAGATTTTTTTCTCCGAAGAAATCCCCCTCTGAGAAAATATATAATATTTGCTCCTTACCCTCGCTGGTATTTCTGTATGCTTTAACCCTGCCAGTATTTATAATAATAAGACTCTCCAGTCTGGAACCTTCCATTATTATCATTTCACCCTTTTTATAGTTCCTCCGGACAATCAAGCCTGATACCCTGGTAATTTCCTCCTGATTAAAGCCGGAAAAAATAGGTACCCTCTTGGAACACATTTTGTTATGGCATTTTTCACAGGCACAATTGTTACAACTCATACAAACCCTCCCATGCAAATTACTAATTAAGCTGAATACAATACCATTATACCATAGCTCATTTATCCCGTATTTAGGCCTGTTATCAAAAAAACTTTACCAAATAAAAAATGAACTGTTCCTAAAAGTCTCCACTCTCATGGTTCAGTTCATTTTAATATATTGATTATTTGTTTTTTATTTAACAAATTTAATGCTTTATAACATTATAAACAGATCTTCTGTTTTGTGTCCCCTTCAATTTTACCGATACCATAGCCATAACAGAAGGATTGATACATGCTGGTAATTATAAGAGAATTAAGGCAATTTCTTTCTTCCTCGCTTAATCCCAGGTCCATTGTGCGCATAAAATTCTTTGTCTTATCCTTTGCAATTAATTTTATCGCTTCTCTGGTACCCGCCAAATCCTTTTCCAGTTTTTCCTTGCCCTGATGCAGGTATTCCTTTATAACAGCTTCAAACTTTTCCGATGGTGTGGTATTCTGCAGCTCCGCCATTTTAGCCTCCTAGTAATATCATTTCGGGCAAACCAATATAAATGAAAATTTCATAATATGTAGTCAGCTCTCCTATTACTAAGTGTTACCACATTTGTATTTCCTATACATAAAATGTCGGGATATCCTTTTACCTGCAGGTGCCACAAGTTTATAGCGCCCCCGGATTTTCAGGTTCCTGTAAGAGTTTGATTTAGTCATGCTTAAATAATAAAACTCTGTCTTAAAATGAGAAAGTTATTCCTTAATCATGCTTCAATTATCTTTTTAACACCCTTCTCAAACTTTGTCCTTGCAAGCATTACCTGATGGGAACACCCCAAACATTTTATTCTGAAATCAGCTCCCGTCCTAACTATTTCCCACTGCTTGCTGCCGCATGGGTGCTGCTTTTTCATCTCAACTATATCTCCAACTGCAAATCTGTCAGCCATATTTACCTCCGCTTCGCTTATACTCAATCAGGTTTCAGCACAGTTCTGTCATAAAATTCAATGCCTGTTATTTCAAAGGCCTCCTTGATTTTCATTCTTATTCTTCTCTCAACAGCCCACTGCTCATTTGGATAGGTACGGGCAGTAATTCTTAAATTGATGCTTTGTTTACCCAACTCGGTTATGCCTAATATTGAAGGCTCCTCAGTAAAAACAGCAAACTCTTCTTTTACTTCATTGCATACCGACTGAGCGATTTCCATAACTCTTTCCATATTGGTTGAATAAGCCACAGGAATATCTACTATAACCATCTTATTATCTCTGGTATGATTGGTTACCCTTTTAATTTCACCGTTTGGAATAATATAGACATCTCCTGTATAGTTCTTAAGTCTTGTTACCCTTAATTCCATATGCTCAACCGTTCCCGTCATGGTATCAATCGTAATCAGGTCCCCTACGGCAAACTGATCCTCCAGAAGTATAAAAAAACCCGAAAGTGTATCTTTTATAAGGCTTTGAGCTCCCAGGCCGATTGCTACACCACCAACCCCGGCTGCGGCCAGAACAGATTTAAGTTCTAAAATATCTGATAATATCATCAGTATGGCACCAATATAAACTACATACTTAAAAACACTGGATATTAAAGTAGACATTGTATCCAGCTTTTTATCACTCATTTTAAACTTGAAATCCTTTTGCTTTTCAAAAAACTTTCGTATTATGAATTTACCTACTCTTGCAATTAAAATTGCAATAATAATTATCAGTATTATTTTTCCAACTTTTAATACGGGTTCATAAAAAATACCAAGAAAATCCTTTAAATAGGCATCTACCTTTGTCAGCATGTATCCTCCAGTTTTATTAATTGCTTCATAGTACTTTTCAATTGTAATATTGCTATGGTTTTCCTCTGGTAATAATTTTAGCATACAGATATAAGCCTTTCAAACGGCTTTAAATGTATTTTGTCCTTTCTCCACAGATTTTCAGGATGCCATTGGACTCCCAGAACAAATTTCTTACTTTCATTGCTTATTGCTTCTATTATTCCATCGTCAGAGCAGGCATTGACGGTAAACCCCGGAGCGACCCCGCTTACCGCCTGGTGATGGAAGGAGTTTACCTTTATTCTTTCCTTACCGAAGACACTAAACAGGCAGGTATCGTTAACAATATTTATGCTATGTATCTGGAACCATCTGGGCCCTTGCTGATTGTGCTGCAAAAGCTTTTTGTCAGGACTATTTTCGGCATAAATGTCCTGAAAAATACTTCCGCCAGCTGCTATATTAATCACCTGAATTCCCCTGCATATGCCAAGTAATGGCTTATCCACGGCTAAAGCCTGACTGGCCAGAAAAATTTCCATACTGTCACGAATGGGTGAGATTTCTTTGGCATAAGGCATATTGCTTTGCCCAAAATATGCTGCATCAATATCAGGTCCTCCTGATAAGATTATTCCATCGCATATGTCAAGGTATTCAACCCACACACTTTTTACTTCTGTCACCGGAATCAGCACAGGAACTGCACCGCATTGGATAATTGCCTCGTAATAATCATCTCGCAAGTTACTTGTGCTTTTTTCAAAGTCAAAAGCAGTTGTAATTCCGATTACAGGTTTACCTTTAAACATTCTGAAATCACCCCTTTAAATTTATATGACTGATTATTCTATCATAAATATCATATTCAGATTATAGCAGTAACTTTCCCATTCCTTCAGGAACATAATGCTTGATATATATAAAAATGTAAGTTTGCTTACTTCATAATTAAATCATCATTATTCCAGACGATAAAAAACGGCTCTCCTATGCGCACGCGCTCTGGAAAACCGTCTTCAGTAGTTTCTACATCTGAGTTTACTGTTTTTCAAACATACTTTTATCTACTCCGCACAATGGACATGCCCAATCATCCGGAATATCCTCAAAAGCTGTGCCTGGTGCTATTCCGCTGTCAGGATCCCCTACTTCAGGGTCATAAACATAACCACAAACTGTACATACGTATTTATCCATTTGTTTTTCCACTCCTTGTAAAAGAATCTTCCTAAGGCATGATTATATAATAAATTCCCCGTTTTAAAATAGCTATTTTCCGCCAATACTACCTTGTCATCAGTTGCAATAAAACATTATTGCAACTTCATCCGCCTTGTCTAGACGAAAATATCTCGCCTTAAAACGGAGTTTTATTGTTTAAGCATGCCTTTATTAATTAACTATAATATACATTGTATTTACAAACTTTTCTATAGTCAATAATATATATTCCCTTTTTTCATCTTGTATAACATCTTTTTTTTAAATTTCTTTCTATTTTATAAGCTTTCCTGTGTTTAGAAGGCTTATATTTAAGAAGATTATTACCTACATTTTCGGGCATATCCTTATTGTTGTTTTCCTGTATCAGTTGAGGCAGTTCCTTGTAAACATAGCTCTCCAACTTATCCACTCTGGCCTTGATATCATCATATCTGCTCATATAACTACACCTTTAACTACTCTCCCCCATATAGAGCTCCGAGTTAATGACTAATACATTATATGCACCAGATGGTAAAGGGGCACTTTTTTATAACGTATAGGTTCAGATAAAATTTTTCAGCTGCAGAA
>JAQSXC010000149.1 GCA_029266335.1 Eubacterium sp. | reverse complement strand
GACTTTTTTAAACTTTTATTATGACTTCAGCTGTTCCTGATCAGGGGATATCCAGCTGACAATAAAATTATTCTGATAAAAGTAACTTGCAAACCTGGACTCCTGGATGTTGTCTATGACCGATGAAAACCTTGGGAATGCGCTGAACAGGATTAACAAAGCACATAATATGTATACTATAAATATACCTTCAATCGCTCCGAGAACCAAGCCCCCTGCCCTGTCCAACTGCTTGAATACGGGTAATTTGGCTATAGTTTTTATTATTACTTTTGCAAAGATAAGACCAAACCTTATTATTAAATAAATAAGGATCATGCTCAATATATTAATAACCAGTGTAGCGATTTCTGTGCCCACAGCATCAATGATTTTCTGAACACCCAGTACATCTTTTTTTCCTATATTTTCAAGGATGGAGTCTTTTAGGAAACCCGGAAGTTTAAGCCCATCAACAATGGATTGAGCAGTACGCTCCTGCAGAGACAACCCGTCAGCAGCTTGCTGCTTTACTATGCCATTGATAACAGAAGCTTTTATATTGGTGTAAATTACGGTTTTCTGGAGCATTGCAGAAAGGACAGGGTAAAACTTGATTGCGAACACTACAGACAATAGGTAGGAAAGCAACCTGAAAACAGAATATAAAAACCCGTTTTTGAGACCTATAGCGGTAAATACCACTATTATCACTGTACCTCGCTATTTTATTTCAACCAGTGAAACAGATCCTCCCGATATTACGATGGCTTCATTATTACCTGTCAAATAAGCATCCTTTATTTCATTACGTGCTACATATTGTCCAAGCTTTTTACCCTTTATTGAAAAAAGATAAATACTCCTTTGTGTTCTAAGAGCAAGCCTGTCACCATACATGCTGATTCCGCTTATATTCTCAGGCTGATTAAAGCTGTATACTTCTTCACCCTTTTTATTCAATACCAGAACCTTCTGTTTGGCAGATCCGGTAGAATCAGCGAACTTACCTGCAACAATAATGTATTTTTCACTGTTTGGTGCCACGCAATATATGCTGTCTGCACTTTTCCTCCATAATTCCTTACCCTGCTTGTCCATAAACAGTAGCATATTCTGTCCGATTGCAGCAACATCATCACCCATGGCAAGCAATACTGGAAAAACATTATCGGACATACTCAGAGTTGAAAAAGGGTCCTTCAGGTAAATGTTATTGAATTCAAACTGTGTTCCCGCCTTTATACCTTTTGTAACTACCTTGTTTATTAATACATCCTCACCGTCATGTAAGGTTTTTGCGCTAAGCACAATATCCTCTGCGCAGAATTTCGTATATTTGTCAGCTCCGTTAACATCGATCACTATTACGGCAGACTTGAATTCCTTTGACTGGGTGACAACAGTGCAATCCCCTTCTTCACTTACTTCGGCATTTATTATCTGATTGTCAAGTCTTCTTGACCAAAGCTGTGTTTTATCCTTAAAGAAATATATGTCCCTACCTGATATATCTATTATAGCCATGTACTTTATAGAATTTCTTAGTACTGGTCTGGTTAATGTAAGCGCTTTTTCCTGCAGAAGCTTTCCGGATTTATCATACCATTTTACTCCATCCTGAGATAAAAGTATGGTATAACCCTTATATACCTTACAATCTACACTTCCATCCTGGGAATAGGATATCTCCGATGCAGCAATACTTGTCTGCTTCTGGCTGTGACTTCTGGCAAAATTAATTGCCTCCTTAACATCCAGGGTGGTAAAATCATAACCGATTGTTTTAAGGTATACTGCAAAAGCCATAATGGTCACTGCAATTATCAGCAGAAAAAACATTAAAACTCCCAGGACCGAGTTTGGCCTTTTTACTTCAGAGGCATCTGTCTTACGGTTTAAATCAACAGACAATATTTTCCCTCCTCAATTATCTTTTGTATAGTAAAAGTTTAGCATATGAAGCGCAATATATCCACTATTCCCTTACAAATTACTTCCCGGAAAGCATCATTCAAAAAGGAGTCCTCGAAGGACTCCCATGGTTGCTTTAAAGTCAATGCCGACCTTGCTGATTACGCCTTGTTCCTCAATTTTCTATCGGTATTCAGCTGAGGTTTTGATACTCTGCCTCTGATAAATTGAAAAATTATTATAAACAATAAAAACAGCCCAAGGTAGCCAAAGACCGGATACAAGGTGGATATAAGGCCAGAAAAGCCAAATGAAGACATTGGAATTGCCACAGCACAAAGTATAACACCTACCAGTTTATAATTCACCTTCATTTTCGAACTGATTCTTTCTGTCAGGCAGTAACCCGAAGTAACCGCTGAAGTATACATGGCCAGTATAAGAATGATACTATAGATATTTGCAAGTAGTTTGCTGTTGTTTTGTATTATGCCTAACACAGGTATTTCGGATACGATCGAGTGAGGATAAAAGGAATAAAGAGCGGCGTTTATTATCAATGCTGTAATACACAGCATTCCACCTCCGACAATGCCACCCCATTTGCTGACTGTGCCCGACTTGAGATATGGAAGCATCCGCGACATCAGAACAGTGGAAAGAATGGTATTGTAGCTTACATACAGGATGGCTGAGAATACCCAATTATCTGTAATTATTTTTACCTTGCCGGATATGCTGAATACTGAAGTATCCTTTGAAGCCAGAATATAAAAGCCAACAAAAATTATTCCTGCAATAAGTACCGGAGATACAACTGTGCTAATAGTTACAATCCCCCTGATATTTGTCATAATTGCCAGCATACAGGCAACTGCGCTTATTGCAACACAATATCTGTATTCCAGTCCTGTCAGTTCAACCAGTACATTACCCAGCCCTGCCATCATGACACACAAGATACAAGCCATAAAAAGCATTACAATGAACTCCATCAGCCTACCCAGAAAATAACCTGTCATCGGAAATAAAAACTCATCATAGCTGCTGATTCTTTCGGTAAAGACCTTGTTAAGAACTATATATCCCACTATAGAGAATAACAAGCCGGCAAGTATTATACCAAAAAAGCCACCTGCATAATACATTGAAAAAAATTGAATTATCTCCTGCCCTGAAGCAAAACCCGCACCGATAATGGTTGCCATATACAAAAATGCTACTTTTAAAATATTACTGAATTCTCCCTTTATCAAAAAAAGCAACTCCCAACATAGAATATTTTGAACCATTTGGTCCTCAGAAGTATGAAGCCTCTGTATAATTCTATGAGGGAGTTGCCCATCACATTACTTTTTATTAAGGAACATTTACATAATTACTTCTTACTTCCCTGCCTTGTCGACAGCTTCCTTCAAAGCCTTGTAAGTCGGTCTTATTCCATCAGCTTCATTAAGCTTGGACTTTAACACAACTCTGTTGGTATAAACTCCATCCTTCATAGCATAGTAGTAATTTTCATCCTTGGAGATATACTCAATGGTTACAGGCTTGTTATCAGGCTTCATGTAGTACTTAATTGTTACTTCAGGAGTTCCTGACGGTTTTGGTGCCGGCTCATACTTGTTCATGGTAATACCGATCAGTGCCTGATAGAAGGTTCTGAACAGAGACTTATCGTCCTTGTCCTTCATGTTCGCATCTTTTCCATCAACCTTAAAGGTATCCTTATCTGAATCATCCTTAACTGTAGTGATATCGGATACAACAGTCTTTCCGTCAATTGTAAGCTCTATCTTGTTTACATCATTTATATTTGGCAGATATACGAAGGAATTTACCAGATTGCTGAATTTTGTATCAAGGAAAGTCAATGGCGAAATATCCACTGTAAATACACTCTTTCCTTCAGGGAATTTAGCATAGGCTATTTTGTCCTTTTCCAGCTCTTTTCCGAACAATATCTTCTTTGTAGTTTTGCCATCACCATATTCAATTGCAAAGGCCGGCTTATCAAGGCCATACTTTGCCAGGTCAGGGTTGTCGTCAATTACATCGGAAATTGCCAATTGAACGACAGCAGCTGTCATCTTCGATACTTCTGCGGTATCAGCCTCCTCTTTAATAGGAGCTGTTATTTTTGCATCTGTTTCCGAGTTAATTGATATGGCAAACTGTAATTCATCGTTCTTTTCATATGAAATTGCTTTTACAGCTGCAGCTTCGACATTCAAAATATCCTTTACAGCAAAATGTCCTTTGTTAAGCTTTAGTTTATTTTCATAATAGGAGCCTATCAGATAAACCTTGTTTTCTCCCTTAAGCTTAACGTATATGCCTTCATTTGTGGGATTGGAAGAACCTATTTCAACTTCTTTTGTTGTTCCGTCTGTCAATCCCACCTTGGCACTGGCAGGCTTATCCAGCCCATATTTGCTAAGATCGGTAGCATTTTCTTCCACTACCTTATCGGCTATTATTTCTGCGAAATCAGTAGCAGATGAGTCTGCCAGACTGTTATCTACAGGAAACTCCATTTCAGGCTCTATTGTCCAGGCTTTATCTTTTTTATTCAGCTTGAAGGTGCCATTCTCATTGTTAAACTCAATAAAACTGATTTTTTCCTGATCAACGGACATAACTTTTATTGTTTCAGCAGCAGTGGTCTCTTCTGCAGTACCGGTATCTCCTGTCTTCCTGTTACTCAGAAAGAAGTAGGCACCCACCAGCAGCCCCAGTACAACAACAAGAATAATAGCATTTCTAAATAGCTTCATATTCTATAAATGCCTCCTTCTGGACCAAACCACCAAACCGCAGGCCATAATCGCTAATGGAAGAACACCGATTAGAATTATGGACATTACCTTTACCTGGCTTTCTGATGCAGTCAAAGTTTTTGGCTGAATCAATTTGGAAGAAATAGTGGTCTGATCTTCCTTATCCTGCATCCAGTTTACTATAGTAGTCATAAAGTAATATTCTCCATACTGGAAGTAAGTTGAATACTGACTTTGAAGAGCTGCATCGGTTAAGAAGGTTCCGTTTCCGAATACCAAAACCTTGCTGCCGCCCTTTATTTCTGATGCTATTGCCAGATCAAAGGGACCTGCCTCTGTTTCTCCCTGCTTCAGTATGCTCAAACCTTCAGCTTTAGCCGAAGTCTTAACCAGTGATGTTGTCACCAGCCATTCCTTTGAATTCTTCAAAATTGAAAGACTTCTTGAGTCAGGAAGGAATACGGGATATTCACCTTTACTGTTAAAGGCAGCATTAATATCATTGCTTTCCAGAGCTGCAACTATGGCATACTCATCTCCAGGGAGGTGTCTGCTTTCATCCAGTTCCTTAACCTTATCATAATTGATTCCAACGTTATAGGCATCAAGAACCTCTTCAAAATTTGTAAATTTGTTTCCTGATTCAATTGGATCAAACAGGAATATTGCTCTTCCATTATTTTTAAGATAAGCATTAACCTTTATTTTTTCAGCTTCAGACAAATCTCTCTTTGGTGATGCAAATACAAGAAGCTTGCAATCATCTGGAATTTTTTCTGATGATACCAATGAAAGGGATTTAACTTCCATATTGTTGTTTTCAAGGGATGCTTTGACCTGTGTCAAATTACTTGTTAAAGAATATTCTTCATGACCCTCAACAAAGTAAGCGATTGGTGTTACATCGGCCGTAACAAATTTGATAGCACCAGTTATGAGAGGTTCAGCTCTGTACATTGTTCCGTAATCTGTGCTGGATCCCACAAGATCAGAACCACTTAGTTTTTTAACTTTGTTACCGCTCTTAACAACAAAGTCGCCCTTGGAGATATCCTTTGTGTTTTCCTTACCTGCCAAAGAGGTTATTGTTCCAGGATCTTTGTCGGGATCTATATAGCTGATCTTTATTCCCAACTTTTCATACTGACCCAATAAATTGATCAGTTCCTTATACTGGCTTCCGCCAGGGATAGCACCATCATCAAACAATCCGTAAATGGTTACGTCTTTTTTAGTCTCTTTTATAATAGTCTTACTCTCATCACCCAGTGTATATATCTTATCCGAGGTCAAATCCCATTTGAAGTCACCCATACCAACAAGCAGGTTAACTATTACTGCTATCGCTACTACAATAGCAATCAAAATTATAGAATTTGAACCATATTTAAGAGATCTCTTATTCAATTTAAATTTTCCCACTTTTTATCACCCCTTGCTCCAGCGTCTTTTTTCAATTACTCTAATTGCCAGGAATATAAATACTGCTGAAAAACTCAAATAATACACAATTGGTCCGAGAGAAAGTATTCCAGCAAAGAAATCCTCTGTTCTGGAATATAATGAGAACCAGTTAAGTATTTTTGACCATATTCCGCCCAAAGAAGGAGCGATTCCCTGCAGCAGCCACATTATCAAAAGTCCTACTACACTTACTATTGCTGAAATAATCTGACTTTCAGTCAATGAAGAGGCAAAAACTCCGAAGGCTATGAATGCAGCACCTAAAAGAATAAATCCTACATATCCTCCGATAATTTCAGGTGCTGAAGGTTTACCGAAAGCAGCTAAAATAATGGGGTATATTAATGTTATTGCTGTCATGACAAGAAATACTGCAAATGCTGCAAGGTATTTTCCTACAACTATATTTGTGAGACTTGTAGGTGAAGTAATCAATAATACCTCTGTACCGCTTTTTCTTTCATCCGCAAGTACTTTCATTGTCAAAATGGGTACTATAAGCACTAAAATCAGTGCCATATAATTTAGATTAAAATTGTATTCTGCAGTCTGAGAAACTAGGTTTATATAAAATATCATTGAAGAAATCAGCATAAACAAGCCAATCATTACATAGGCTGTCGGTGAAGTAAAATACGATCTAAATTCTTTTTTAAATATTGCAAGCATATTTAGATAACCTCCTTTTCCTGCATGGTTAACTGCAAGAATATATCTTCTAATGAAAGGTCCAGGGACTTCAACTCAATTATTGGATATCCCGCTTTTGCCATTGCGAAGAATAAAGGACGTCTGATATCAATTTCCTTGTCGGATTCAATAATAAATTCTGTTACATCTTTTTCTTTTTCAATATGGGGTTCTACATATTTTATTCCATAAATTTGTTCAATTGCATTTGCAACTGATCCTTTTGGACCGGCGATCGTAGCAGAAAGCTTACTAACTGTGTTCATACCCTTTGAGAGGTTGTCCGGTGTATCAATAGCAGCAATTTTACCCTTGTTTATAATAACTACTCTTTCACATACGGCACTTACTTCAGGTAATATATGTGAACTCAGTATTATGGTATGCTGTTTACCAAGGGCTTTGATCAATTTACGAATTTCAATGATTTGTTTCGGGTCAAGACCAACTGTAGGTTCGTCAAGAATAAGAACCTCAGGATTACCCAAAAGTGATTGAGCCAAGCCGACCCTCTGCTTGTAACCTTTTGAAAGATTCTTTACCAATCTTCCTCTTACATCGGTTAATTTAACGAGTTCCATAATGTCTGCCATCTGACTCTTCTTCTGTTTCTTGCTTACATCCTTCAAATCAGCAACAAAATTAAGATACTCAGAAACTGTCATATCCATATATAATGGCGGCAATTCAGGCAAGTAACCTATTCTCTTTTTAACTTCTGCAGGACTTTCCATGATATCAAACCCGCAAACCTTAACCGAACCCTCGGTTGAAGGAATGAAACCGGTTATGATATTCATTGTTGTTGATTTACCTGCACCGTTTGGACCAAGGAAACCAAGTACTTCACCTTTTTCAACAGTAAAGTTGATATTGTCTACAGCCTTTATCTGACCATAACTTTTGGTCAAATTTTGAATCTCAATCATTCTTTTCCCCCCTATATTTTTCGTGCGCCACACCATTATTATTATCCATAATTATTTTTAATAAACTATGAACGAAATGTAACATTTTGCGTGGCTGAATCGCTTTGCGATATGGTTAATGGGATTTATTGCCGGGAACGAACAAATAATCATTCCCCAGTCATTTTAAGATTATATAGTTTTTTCGACACCTTTTCAAGAGGACAATCCATTGAATATACAGAAAATGGCATATTTTTATAAGGCTGCAGCACATAGTTCGGAGCAACCGATTTCATTACGCTGAAAAGCGGATACAGTGAACTGTTATCCGCTTTTTAAATTAATAAACCCGTTTTAATTTAAAGCTAAAAATCCTATATCACTTTTAAGTTATAATCCTAACCCTTGACAGCTCCTGTTATAAGGCTCTTCTGAACCTGATTGCTCAACAGGCAGTATATCAACAGGGTTGGAATTGTAGCAATAACCAAACCAGCACCTATGGGACCCCAGCTGGTGGTATATTGTCCTACCATCTGCTGTATACCGACCGTTAACGTTCTGAATTTCTCCTTGCTTATAAACGTAACGGCAAACATTAATTCATTCCAGGAGGAAAGAAAGGTGAATATTGCAACAGTTGCTATTGCAGGCTTTATAAGCGGAAGAATAATTCTGAAAAAGCTGTTGTATATGCTGCAGCCGTCCAGCAGCGCCGACTCTTCCATCTCCTTCGGAATATCCTTCAGGAAGCCTGAGAATACATAAATGGCCATAGGTATTGCAAAACCTACATATGGAAGTATAAGACTCCAATATGAGTTTAACTGCTTGATTTTGGAGAAGAACATGAAAAGCGGAAGAAGTGCGGCATGTATTGGTATCATAAGTCCCATAAGGAACAATATCAGAGTAAACCTGCTGAGCTTCCATTTCATTCTTACTATGCCATAGGATGCCATAGCCGCAACTAGAGAGGATATGGCTATTGTAACTACCGTTACCAGAGCGCTGTTGAAGAAATATAATCCTACCTTGCCATTTGTAAATGCCTTCTGGTAGTTTTCCCATAAGAACTCATTAGGAAGGCCTACAACATTTGACCCGAATATTTCACCATTGCTTTTAAAGGAAAATAAAAGCAGCCAGATAAAGGGATACAATTGTATAAAAGCTATTATTATCAATGCTATTTGTAAAAGTACTCCACCTAAGGTAATAGGCTTTTTATTTTTAATTATTTTCATATTTTTCCCTCATTTATCAGTTTTTTCAGTAACGGCCAAATAATAAATTATAGTTGTATTTATTATTATTCGTTGGCTTTCGACGTCTTTTCCATTCTGAACAATTTTTGAATTATTACAGTCAGTAAAAGACATTCTCCTATTATGAATATAGCCATTGAACTTCCGTAGCCATACTGATATTTATGGAAAATAGTATTAAACATAAGAGTACTTGGCACCTCTGTTGCGTGTACAGGGCCTCCACCGGTGAGAACATAAATAAGGTCAAAAGTCTTTAAGGACCCGATTATGGCAAATGTTACGCAAACTTCCAATATAGGCTTGATCAGAGGTATTGTAATTCTGAACGCTGTTTGAACAGCGCTTGCACCATCTATTTTCGCTGCTTCCATAAGCTCTGTCGGAATTGATTTGATAGCCGCGTACATCAGCAGCATGTGATAACCTATATATTGCCAGACTATTGGAACAAATGCTGCTCCAAGAGCAGTATCGGTACTCCCGATCCACTCTTTTGCAAGAAAGTCCAATCCAATATTTCTTAAAAAAGTATTCAGCAGACCATAACTCGGGTGGTAAATTTTCATCCACAGCTGACCTATTACTACTGTTGAAACTATTACAGGTATAAAATATACCGACCTGTAAAAGCCTTCTCCCTTTACTTTGTTTGATAACACCAAAGCCAGTAATAATGCTATGGGAAGCTGTATGAATACTGATAAAAAGGCCAATATTACCGAATTCTTTATTGACTCAATAAACCCATCCTCATGATTTGTAAATAATGTAATGTAGTTATCGATACCAATAAATGTACTTTTCCCTATTCCATCCCACTTCAATGTACTATAGTAGCCGGACATAAATATAGGAAAAATAATTATTGCTGTAAATATTATTAAAGCGGGAAGAATAAAAAAACATATAGCTTTTTTGTTACTCAGTACTCTCTCCATTTTTCCACCTCATAATTATCAATGGAAAGGGTGTCCTCCCAGAAAATGCAAACTTACATGACTTTCCGATCGGACACCCTGGAATGCTCCCTAACCATCAATAATTCTATCTGTTTTTGTAATTATTTCTTTTCATTGAGTTTCTGCATTTCCTTGGCAAATTCTTCCGGAGTTTTCTTACCAGCATAGATTTCTGCTACAAGGTTTTTATGAGTTTCAGCATCAGCACCTTCAAGGAAAGTATCCCATGCAAGTACGTATGACTTTGCATTTGCAGTTAAATCTTTGATCTGCTTAGCCAATGGATTGATCTTTGACTCATCTACGCCTTCAACCTTCCATGTAGCAAGACCGCCGTCAGCAGCTGTAAGCTTAGCCATTGTCTCTGACAAGTAACCTGCTGTCTTGGTGGCAGCATCTTTGTCAGCAGTATTAGCGCTTACGCAGAAGCCTTCAATTGAACCGCCGAAGAATTCCTCAGCAGTACCTTTTCCGCCGGTAACCATCGGGAAGGCAACAGCCTGAACTTTATCAGCAACTTTACTGTCTTTACCCATTATATTTCCTACAAACCAGTTGCCCATGTAGTACATTGGAATCTGACCTTCAGTAAACGGAACTGCCGACTCGTCATTTGTCAAACCTAAGCAGCCATCGTTAAATGCTTTTGCATCAACAAGTTCTTTTACCTTTGCAGCTGATTCAACAAATGCAGGCTGATCAAAGGATGCAGTTTTGTTTAATGCATCAACGCTAGCCTGTGCACCTGCTGTACGAAGAGCAAGAGCATTCTGGAAGAACATTGCAGGCCATCTGTCTTTACCGCCAACTGTAATCGGAGTGATGTTCTTAGCTCTGAAAGCTTTAGCAGCTGCGAGAAGTTCATCATAAGTAGTTGGTATCTTTACACCGTTCTGTTCAAATAATTCCTTGTTGCAATACAATACTGCAACCCACTTTGAGTAAGGAATTCCGTATGTTTTATTATCAAATTTAAAGAAGTCGGTTGCTCCCGGAAGAATTTTTTCTCCTGCACCTGATGAAGCAATATAATCATCTAAGGCAAGTACTTTTCCTGCATCCACGAATGGTTTAGTGAAACCTGCACCCCAGCTGTAGAATACGTCCGGAGCTTCGTTAGCAGCAACAGCAGTCTTTAACTTAGTCTTGTAAGATTCGTTTTCAGTAGCATCATGTTCGATAGTAATGTTAGCCAAATCAGTTTTTGCAGATTCCAATACCTTATAGAAATATGCAGCATTTGAATCTTTTGTTGGATCTGTCCACAGAGTCCAAACCCTGATGTTTGCGCTTTTTACTTCGGACGGCTGAGTTGATTCCTGCGCTGTTGTAGATGAGCCTGCTGCAGCTGAAGATGATGAAGCAGCTTCCTCGGAATTGCTACCACATGCAGCGAGACTTGTTGCAATAGCAACAGCAAGAGCGGCACTCATAACTCTTAATGCAAATCTCTTCATTTTTGTTTCCTCCTAAAGTTATTTATAATTTTTACTGCAACTTTATAATAAGATAAGTTGGAGAGAAGATAAATTCATTAGTTTTACTGAAAGGTATAAAATTTTTTCTATATAGGAATAATTAAATAAATAGATTTTTTATGAATGGAATTCTCCAGCGTATTACATAAGGCTGAATCCTTTATTACAAAAAAGACTGTTCTTTATATTGATTTTCTGTAGTCATTTGCACTAAGACCCGTATATTTTTTGAAACAAATACTAAAATAATGAGAATCGTTTATCCCTACCATTTCAGCTATCTGATAAACCATCAGGTCAGTTTCGCCCAACAGCTTGAAAGCCCTTTCCATCCTTAGTTTCATTAAATAATCAACAAAAGTTTGCCCGGTTTCCTCTTTAAAAATACGGCTAAGATAACTTAAATTGAGATAAAACTTTTTTGCAACCTCCGACAATGAAATATTTGAGTCTGTGTAATTGTTATGGATATACTCCTTAACATCCTGTAATATTTTTCTTGCCTTTTTCCCCTGCTGGCTGTTAACAGACTGGGCCGCAGTTGCTGCGGTATCTTTGAGGAAATGCTTGATATCAGGCAGGGTATCAAGCTTGAAGATTTTTTCAAAGGGCAGCAAATTATTCTTAAATATATCTTTTTGGTTTATGTCGGATTCCATTATTATATTCATTATGGCCGATATTAAATTGCAGGCAATTACACGTGCCTGTTCCAATGACTTTATCTGACTGTCTGCTTCACCAAAAAGCAAATCAATAATTTCTTCTGCCTTTTCCCTTAGTCCTGACTTTATATAGAAGCCAAACCGTCCCATACTGTCATTGTCTATTCTTACGTTTTCATTTGTTGAGGACCAGATATCGGAAAAGCTTACAATCTGGTTCTTGCCTACTACAAACTTGTAGCTGATAGCATCGCAGGCCTCCTTATAGGACATGTATATCTTATCAATACCATTGTGTATATTACCTATACCTATGGTTATAAAACACTTAAGTCTGTTTAAAAGCATGGATTTTATGGTCTCACAGCATTCAGACATATCAATTGATCCATTGTTGCATAAAACTACTATTCTTTGACTGTTATCAAAAAATACACTTACAAAATTATCCTTCTCAAAGAAGCGTTGTATATAATCAAGGCATCTCATTTTATTGATGAGTTTATGCTCCTCATCACCTTTATTTGCTTCTACCAGATCCTCCACCTCAATAACTGCGGTCCGGAAGCCTCCTTGATTAATTTTTATATCAAAGTATGACAGTCTTTCATATATGGAAGTTATGTCAAATCCACCTTGAATCAGTTCATTAAATAGTTTTTCTCTCAAAAAGGGCAGATTCTGTTCAAGCTGTTTTTTTAGCTTTTCATAACCTACTGAAAAGGTTCGCTCCTTTATAATTTTTTCTTTTAAAGAAGTTAATGCTCTGGTAATCTCATCATCATTTATAGGCTTAAGAAGAAAATCAGAAATACCTACCTTTATTCCCTTCTTTGCAAACTCAAATTCCTCATGCCCTGTCAACACTATAATCTTTATATTCGGGTGCTTTTCACTTACTCTCTTGCTGAACTCAAGACCATCCATCACAGGCATGCATATATCTGTAATTATTACATCAGGAAGCAGGGTATCCACAAGCTCAATGGCATTTACAGCACTTGAGCTTTCACCAACAATTTGATAACCTATTTCATCCCATTTTATACATGCTTTCAGGAGTTCCAGTACAAGCCTTTCATCTTCTACCAGCATTACTTTTAATATTTCATCGGCCATCTGTTCCGTCCCCTTCCAAACCCGTTACTTCAGTTTCTTCATCTTTTATGGGAAGCTTTATGGTTACTTTTGTTCCGTTCCCCGGCTGGCTGTCTATAGATACTACATCCTCTATTCCATAAAGTATTTTAAGGCGTTCTATTGTCCCCCAAATACCAAAGCTGTTCCTTTCCTGAGCTGTTTTACCTGTGGTCAGCTTTTCAACGTCTTCGGCAGTCATTCCCATTCCGTCATCTGCAATAATCAACTCTATGAAATCTACTCTATGCTTTGCAGCAACGAAGATTGTACCGCTTTTCTGCATGGGTCTGATCCCATGGTATAATGCATTTTCAACAAAGGGCTGCAGTACCAGCTTCAGAATCTTATATTTATTCACCGATTCATCAATATCATATTCAACTGTGAACATATCTTCATATCGGTATTTTTGTATTTTGAGATAATTTGTTACCACATCGATTTCCTCACCGATAGAGATAAGTTCTCTTCCCTTGCTGAGGCTTGTCCTGTAATAATTACCAAGTGCTTTCATTATATTGTAGACATCCTGATTTTTCCCTGAAAGTGCCAGAGAACTGATTGAGTCAAAGGTATTATATAAAAAGTGAGGCTTGATTTGAGCCTGCAATACCTCAAGCTCGGTTTTACGCTTCAGTTTCTGTTCATTTACTATCTTGTAAATAAGGTTTTGAATTTCGTCAACCATTCTGTTGTAGCCGTCTTTAAGCTTTCCGATCTCATCCTTTCCGGCCTTGATACTGACTTTCTTGAACTCTCCCTTTTCAATCCCCTTCATAGCCTCGCTCAGCTTTTTTATGGGTACGGTAATGGTTCTTGAAATCAAAATAGAACCGCCAAAAATAAGCAAGCTATTGACAGCTATCAATAAAAAGCTGACTAAACCCAACAGGCCTATCTCTTTTGATATTTCTCTGAAAGGTATGATACTGGCTACCAGCCAGCCCGTTTCTTCACTTTTCAGATAGGAAATCATGTATTCCGTTTGATGAGATGTCCATAATATATACTTTTTATTTAAACCCTCATTATCCTTTACAAATTTCTTTATATCAAAATCGGTTTTACTTTTTGAATTTATTATTGTGTTATCCTGATCATCCATTACAAAGATTTCAGCACTGGGATTATTGGCAAAATCATAACAATATTTTTCCATAACACTTTCAGGTATATTGATAACAAGAATAGCTATGGGCTTTTGGGTATATAAATCATTAATTACTCTGATTATGGAAATGAAATTCTCCTGAGAACTTGTGGCATTGAAGATTCCTCCAGCATTATAGGAAAGGATATAGCCCCCTCTTTTATTCATAACTTCATTATACCAGGGAGCCTCCATTATATTCCTGATCTTCATGGTCTTTGACATACCTTTTTCTCCGCTGTATCTGTGTCCTCTCAGATCAAACACATAAATAGCAGAAGTATAAGGGCTTCCCCTTACAAGTCTGTCCACTGCCACATCAGCCTGGTGCTGATAATAAAAGCTGTAATTTAGCAGAGTATTATGAAGAGAATCCTGAATTTCCTCATTAGATACGACAAGTTTTGAATAATCTGCAACATTCTGTATTACCGAATTGGCACTGGTACTTACCGTATGCAGCAGTTGAAAAGAAATATCGCTTAATGGACCTAATACGATAGTTGAATTAACACTTTGATACAGCACACCGCTTATCCCTATTGAGACCACAAGTAATAAGAGGTAATAGGCAATAATTTTTGCATTTATAGACAGGTTTAACAGTCTTTGCTTAATATTATGAAGAATTCCAAACTTGTTGGCATCTTTTAATTTTTGCATCCCTGCCCCCCGACAAACATAAAGAAAATCCTTACACCTGAGTTTAACCCTGTAAATTCCTATACGCCCAGAAAAACCCGCGGCGTAGTATGTTACAGCCTGTAGTGACTTCAATAATATGATTATATTAAATCACTGCCAAAAAGTAAACATTATTCTACGCCCGGTTTATGAAGGAAATTTTACCTGTTCTTTTTTCTGTTTATGCCCAAAAGACTTGATAATACAGGTCCCAGCAATGAAAAACCCAGTATGAGCAGCCATTCGTTAAGTCCCAGAGGTACAGTTTCGAATATGACCTGGAATACAGGTATATAAATTACTCCGAGTATCATTACAAGAGAACAGAGTACTGCCAGAATAAGGGGCTTATTGTTAAATATCGGTATCTCAAATATATTCTTTGTCTCCGACTTACATTCAAATACGTGGATAAGCTGGGTCATTACCAAAGTCATAAAAGCACCGGTGCGCGCAAGTTCAACATTATTTACAAAATACAGGATGCTGACAAACACACCAAGTGTGCTCAGACCAATAAATATTCCCCTTGCTACAATAAGCTTCAGCAGACCGTGAGAAAAAATATGATCCTTTGCTCCCCTGGGTTTTCTCATCATTATATCGTTTTCGGCAGGATCAAGTCCAAGAGCAATTGCCGGCAGACCATCCGTCACAAGATTTACCCACAGTATCTGAATGGGCAATAGTGGAATAGGCAGCCACATAAGCATCCCCAGGAACATGGTCAGGACTTCACCCAGGTTACAGGCAAGCATATATCTTATGAATTTTCTTATATTGTTATAAATGACTCTTCCTTCCTCAACAGCTGCAACTATTGTTGCAAAATTATCATCCAGCAGCACCATGGAGGAGGCCTCCTTGGTTACATCAGTACCTGTAATACCCATGGATACACCGATATCGGCCTCTTTGACAGCAGGAGCATCATTGACTCCGTCCCCCGTCATTGCAACTATATGTCCCAGCTTCTTAAGAACCCTTACTATCATTAGCTTGTGTTTTGGTGAAACTCTGGCATATACCGATACCGTGGGGGCTATGTTTTCAAGCTGGGACTCGCTCATTTTATCCAACTCGGAGCCGGTTAAAACATTATCTCCGTCGCAGAATATGTTTAGCTCTCTGGCTATGGCTGTTGCGGTCAGCTTGTGATCGCCTGTTATCATTACAGGTTTTATACCTGCCAGCTTACATTTCTGAACCGCTTCTATAGCCTCTTTTCTGGGAGGATCGATCATTCCCATCAATCCAACGAATATCAGGTCATTTTCAACATTCCTGGCATTAGGGCTGTAGGTTCCGGTTTCAAGCTTTCTATAAGCCAGACCCATAACTCTTAAAGCGTTATTTGCCATTCCGTCGTTTATTTTTGTAATTGATCTTCTGGTTAACTCGTCAAGCTTGATTATTCCTTTGGCAGACATTATACGGTTACACTTATCAATAATCATATCGGGAGCGCCCTTAGTAAAAACATATATTTCTCCCTTGTTATTTTTGCATACAATTGACATACATTTTCTATCTGAATCAAAAGGCAGCTCATCTATTCTCTCATAGGTGCTGCTCAAACTGTTCTGGGTTATTCCGGCTTTGGCAGCGGCAATGGTCAAGGCAATTTCAGTGGGATCGCCGGTTATCTTCAAGGTTTCTTGCTTTGAGAATAAGGACTTGATTTTGCCCATTGCAGTACTTTCGGAGGCCGGCCTGGTTATTACTGAATTATTACAGAGTGCTCCTATTTCAAGTGCCAGCTTGATGCCTTCCACTCTTAAGGGGTCCGAAGGTCTGTTGTCTACAAGAAAACTTCCCTCCAAATTGTAGCCGTTGCCTGTTACTGCCAGCTGATAACCTGATGCATATATTTTTCTCACGGTCATTTTATTTTCAGTAAGGGTACCCGTCTTGTCTGAGCAGATTATGCTGGCACATCCCAGTGTTTCTACAGCGGGCAGTTTTCTTATCAGGGCATTTCTCTTCAACATTCTCTGAACACCCAGTGCCAGTGAAATTGTAACAATTGCAGGCAGGCCTTCGGGTACTGCGGCCACTGCCAGACTTATACCGGAAAGCAGCATTGTGAACAGCTTTTCTCCTCTTATAACACCTGTAACTGATACGATGGCACAAATAAGCAGGCACCCAATTGCGATAAATCTCCCCAGATGTGCAAGCCTTCTCTGAAGAGGAGTCTCATCATCCTCAATATTTTGGATCATATCTGCAATATGGCCCATTTCGGTTTTCATTCCGGTGGCGAAAACCACAGCCTTGCCTCTGCCGCCGGTAACAATGGTTCCCATATAAACAGAGGATTTCTTATCAAAAGGGTCTATCAACGCTTTATTATTTTTGAGAGCACTTTTCTCAACAGGAACCGATTCTCCGGTAAGAAGGGATTCATCTACCTGGAGACTGCTGCTTTCAAGTATTGCAGCATCGGCGGCAATACGATCCCCTGCCTCTATCACAAGAACATCACCCGGAACAATTTCTTCAGCAGGCACACTGACCAGCTGCTCATTTCTGATGACCTTGGCACTTGGTGCTGCCAGTGACTTCAGGGCCTCCATGGTTTTTTCAGTTTTAAATTCCTGGATAAAGCCCATTATTGCATTTACTATAACTATGGCTATTATGGTGATGGCCTCGGTCATTTCTCCCATTAACCCTGAAATAATTGTAGAAATAATAAGAATGATTACCATAAGGTCTGTAAACTGTTCAAACAGAATCTTTATAGGAGATATCTTCTTTTTTTCGGCCAAAACGTTAGGACCATGCTTCTGGAGCTTGTGCTTGGCTTCCTTGTCTGTTAAGCCTTTCGTCAGTATACCTTCAGATTTTGCGTAATTCAACATGGATTCAATAACACTCATAAATAAATATCGCCTCTCTTGTATTCTAGTACTCTGTCAAC
>JAQSXC010000353.1 GCA_029266335.1 Eubacterium sp. | reverse complement strand
CGGGTTTAAAAAAGCTTTTGCGCATTTTGATGCTGAAGACATACGGGAGTCATTAAAAGAAACCTACAATGTTTTTAGGATGATGGCATTAGAGGTGGCAGACAAATTGTGTTTTACATACCCTGCTGAAAATGAAGAAAAAGTTTTAAAGTGGGCTGAAGATAACCTTATGTAAATTAATTTAAATTTATAAATCATAGTTTATGGGAGGTATTATGTTTTATATTCAAGTGAATGATGATATTGAATTACGAACACTTGAAAATAAAAATGCCAAAGAACTGTACAAATTGATTGATGACAATCGTCTTAATTTGAGAGAATGGCTGCCCTGGGTGGGTGGTACTACAAGTGTGGAAATTATTAAGCGATTTATAAAGTCTTCAAAAAAGCAGCAAGCAGATAATAATGGATTTCAGGCAGGCATTTTTTACAAGGGTAAAATAGCAGGAATTGTTGGACTTCATGGTATTGATTGGAGTAATAAGAAAACCTCACTCGGTTATTGGCTGGCAAAAGAGTACCAGGGGAACGGGATAATGACACAGTGCTGCAGTGCTATTATTAATCATGTTATTAATGAACTTTGCTTAAACCGGGTTGAAATCCGGGCAGCAGAATTTAATAAAAAAAGCAGAGCGGTTCCTGAAAGACTGGGATTTGTTTCAGAAGGCATATCCAGACAGGTTGAATGGCTGTACGATCGCTATGTGGACCATGTAATATATGCAATACTTGCAGGAGAATGGGAAAAAATCAAGAATCAAAAACGGGAGGAATAGAAATGGAAGATTGGGCACCGGTGGTAAGCATTTTAGGATTAGCAGTATTACTTGTTACACCTTATATAATTAACAAGCTGATCAAATTCAAACTGGAGCTTGCCAGAATAAATGCTGAAACAACTATTAAAGCGGAAGAAATCCGTGCTAAAAATCAGCTGGAAATTGAGATGCTTTTAAGGCAGGAAGAAAGAGCAAGAAGAAATGACTATCATGTGGATGAAGAATATAATGAATCCCCTGACAGGATAAAGAGAAGAGTCTAAACTAAAAGGAGAGCAGCATGTTACCAAAAGCAATTTTGTTTGATCTGGACGATACAATTATTTCCTTTGATGGAGCAGCAGATACTGCATGGAAGATTATGTGCAATTCATTTGTAAAGGAGATGAACACTTCTTTTGATGAAGAGGCCCTGCTGGATAGTGTAAATGAGGTGAGAACCTGGTATTGGAGTGATCCCGAAAGACACAGGGTAGGCAGACTTGATATGATACAGGCCAGAAGGGACATTGTCAAAAAGTCTCTGGAGAATTTAGGTTATACGGATTTGGAAAGCGGCTGGAGAATGGCTGACAATTACAGCAAGCTTCAGGATGAACTGATATGTATGTTTCCTGATGCCCGGATTAAAAAACTTGGTTTAGATGCAGGTAACGTCTGGATGGTGGGAGATAACCTGACCTGGGATATTGAAGCACCACAGAAACTTGGCATTTATTCAATTTGGAATGATCACGGCAAAAAGGGACTTTTAGCACAAGCTACTGTTAAACCAGATAGAATAATTAATTCTATTTCTGAATTGATTTTGTGAGAACAAAACTATATATTTATTTTTCATGGAGGCTGCAATGTGATGCTAATGGAAACTGACAGGTTGATTGTAAGGAATTTCAAACAAGATGATTGGAATGACCTATATGAATATCTCTCGCAGAAGGAAGTACTCAGATATGAACCCGGTAGCACGAGCAGCCAGGACGAATGCATGCAATTGGCTTCTGAACGGTCAAAGGGTAATAATTTCTGGGCAGTATGTCTAAAAGAAAATGATAAAATGATTGGTCACTTATATTTTCAGCAAACAGATCCAGCAGAGTTTCTGACCTGGGAACTGGGATACATATTTAATCCGTCTTATTACCGGAGAGGCTATGCTACAGAGGCCTCCAAACGGATAATTCAATATGCATTTGAAGAACTGGGGGCACATAGAATTGTTGCAATGTGCAACCCCGGGAACGCACCTTCTTGGAAGCTTATGGAACGCCTTCATATGAGACGTGAAGGATATTTCAAAAAGAAGGCATTTTTCAGGAAGAATGATGATGGGACTCCAATCTGGCATGATGCCTACGAATATGCCATTTTGCAGGAGGAGTGGGCGGAAATGGGAGAAGAGGCTTCTCTTATGATGTAAGAGTTGTAAAAAAAGAGAACAAATGTTCTAAAATATATTGTAATATAAATTTTCTTGGTATATAATGGATGAAATGGCGAATCTGATGAAAGTTAGGAGTTGATCCTAAACATGCAGCAGCGGAAGATCAATAACAGGGGTGTTTTATTTACATTTGATATGTTTGATTGGGATTTAAATATGTATCTTATACTGGGTAAAAAGTACAATTTCCTGATTGATACCGGCTTGGGTTCCCTGTGTATTGAGCCTGTTATGGAGTATATCAAAAATCAATCCAAACCTTTGTTTGTTATAAACACTCATTATCACTGGGATCATATTTGGGGAAACAGTTCATTGAAAAATTGTTCAATAATAGCACATAAATTGTGTAGAGATATGATTGAAAAAGAATGGGAAGTTATGATGCGGAAAAATGGCCGGTTCTGTTATGGCAATGCTGAGATATGCTTACCTGATATTGTTTTTGATGCTGAGATTTACTTCCCCGATGAACAAATCAGGATTATTCATACCCCGGGGCATACCATTGACAGTATAAGCGTGCTGGATGAAAAGGACAGGATACTTTATGCAGGTGACAATATAGGTGATACCATGGACGATATTCTCCCAAGTCTGAATTGTGAGCGGGATGCTTATTTATGTACATTGATGAAATATAAAGAGCTTGATTTTGATTTATGTCTTTCAGGACATAATGGTATTTTACAGAAAGATGTGCTGGATGTAATATCTTCAAAGATTTAAATAAAGCTGCTACATTGGAGTTTATATGGAATTTGTTAAAATTGTACCTGAAATGGCAGAAGACTTTTTAAAATTACTTAAGACCTTAGATTGCGAATCCAAATTTATGATGCTGGAACCTTTCGAAAGAACTATAACAGCAGAACAGTTGGCTGAAAGGCTTGATTCTGATGATCAGAACGGTATCTATTTTGGAGCGCGGGTAAACAGTGAGCTTATTGGTTTCATCAGTGCTTCCAGAGGTAATTATAAAAGGATCAGACATGGTGCTTATATAGTAATAGGAATATTGAAGAATTATTCGGGACAGGGAATCGGCAAGAGTTTATTTGAGAAAATTGATGAGTGGTCTCTGCTAAATAGTATTACAAGGTTGGAGCTTACGGTAATGACTCATAATTTCAGAGCAATCAGGTTATATGAAAAGATGGGCTTTGTAAGAGAAGGTATAAAGTATAGATCCATGGTTGTTGACGGACAATATGTAGATGAGTATTACATGGCTAAATTAATATAATTTTTAATTATCAATTGAAGTTTAGACATTATTTCATTTTGAATATTTTTTAAAAATAGTTTTATATTTTACGACTTAATGGAAATCAATCATACTTAATTAATATACTTGAGGTAATAAATAATATTATTAGCTGGATCAGGATTTCCACGATACGAAATAAATAAGATAAGTTGAATAAATTATTACAGTCAGGAGGGGAGTTTAATTGACAGTGTGAATATGAAAGAAATGTTGTCATACGTATCTAAAAGAGACTGGGATTCATTGGTTAATATGATGATAAAATCTATAAACTCCCTGGCTGAAGTAGGAGCAGATTTTGCTGTAATAGCTTCAAATACCCCACATGTTGTTTTTGACAGGGTAAAGCAAATAGCTAAAATACCTTTGTTAAATATTGTGGAAGAGACTTGTAAGAAGGCGGAAGCTATCAACTGTAAAAGATTAGGTTTATTGGGCACCGGCTTTACCATGAGAGAGAATTTTTATAAAGATACATTTGCAGCACACAACAAGGAAATAGTTTTGCCAAATATTGATGAGCAGCAGTACATTCATCATA
>JAQSXC010000148.1 GCA_029266335.1 Eubacterium sp. | reverse complement strand
ATCGTTCATACTATCAATCCACCCTGAAATCAATCAACAGGATTAAACTTCACTGCAGCCAATTGCCTGCATGAAACTGTCGAAGGCTTTCAAGCCCTCTTCTGACTGCTTGAATACGCCAGTATGCTCAAGGCAGATTTCAAATTTCTTACCTATTTCAAGCTTTAGAACTTCATCTGCACTTTCCGTTGACATAGCTCTTCCATACTTTGATACCAGCTCTTCTATCCAGGACATGTGCTTATTTAACAAATGATCCTTTTCATATATATCTGTTAAATTTGCTGTTTCGCACAGTATTTCCTTTATTTGCTCAACTTCAGTCTTTAATCTTCCTGGAAGAATTGCAAGTCCCATAACTTCTATAAGACCAATATTTTCTTTTTTGATATGATGTATTTCCTTATGCGGGTGGAATATTCCATCCGGATACTCTTCGGTGGTTCTGTTATTTCTTAGAACCAGATCCATTTCGTACTTACCCTGCTCATTCCTTCTTGCAATAGGAGTAATTGTATTATGTGGTACAGGGCCGCTGTCGGCTTCAGAGAATGCCAGCACATCAACACTTTCATCACTATACTGTCTCCACTTGTCCAAAACATAGTCCGAGAACTCCACCAGTTCTTCAATGCTGTCGCTGGCAGCACGAACAACAGAAAGCGGCCATTTTACAGTGCCAATTTCAACACTTTTGAATACATTGGAGCTGTAGCGCTTTATTACAGGTGCCTTTTGCATTGGAAACAGGTAATTTCCGCCCTGGAAGTGGTTATGGCTCAGTATTGATCCTCCCACTATGGGAAGGTCTGCATTTGAGCCGCACAGATAGTGCGGAAATTGTCTCACAAAGTCAAGCAGCCAGCTGAAGGTCTTTTTTGAAACTACCATTGGAACGTGGCTCTCACTTAAAATAATACAATGCTCATTATAATATACATAGGGTGAATACTGAAGATACCACTGCTCACCGCTGAGAGTTATGGGAATGATCCTGTGTGTCTGTCTGGCAGGAAAGTTTATGCGGCCTGCATAGCCTATATTATCCACACAAAGCATACATTTCGGGTAATTGCTCTGGGGCTGAAGTCTTTCCATGGCAATGGTTTTTGGGTCCTTTTCCGGCTTTGTGAGATTTATGGTTATTTCCAGGTCGCCATACCTGGAATTGGTCTTCCAGATAATATTCTTCGCTATCTGAGCTGTTCTTATATAGTTTGAGGCCGTACACAGGTGATAAAAATAATCTGTAGCTGCCTGAATGGATTCCTTCCTAGCAAATTCATTAAAGGTTCTCACTATTTCCGACTCTCTTGGCATAATTAATCCCATAAGCCTTGTATCAAACAGTTCCCTGTTTACATACACTTCCCTGTCAAACAGTCCCTCTTCACCGGCATAATCCACCAGTCGGCTTAAAATGTCGGTAGGATACTGGAAATCCTCTTCTTCCACCTCGCCATAATATGGTTCCTTCAATTTTAATAAATCCAATAACTGATTTCTTGCAATTATTGTATCAAGCTTATCAATCAAGCCATGCTTTTGTCCAAACTGAAGCAGTCTTTCTACTTCATAAGCCGGATTTACCACTAACATTCCACCCTTCTGCTATTTTATGATAAAAACTCCATGTATAAATGCTGCATTTTTCGTGGTTTTATCTGAAATCAATATTACTTTTTTGTTGTAAATCTTTATTTATTCCTATATTTATAATAATATTATAAAGAGAAACACTAATAAATTTCTCTGATTATTTTATGGTTTTCTGATACTATTTTACGATTCAACTTAAAATGCCTAGTTCAGAGTAAATTTTCCGATTGTAGGAAAATTTACTTACATGAGCGGCATTTCAACGAGGCGGGATATATGCTCATATCCTGAAAACCAAAGCAGTTCCCGCTACTTATAGAAGTGGGAGACATGTTATTGCCTCGTTATTATGCTATTAACACGGAGGGTATATGGAATCATCAAAAGTATATAAACCAAAATCCTTTCCCTTGGATTTTCCGTTCAGTATTAAGTTTACCAATATGGAGCCTTATTATTGTATGAACCATACCTTTCATTGGCATAACTATCTTGAGATAGCTTTCGTTAAGCAGGGTAAAGGAATTTATTATGTTGAAAACAGGACCTATGAAATGAATGAGGGCGATATAGTGGTTATCAATAATATTGAGCCACACTATATGGAGGTTTTGCCACCGGTAAATATGGTCATGCCGGTAGTTATGTTTGAGCCACAGCTGGTCTGGTCCTCCGAGAGCCATTTTGATTACCATTATATGGAGCCTTTTTTTGAGAGAAGCTCAAATTTTAACAATAAAATTGACAGCAAAAGTGAAATAGGCCAGAAAATATTTGCTTTATTATCAGAAATAGAAGATGAATATGTTAACGGAACCGTAGGGTACAAATTAATGATAAAGGCTAAACTGCTGCATATAATCACCTACCTTATCAGGCATTACCAGGATTCCAGCAAAAGTACCGAAAGCCTGACCTCAAAGAGTAAGAAGCTGGAGAAGCTTGAAAAGGTATTTGATTATATCAACAGTAACTATTCTCAAAAAATTGAGCTGAACACCCTGGCCGAGCTGGCTTATATGTCACCAAACTACTTTTCGACTTTCTTCAAGTTGTCAACCGGGTTTACGCCCATAGAATATGTTAATAAAATGCGTATTTCAAAATCAATTGAACTGCTTCGCGAAACAGACTTTACAATTGCTCAGATAGCATTGGACTGCGGCTTTAACAATCTGGCCAATTACAATAAAATTTTCAAGCATTTTACCGAAACTACACCCTCTCAGATCAGAAAAATATAAGCGGGCAGATTGGGTTATAACGGGCATATTTGATGATAATAAGCAGATTTGATGATAATGGGTAGATCTGGTGATATTAGAATTGCGCAATACTATCTGTTTCCGGGAGGTTTTAATGATAACAATAGGTGTAATAGCAGACACTCATATACCGCGCAAGGGTAAAAATCTTCCTGAAACACTGCTCCGGAAGTTGTCAGGTATGGATATGATAATCCATGCCGGAGATTTATGCAGAGATTATGTAATCTACGAACTGGAGGAAATAGCACCGGTTATCGCTGTTTTAGGCAATAATGACGATGAATTTCTTGAAACCATGCTGCCTTTAAAAAGGATGCTGGAAGTTGAGGAATGCAGGATAGGAATTTTACACGGTCACGGATACGGCAGTACTGCCGCAGAGAACTCCAAAAGGGCTTTTAAGGGTGAAAAAGTCGACTGCATTGTTTTCGGCCACAGTCATATACCCATGAACAAAAGTCTGGACGGAGTTTTATATTTCAATCCCGGCTCTGCAATGGACAAGAGGCGTCAGAAAAAATGCAGCTTTGGTATTTTGAGGGTTGACGGCAAAAGCATATGGGGAGAGATTATTGAAATTGAATTAGATAATTAACATGACATACAGTTGTCCGGTTTAGTATTGAAGAGTTTCGGTATTAGCCAAATGTATTGTCAAATGAAAATGGCTGCGAAGCCCGCAGCCATTTTCTATACTATGCTCTCTATTTTAACATCGGTTTCAACATCCTTGCTGTAATCAACATCATCAAATTCAAAACCGAACAATCTGAAAAATTCTTTTCTGTAGCCTTCAACGTCCGAAATTTCACTGATATTTTCATTATCAGCTGCATTCCATAGTCTTGTTACCTCTGACTGGACCTCAGGAAGCATCTCCCAGTCATCCATACATATACGTCCCTTGCTGTCCAGCTTCATATCCCCTGAGTAAATTCTGTCCTGCAGCATTCTGTACATTTGTTCAATGCAGCCTTCATGTATATTTTTTTCCTTCATAACCTTGAATAAGCAGCTGATGTATATTGATATTACAGGAATTGCAGCACTTGCCTGTGTCACAACCGCCTTATTTATTGATACATAAGCCTTTAAACCTATATCTTTAAACTCATTCTTCATTTTAACAGCTGTAGCTTCAAGATCATCCTTAGCTCTTCCTATTGTTCCTTCTCTATAAACTGCATGAGTCATTTCTGGTCCTACATAGGAATATGCCAAAGTTATGGCATCCTTTTCAAGAACATCGGCCTTCCTTAGGGCATCCATCCACATTTCCCAGTCCTGGCCACCCATAACGGCTATGGTATGCCTGATTTCTTCTTCATTTGCAGACTCGATAGTTGTTTCTGATACCTGCCGGGTATGGAAATCAACAGTTTTTGATGTATATGCAGGGCCTATAGGCTTGATTACCGAATTGAATACCTCTCCTGTTACCGGGTGAGTTCTTCTTGGAGACGCCAGACTGTATATGACCATGTCTACTTTTCCAAGATCTTTTTTTATAAGCTCTATTGTTTGCTGCTTTATCTCATTTGAAAATGCATCACCATTAATACTCTTTGCGTACAAACCCTCTTCTTTTGCAAATTTCTCGAAGGCAGCAGTATTGTACCAGCCTGCTGAGGCAGTTTTATTACCCGAGGCAGGTCTCTCAAAAAATAATCCGATGGTAGCAGCACCACAGCCAAAAGCAGCAGCAATTCTGGAAGAAAGTCCATAACCGGTAGAAGCACCAATTACCAAAACCTTTTTGGCACCGGAGATTTTCTTTTGCTTTTTTACATACTCAACCTGCTGTTTTACATTGTATTCACAGCCTGCAGGATGGGATGTGGTACATATAAACCCTCGGAATTTTGGAGTTACAATCATAATAAACCTCCTGAATCAAAATTATTTATCTGTTCCTTAGGCACATAATCATGCCTTAATATAAATTCATTTTCTTAATAGTATATCACAATTTGGGTAAATTTAAAACTAGATATTATTACTTGGTGATAAATATAAATCATACTGCAAATATTTTGAGTTATTTGAAATCTTTTTGCGGCAAAATTCTTATCCAGGGTAGGCCACTATGGTTAAATGCTAAAAAATCTCTTAAAATTCAAAAAAAGTTAATAAATAGTATATATTTTTCCTGTAAAATAATTATTATTTATTTCCTGGGAGTGATGTTTTTGAAAAATAAATTAAGGCTTATATCGTTATTATTATTTCTATCCCTTTTGACCGGCTGCATAAATTTTTCTCATCCAAGTCCTTTGCTAAAGGCAAAAGCAGGCTCTTCCGGTGCCGTTCCAATATTGGTATATCACTCGGTAACTGATAAGATGTTTTCAAAAAACAAGGCTCTTTTCACTAAGCCTAAAGAGTTTGAGAAGCAGATAAAATGGATAAAGAATAATGGATATACACCCATATTTGCAGACCAGCTTCAGGACCCGGCCAGAATACATAAGCCCGTTGTTATAACCTTTGATGACGGGTATGAAGATAACTATAATACAGTTTTCAATATAATAAAAAAATACCATGTAAAAATAACAATCTTTGTGGCTACCCGGTTTATAGATAAGCAGTACTATTTAACCTCCAGAGAGATCGGTGAAATGGATCGTTCGGGTTTGGTAAGTATACAGAGCCATACTGTTTCCCATCACCATTTATCACAGCTATCTCCCTCCCAGTTGAAATACGAACTGGAGCAATCCAGAGATGCTTTATTTAAAATAACCGGTAAATACCCCACTATTATCGCATATCCCTATGGTGACTATAATGAAGCTATAATTTCAGAAGCAAAGAAATTTTATTCTCTGGGCTTCTCCACCTCAAAGGGTGGTTTTTCAAACGGCCCTGACAAATTTACAATCAAGAGATATGGGGTGGGTAGATTCACTACCTTGAAAAATATAAAACAGTATATTAAATAATCGGAAGTTTGCTGTATTGAGACGGCTAAAGTGCAAAACAGCTTAAAATATAAACAGCTTTAAATACAAGACCTTAAAATATAAAACAGCTTTGACAATTTTATATCACTGACCCGGACAAAAAAACACATCCTGCAGGAAGCCTGCAGGATGTGTTTTTATACGCTTTCGCGTTTATAATTCAATTAATTACTGAGCGTCAACCTTCGCCATGTGTTCGATAAGGCTAACAACTTTGTTTGAATAACCCCATTCATTGTCATACCATGAAACTAATTTAACGAAGTTTCCATTCAATGCGATACCAGCTTCAGCATCGAATATTGAAGTACGTGCATCATGGATGAAGTCAGTTGAAACAACTGCATCTTCAGTGTATCCGAGGATACCTTTGAGGCTGGTTTCTGAAGCAGTTTTAACAGCTGCTTTGATTTCTTCGTAAGTAGCTGACTTTTCAAGACGTACTGTCAAGTCAACAACTGAAACGTCAGCTGTAGGAACTCTGAATGCCATACCTGTCAACTTTCCGTTCAATTCTGGTATAACCTTTCCAACTGCCTTAGCAGCACCGGTTGATGAAGGAATGATGTTTCCGAGGATTGATCTTCCGCCTCTCCAGTCTTTGTTTGAAGGAGCATCAACAGTCTTCTGAGTGTTAGTTGCAGCGTGAACTGTAGTCATAAGACCTTCAACTATACCGAAGTTGTCGTTGATAACTTTAGCTAAAGGAGCTAAGCAGTTAGTAGTACATGATGCGTTTGATACAACAACCATGTCCTTGGTATATTTGTCATTGTTAACGCCCATAACGAACATTGGAGCGTCATTTGAAGGAGCACTGATAACAACCTTCTTAGCGCCGCCCTTTAAGTGAGCTGAAGCCTTTTCAGTAGTAGTGAATACACCTGTTGATTCAACAATATATTCAGCTCCGCTAGCTCCCCAAGGAATAACTGTAGGATCCTTTTCAGCAAAGAAAGCAATCTCTTTACCGTTTACAACCAATTTTCCATCCTTTGTACTAACTTCGCCATCAAATTTACCATGAACTGTGTCATAAGTTAACATATATTTCAGATACTCGAGATCGATGAATGGATCATTGATTCCCTTTACTTCTACATTAGGGTTGTTTACTGCAGCCCTGAATACAAGACGTCCAATACGTCCAAAACCATTAATACCGATTTTTACTGCCATTGTTGTTACCTCCTAGTATTTTATTAATATTAATTAGCCAAGCAACTTAATGCTTATCAACATAATAATTGGTTTCAATTTCCTAAACCAAAACTAATTTTATAATATTTCAAAAACATTTTCAATAGTCTTAACGCCTAAATTAATAAATATTTAACAAAGTTCTACTGTAAACTTTTCTACAAAGCTGACAGGATTATAGGATAATTTGGCTTTTCTCAGGCCTTCCAGGCCCAAATCCTGTTCTCTGTTAACATATTCAAGCTCAGTCCATTCATTAGCAAGAAACTGCTGATTAATCAACGGATAAAGTCCATGAATGTCAGCATTTGCCTTTTCTATATGAATTACACAAGTATCTTGTGTTAACTTTTCTCCCACTGTAAAAGCCTGTGGTACACCATCAACTTTGATAATTGCACCTTTTAAACCCAGAATGCTGTAATTGTCCAAAAGATCCAGATTGGCTTTTCTTTCAGCAACAAGACTCTTATCTTCAGTATAATTTCTTTGAATACACCAATTTTCAAGTATGTTCCTGCAATCAGCCATATTACCTTCAGAGATTGCTTCATATTCAAAGGTATGAAGTTTTTTAAATTTGTTTATGTGGTTTCTTTTTCCGTCCAACTTTTTACCTGCCAGAGTTGACAAACTTTTTACAGAGTACAGATAATCAAAATTGTCCCTGTCCTCATTGGAGTTAAAATTCAGGCCCAGCTTTTCCAGAATTGAAAGCTGAGTGTCTGATACTCTATGCATTTTAAAGCCCCCTCCCATCTCTTGAAAGTATTCTCTCAACATATAGAAGGTGCACTTTAATTCATCAATACGGGAGTAATCTCCAACAGGAAAGAAACAGAATGGCTGACCATCTTCCTTCACTGATATTATGCATAAAAAATCATTTACTATGCTAAACCTTACCTTATAATAATCTCTCCACATGAAAAAATTGGTAAAATTCATTTCTGAAACTCTTAGCCCTGCCAATTTGAAGTATCTGTCGAAACACTGCTTGTCATCTATTGATATTTCCGATACCTTTAACGCTGTTGTTTGCAACACAAAATCCCCCTATTTTAAGCCCGACCCAATGCAGTATTTTATACTCATCTAATATTTTTCAATATTGAAATCAGATACACTACGGCATTTTTCATATCGGTAATTGATATCTGCTCATTAACACTGTGAACCTTTGTCATACCAATACTCATATCCACAGCTTGTATTCCTTTTGAATTTATTATATTGGTATCACTTCCTCCGCCTGTTGTTATGGCTTCAAAAGCAAAACCGCTCTCATCGGCAGCCTTTTCCATGATTTGAATAATCTCCGATTTCGTATCTATATTAAAAGATGGATATTCAAGTTCAGTAGTAAACTCTACCTGACCACCCCATTTTTCAGCTGCCTTTTCAAAGCATTGGCGCATATGATCTGTCTGAGCCTCAAGCTTTGATGCCTGACGGCTTCTCGCCTCACCTTCAATCTCTACTCTGTCACAAACTATATTTGTAGCAACTCCACCGTGAACCGTGCCGATGTTTGCAGTGGTTTCTTCGTCAATTCTTCCAAGCTTCATTGAGGATATTGCATCAGACATGATTGAGAAGGCACTTATGCCATTTTCGGGCTCCATACCGGCATGTGCAGCTTTGCCCTTGATAACCACATGAATTTTGTTCTGTGACGGTGCTTTAACTGCAGCACATCCGATTTTCCCGTCACTGTCCAGAATAAATCCGTATTTGGCATATATTTTACTGAAATCCATGTTCTTGGAACCCTGCAGTCCAATTTCCTCTGCTATGGTGAACGCTATCTGGATATCACCATGGGATATGTTCTGTTCCTTAAGCACCTTTAAAGCTTCAAGTATTATTGCAATACCGGCAGCATCATCACCACCAAGTATGGTTGTACCGTCACTTTTTATAATATCTCCGTCAACAACAGGTTTTTTGCCTATTCCGGTAACTACCGTATCCATATGGGCAGTCAGCAAAACTGCCGGTACCTCTTTATTACCCTTAACAGTGCAAATGATATTGCCGCACTGTCCACCCAATTTTTGACCTGCATCATCTTCAACAGGATTATAGCCCAATGCTTCCAATTTTTTCTTCAGTGTATCACACATCTCTCTCTCTTTTAGCGATAAACTGTCTATCTTCACCAACTCTACAAATTCGTTAACCAGTCTGTCCTTGTTTACCAATCTGACCCACTCCTTATTTTTTAATAATCCCTAATTTTTATCAAGTATGCCTTTGCATACTTCCGTGCCGGTTTCATATCGGACAAGGTGAAATAATATCTTCTTTATCATCTACCTTATGATATACCCATTTTTCAGTACTTCAAAAATTATTTTTTCTTCCATTGTCTGTTAATTTATATGAAGCATTTATTATCACAGTTTTATTATTGTATCTATCTTATAATACTATTCATTTTAATAAGTTCTATCAGCAAAATAAATCGGAGTTTTATTATTTAGACGCCTTTAGTATAGCATTACCAGTCATATTTTACCATCTTTCCTGCAGTTTTCAGATATTCAAAATCCTTCTGCCTTAAGGCCTCATATATTACTATTGCCACGGAATTGGACAGATTCAAGGACCTTATTCCCTCTTTCATGGGAATTCTGATGCAGGTATCTTTATTATCCTTTAACAATTCTTCGGGTAATCCTGCTGTTTCCTTTCCGAATAAGACAAAGCAATCCTCTTCATAAGCAACGTCACAATAATTATGAACAGCTTTTGTTGTAGAATAGTACAGCTTTTTATCACCATGCTTGTCTAGAAACGCCTGCAAACCTTCATAATAATTTATTTCAGCTTCATGCCAATAGTCCAGGCCGGCCCTTTTAAGATATTTATCCTCAATGGAAAAACCCAGGGGTCCAACCAAATGTAATACTGCACCTGTTGCCGCACAGGTTCTTACGATATTACCGGTATTTTGCGGAATTTCCGGTTCAACCAATACAATATTAAGTGGCATTATATATTTTTACTCCTTTCATTTTAATTTACGTTATTAATCAACCAAAAAACAGGACGTTAAAAAAGATGGTATAAACCATCTTTTTTAATTGTCATAAATTATATTTTATCATTATTAATATTTTTAGCAAATCTTTAATCTTCTACTGATATATCTATTTCCAATTCTTCAGTTTCATTTAAATAAAGCGGTATACAAATTGTCTTCATTTTGGAAGGAGTTATCTGAAGATTCTCACCCAGTAACAGTGACGGAGGAGTTATCTCTATTCCTATACCCTTATTATAGAGTATGGTCGCGGTATTACCCAAAATCATATTTGTCAATTCGGATAATGCACTCTTGGATATTTCATTCAATTCATTTACCGGCGCTCCAAACATCATTGCTGATGCTATTTTAAATGCAACAGGCTTGGACATGGTAAAAATGGCTTGTCCTCTTATTTTACCAGTAATGCCCACAATTATTAAAATAGCTTCACCCTTATATGGTGATGATTTCAGAAAAACCTTACCTAATTTTGCATCAACATTGGCTACCTGCTTTAAAACAGTTTGACTTGCTTCAATAAAAGGGTTTATGTATTCTATGTTCATAAATGTCCACCTTATTTTACGTAGATAAAATTCATATCTATAATTAATTATATGAATAAAAAACCATACCTAATTATATAAAATTTTTATACATAATTCCATATATTTTTTTAAATTCCTTTATTATTCATGATTTTTGTTTAATTTGCTACATTATTTGCCCATGATTCATCAATATTTTATAACTAATAAAATTTGTCCTTACTAATTTTTATACATTGAGCTAATTAATTTTTGCTCTGACTGAAATGTTTCAATTTCTCCGAACCCATTAAAAGCCTTACCATAATAAGAGCCAGGAAATATAATTATTAGTATTCCTGGCTTATTTTCCTTATTATCTTTTGGCTTTTGGTTTCGCTACAACTGCCATGATATATCCAAAAAATATTGCAGCTCCAAGACCTGCAGCCGCTGCCTTAAAACCCCCGGTCAATGCGCCCATCAGCCCGGTTTCATCTACTTCCTTAAATACTCCCTTGGCAAGGCTATACCCAACCTGCACCTCCAATGTCCACCAGCTTCTGATAAACCCCTATGGCAGTCAGAAATACACCTGCCACAACATACAGGACCAAAATTCTGGCAGGTGTAAGCTTAGTTTTATCGATAAGAATTTGTCCAATTGCGCAGATTGCTCCTCCAACCAAAAAAGCACTTATATAACTCATATTAGCCTCCTAAGCCATGTCATGGCTTTGAGCCGTATAGCGGCTGCAAAACCATAATGAAATTTTTCACTCTCTTATCTGCCATGAGGCGAATAAAGGAGGTATTAATCCAGGCTTCTATGAATACTTACAGCATGCGCTATACCTGGTATCGATTCTTTTTGCTGAGTACTTACAGGGCTCATGAGGGCTCCTGTGGCGACAAATAAAAC
>JAQSXC010000147.1 GCA_029266335.1 Eubacterium sp. | reverse complement strand
CAGGAGCTTAGCCAGGGTAAAAAGTTTACAGTAAAAACCCACACCCTGGAAGTTGACGGTATGGTTGAAAAAATTACAATACTTAAATAATCTAAAAAGCTGGTGACATTTTGAAATACCTTATTGAAGAAAGCCTATTACTGAATGCCTGCAGAAGGTTATACAGCACTTATGAATATTCTCTGACCGGCAGGATAATGAAAACTGTTTTAAACCTTTACCATGAAAGTCTGACCAATAAGCTGCTTCAGAATTACCTTATCCGCTCCTCTTCTTTAAAACAATCACTGACTTATAGAGTTCTTTCAGTTTTTTTTAAAGTTATTGATAATATATGGGACCGGCTTTACAGATTTATGTACAGGGATATAAAAAACAGCATATTGAGAGGAGTTTTCACAGGTGCCGCCAATAACCCCGGGAGTTCAACTTCCCTGTCTATTTTCATTCTGTTTTATACCTGCGGTTACAGTATTACATCAATAGTACTTAAGGGCAGTTATAACAGCCTCCGGCCTTCTTATATCCGGACTCCTGCTTGTAGGAACCTCCAGATGGAAAGCCTGCCTTGACAACAGCCTTTTCAGAAATATATTTTCATATATATTTGACTAATGGCTGGGAATGGAGTAAAGATGGAATTAACCAATAATAAAAGAACTGTAATAGTTTTAAGCCTCTGTGGATTGGCTGCCGGAATTATGGGTGCCATATTTCCCGGAGCCTTGATTTTTGGAGGGCTTGGAGCTGTATTATTTACTGTATTCCTTCTTTTTGATTATTCAAGATTTATTTTTATACTGGGATTGTATGTTTTTATAGACTATCTTTTCAGATATATTCTGCCAAGCCCTTTGCTGGCAAGCTTCTGGGATGAATTGCTCCTCATTTTTGCAGTCTGCCTCTGGTTTTACAAGTGGATCTTTTATAGAAAAAAACCGGGATATCATTCCACACCTCTTGATATACCAATTATGTTCTATATAGTAATTGCCTTCTGCCTGCTGCTGATAAACTCACCAGTTCCGGCAATCGGGCTTGCAGGCTTCAGGCAGACAGTACAGCAAATACTGTGGTACTTTATAGCAGTCCAGCTGTTAGCTTCCGTTAAAAATGTAAGGTGGTTTTTATATCTGATGGTTTTTTCGGGAGGCCTGCTGGGACTTCACGGTGTTTATCAATATATAACAAAGGCGGAAATGCCGGCTTACTGGGTTGAAAATCTCGAAGCCCAAATAACCACCAGGGTTTTTTCCATTATAGGCAGTCCCAACATTCTGGGGAGTTTGCTGGTTCTTATTATACCTGTTTCCATATCGCTTATTTTTACAGAGAACAAGCTTTTAAAAAAATACCTCTTTGGGACCTGCACATTACTAATGTGTACAACCCTTGTCTTTACCTCCTCCAGATCGGCATGGATCGGTTTTATCTTCTCTATGGCAGTATTTTTCTGGCTAAAGGATAAAAGATTGATACTTTTATTTTTAATCCTGGTGTTTGCAGCTTATTTGTTTATTCCTACCATAAACAACAGGGTTGATTTTCTGTTGAGTGCAAATTACTTCAAAAGCAGTGCTCTGGGAGGAAGATTGGCCAGATGGACCACAGCTATGGCCATTTTACGGCAAAATACCGTTTTTGGTGTGGGTTTGGGTCAGTTCGGCGGTGCCGTAGCACAAAACTTCAAAATACCCAATGCCTTTTATGTCGACAGCTACTTTTTAAGGATCGCAGTGGAAATGGGACTTGCAGGTCTTACTGCCTTTTGTATCTTCATATATAATGTATTGGCCTGGGGCATACGGGCCGTAAAAAGCATTACCCAACCCCGGCAGCTTGGCATGGCACAGGGTATTTATGCCGGGCTGGTCGGCGTTATTGTGCCAAACTTCGTTGAAAATGTGTTCGAGGTGCCAATGAT
This sequence comes from Eubacterium sp., assembly GCA_029266335.1. Classification (GTDB taxonomy): domain Bacteria; phylum Bacillota; class Clostridia; order Acetivibrionales; family DSM-1351; genus Ruminiclostridium. Next base: position 9,835 of record JAQSXC010000147.1, on the reverse strand, counting down.
GCTGGCATACTTCTCAATATTTACAGCGCTGCTCATATTTTTGGGGTATACCGATACCGGTGAAGACCCGGAGAAGTCTTCAGGGCTCAATCCTGCACATCAACAATAATATCCTTCCTCCTGTAAACGCCCAGAAACAGTCCAATGAGGGCGGTATTCAGCAGGAACCCGTCCCCTCCGTATGATATAAAGGGCAGCGGTACACTGAAGGCCGGAAACAATCTAAGGCTCATTAAAACATTTGCTATGACCTGCAGTGAGAATACGCAGCAAATCCCTATACACATATATTTTCCAAAGCTATGCCTTATTTTGCCCGCAGCCAGGAACAATCTGAATATAATAAGGCTTAATAATACAATCAGCACTATTCCAAAGCTCCACCCCAAACTTCCGATTACAAAAACTAAAACAAAATGCGAATTTGCCTCGGGGAGCATGCTTGTATTATTTTCACCAATAATAGAAAAGCTTCCATCGTTCCCAATAAATTTAGCAGAAGCAATTATTTTATCGATAATAGTGTAGGTCCAGCCTCCCCCCTGGGGATCTTTTTCGGGATTCAGAAACACGGTTACTCTCTCTATCCTCCAGGGCTGAAAACCAAAAAAGTGTATGAAAAGCAGCAGTCCAAGACCGAACAGACAAGCGTATAAAACCAACAGAGTTTTTTTCCTGCTTGCTTTAAAAATTTGATTAGTACATATCCCATATGTAATCATAACAAGGAGTCCGGTACCCACTATAAAAAAATAGGCAAGGGATGGCTCCATTAAAATTATAAGTAAGGGCAAGCCTGCCGAACCAATTAATTTCAATAAATTCAGAGTGTCTCCGTCACACCACCTTTTCACAAGACCGGCAAAGCATATAAGTATAAGGGGTAGTACTGAAAATGACGGAGTAAAAGCTAAATTTCCAATGAATAAACATGCTCTGCCATTGCGTTCTCCGCCAAAAAATATTGCCATAAGCAGCAGTATACATGTCAGGTAGAAAACCGGCAAAGTGAATTTTTCGAGCTTAGTGTAATCAAAGAAGTAAAAAAAGCAGAGCAACGGAATTCCTGCTAATACTAGCTGTAATTGCCGCCTGAGTACCTCGGGAGCAGAAAACAAAGAGGCATAATAAAAAATAATAAAAATTCCACATGCAGTTATAACTCCCAAAAGAGTAATTATGGACCATTCCGGTTTCGGCTTATGGGTTTTGTGCAGGCGCCTTCCGATTTCAACAGGATCTCCCATCCGGGAAATGGCTTTGCAATAAGCCTCCTCTTCTTCCAGTCCGGCAGAAACATATCCTTCAGCCAATTCCTGTATGTGATTGTCCAGTTCTGTAGCAATTGTTTTGTGGACCTTTTTATACTTTATCTGGTCAAGTACCTTGCATACGAAATCAGAAGCATATCTGCTCAAAAGAAGCACCTCCCAGAACCTTTCTTACACCGTTGGCATATTGACCCCATTCCTTTTCCTTTTCGGCAAGAAGCTTTTTTCCACCCTTTGTGATTTTGTAATACTTCCTCTTACGGGCAGAGTCGGTGTCCTCCCAGTAGGATTCAATCATCCGGGTGCTCTCCAGGGAATGAAGTATGGGATATAGAGTTCCCTCCTTCAATGTAAACGTGTTATCTGATCTTATCTCCAGTTCTTTTGTCATCTGATAGCCATACATATCTCCGCTATCCAGAAGCTTTAATATCAACATGGTTGTACTGCCCTTCAGAAGTTCCTTGTCAATTGTCATAATACCTCCTTGTAAAAGGTACTGCATGTGTTATATGTATTTTTCAAAAGCACCTATACTTATTGAATATACCTTTATATACAATACATCGTTAATCTATGCATATGATAACATAGTATTTCCAATATTGTCCATACTTTTTTAATGCAATATAACACATGTTTCTATATTTTTGACAAAAGCACTTTCGAGTTTCCCTGTCCTGCCGGCCGAGGTCTACAGTGCCAGATACCTTCTGGTTACTTCATCGGTAAGCCCTTTCATATCCCCTTGGGATACTATACAGCCCTTCTGCATTATGACGTATTTGTCTGCCAGCTTTTTAGCAAATTTAAGGTTTTGCTCCACAACAACGATGGTTATCTTCTTTTCTTCGGATATTTTTTTCAGGGTTGAAGCAATTTCCGAAACTATGTTGGGTTGGATGCCTTCTGTGGGCTCATCCAGCAGAATCATTCTCGGAGACGACATAAGGCATCTTGCCAGGGCCAACTGCTGCTGAAGTCCGCCCGACAGCACTCCGCCCTTTCTGGGCAAATGTTCCTTTAAGGCCGGAAAATAACTCATCACCCATTCCTTCTGTAATTGGATATCTATGTGCTTATGGCCCAGAGCACCCAGATCCAGGTTTTCCTCCACCGTCAGAAGAGGAATTACTTCCCTGCCCTGAGGGACATAGCCTATTCCTTCTGAGCAGCGAAGAAAAGTGCGTTTTTTTGTAATATCCTTTTTAAGAAAATGTATGTTTCCCTGTTCCACAGGCAGAAGTCCCATTATGCTTTTAAGAAGTGTGGTTTTTCCAACACCGTTGCGGCCCAGAATCGCCACCTTGTCTCCTTCCTTTATGTGCAGTGACAAACCGTTGATTACTTTACTCTTACCATAGTTAACATGAATATTATCAGCGGAAAACATATTTATTACCTCCCCGTGCTGTTCTGATAGCTTCTGACTTATAAGCTTTGTCTGCTGTCTTTTGGCCTCTGGCTACTCGCTCTCCTTCAAATAAACCTCGATAACCTTCGGATTGATCTGAACCTCTTCAAAGCTGCCCTCTGCCAGCAGCATCCCCTGATGCAGCACCGTTACCGTCTCGGCCACCTGTTTGACAAAGTCCATATCATGCTCAACAACAATAACAGTATGATCACCTAAAAGAGTCTTTATCATTTCACCTGTTTTATAGGTTTCCTCTGCCGTCATTCCGGCTGTGGGCTCGTCAAGTATTATGAGCTTCGGATTCTGTGCCACTATCATTCCAATCTCAAGCCACTGCCTTTCACCATGGGACAGATCACAGGCAACAACTTCCTTCTTATGTTCAAGATTAATTTGCTGCAATATTTGGTCTATTTTATTTTTAATTGGAACGGTTCTCCTGAAGAAAAAAGATTTAACAGTTGAACTGAAACCTTCAAGAGCAACCTCAATATTTTTTTCAACGGTCATATTATCAAATACATTCGGTCCCTGAAATTTACGTCCTATTTTGTATTTGCCGGAAATTTCACTTGCGCATTTTCCGGTAATGTCCCTGCCTTCAAAAAACACCTTGCCCTTTGTGGGTTTGGTTTTACCGGTAATCAGATCCATCAAGGTGGTCTTGCCTGCGCCATTGGGTCCGATAATAACCCTCAGTTCCTTTTCCCTAATTGCAAGGCTGACATCTGTCAATGCTTTAAACAAGTTAAATTCGACGCTTAAATTTTGAATCTCTAAAATTTTGCTCATTTAAACCCTCTCCCTTCAAGGATGACTGAATTACCATTCTTCTCTAAAGCTATCTCTCAAGAAAATTGGGTTTCATTACTTCCTCATTTCCCGCTTTTATCTTTGAAGCATACTGTTTTTCGATCAGTTTGCCGATAAAGCCGTTAGGTATAACAAATACTACAACAAGCACAAGTGCACCCAATATCAGCATCCAGTAATCGGAAATCCTTTCAGATAACAGCACCTGAAGCCAGTTAATAACCACCGTTCCTACTATTGCTCCAGTCATGCTGCCTCTGCCTCCCACAGCAACCCAAACCAGGACCAGGGTCGAAAGTGTGACTCCCACATCAACCGGTGAAATTATTCCGTTGACAGGCCCTACCAATGCTCCTGCCAGTCCGGCCAGCACACCTGAAATAGTGAAAACTACTATTTTAAAGCTAATTGGATTGAAACCCAGGAATGTAAGCCTGGCTTCATTTTCCCGTATTGCCTGCAATATGTTTCCAAAACGGCTTTTTGTCAGCCATAAACATAAGAGATAGGCCAGTAATGTTATTATCAGTACTGTATAATACATCTGGACGCTGCTCAGTTTTATATCCAGAATTCTTCTGGGCAGCCCTCCGAGACCGTTAGTTCCATTAGTATATTTTTGCTGATTTGATATAAAGAGTTCAAATATATTTGCAAGCGCCAAAGTTATTAACGAGAAAAATACTCCGTTTATTTTGCTAGAAAAAATAAACCAGCCCAGTATGGCTGCCACAATACCCGGAATAATCAACGCCAGAGCGAAAGCCCATATGGGATTTGTAAGCGGCTTGAAAAGCACAGGCAGCTCTGTCAGATTGAACCTGGTCATATAATCGGGCAGTCCCTCAGGCAGTGCTTTAATCAAGGTATAGGAAATTCCTACGATGTAGCCACCCATACCGAAGAGCACCGCATGCCCCATATTCATAAGTCCTGTATAGCCCCACAAAAGGTCCAGAGATAAAGCAAATATTATATACACCATTACTTTTGACATGTATTCCATCCTCAGGGGAGTTACCATGAGCGGGAATGCCAGTAAAAGTACAAATACAAGCATATCGACATATCTGTTTACAGGAAGTTTTTTTATATAGTCAGTCATTTTAATTTCCATTCCGCCGCTACCTCCTTTCAGATGCAAATAAACCTTCAGGCTTAAATCTTATAATGACTATAACAATCAGAAATACTATTATTTTCGCATTGACCATATCGCCGTAACCGCCAAGGATTGAAGTCGATTCACCTATCATCACCGATGATAATGCTGTTCCTATGAGGGAATTAACGCCTCCAACCACAACATTCATAAAGGTATCAGTCAGATAAGCCGTTCCCATAAAGGGTGAGACACTGGAGATTGGAGCCAGCACTGCACCAGCCAGTCCGGCCAGCCCCATACCATGTGCGAAGGTCCAGGTATCCACCCTGCTGGTGTCTATTCCCAGACATTCTGTCATAGCTCTGTTCTGGGTAGTTGAGGCAGCTGTTTTTCCGAAACGGGTTTTGTGGAAAATCCACCAGGTAACAACAGCAGCAAGTATTGTTATCACTATGACAAACAGGTAATAGTGCGGAACAACCACCTTTCCGATTGTAAAGTTGCCTCTGAAAGGAATTCCAACCAGCTTTAGTTCCGCACCGCAGATCAATCTGACACCCTGTTTGAGTAATATTGATATAGCGAAGGTGGCCAAAAGAGTTTCAGCCTGTTTTCCATACAATTTCTTTATTACGAATTTCTCCATTGCAATACCCAGTACTGCCGATACTATATAGGCAGAAATAACTGCTGCAAAAAAAGGAAGCTGAAAAACCGTATAAACGTAATAGCACACATAGGCACCAAACATTATCACTTCGGTGTGAGCCAGATTTACAACCTTCATATAGCCCAGGATTATAACCAGTCCCAGAGCTGACAGCAACAGTACCGCAGATGAGTTTATACCGTTAATAATATTCGTCAAAAGCATATGCAAAACACCCTTCTGTTTTAAATTTCTACCGGAAGACTTTTACTTCTTTTCAGGAATCGGCTGTATAATATCATCCGATTCAAAAACCACATCAAACTTACCTTCAGCATTTACCTTACCTATTCTGGCCTTTGCCCAGATGTGGTGAGTAGCTGCATCTATCTTTACATGCCCCTGCGGAGCATCAAATTCCAGATTGTCAAAAGCTTTCAGAATTTCTTCGGTATTAAGTTCCTTTGCTTTCTTAAGAGCTTCGGCAAGCAGCATTACACTTGTGTAACTGGATTCTCCCACCGCTGTAACGCCATCTGCCGAGCCGTATTTCTTTGCATATTTTTCGAGGTAGGTCTTATTTTCTGAAGTATCTACCGTATTGAAATAATTAACCGAGGTAAAGTGTCCCTTTGCAAGATCAGCCCCTAAAGCCTGTACCATTGATTCGTCGGTGATAAAGCTGGCTATAGGTGTTTTATCAGGACTTAATCCGAAGCTGTTGTACTGCTTGTAGAAAGCAACCGAACTGTCACCGTTAAGGTTACAGTAAATAACGTCTGCACCTGACTCCTTGATTTTGTTAATAGTTGATGAGAAATCGCTATGTCCTGAAGGTACAAGTTCTTCACCTACAACAGTACCGCCACAGGTTGTGAGAGTCTCTGAACACTGTTTGTTTATCAGTGCGGCATAAACAGTATCTGTCCCCAAAAGGAAGAACTTTTTACCTACATTATTAACAAGCCAGGGCACATACAGGTCTCCCTGCTGATTTGGAACGATACCTGTGTAAACAATGTTTGGGGATGGTTTTTCACCTTCATAGAAAGTCGGATATACCAGGATGCCGTTGTTCTCTTCTATGACCGGTGCAGCCGCAATTCTGCTTGCTGAAGTATACAAACCAACTGTCGCTACAACCTTATCCTGCATTATCAGTTTCTTCATTTTTTCGGCTGCAGTTGCTGCATCAGTAGCATAGTCCTCTTCTACCGTTACAATCTTCTTTCCGTTGATACCGCCGGCCTCGTTAATTTCATCAATAGCAAGCTTTGCTGATTTATACATTGTATCTTCAGTTATTGCAGTAGGACCGCTCATCGCAAAAAGCAAACCGATTTTAATGGTGGAGTCATCTCCTTTGCCAGCACAGCCGCTGATGGTTCCAACTGCAAATACCATTGCCATAATCAAGGCAATAATTTTTAATGCTTTAACTTTTTTCATAATCTTACCCCTCTTTTCATATAGATTTTATCTTTTAAAAATTTGTTATAAGCATAATTAAAATTTATTCTTAAGACGCTTATTTCCAACCAATTTTACCTGCTCTATCTTTTAAAGGTTTAATTCCGCAATTGCAGGTGTCTGCTTCATTATTACTTCTCCGTTATGCACCGAGAATAATACCTCTCTCAGATGCCTCACTGCCTCATAGTCATTTTGTGCATTGAGAATAATGAAGTTTGCAGGCTTACCTTCCTCTATACCGTATTGGTCTTCAATGCAGAGATTCCTTGCACCGTTAATACTGATAAAATCCAGGCTCCTGTTTATGTCCTCAAACCCAAGCATATGACAGGCATGAAGCCCCATATCCAGTACTCTGAGCAGATTTCCCTCTCCTGCCGGATACCAGGGGTCTGCTATGGAATCCTGACCCAGAGCAACATTCATACCCTCCTGGCTTAATTCCCTGACTCTGGTAATACCCCGTCTTTTCGGGAAGGGGTCAATTCTTCCCTGCAAATGGATACTCTCCGTGGGACAGGAGGCAAAACGTATACCTGACAGTTTGAGCAGTTTGAACAACTTGGAGCAATAGGCATTGTTGTAGGAATGCATTGCTACTGTGTGACTTGCAACCACTCTTGAACCGATCTGCCTTTCATATGCTTTGGTTGCAAGTACCTCCAGAAATCTGGACTGTCCATCATCAATTTCATCACAGTGGACATCTATCATTCTGTCATGCTTTACTGCCAGCTCGGTTATGAAATTGATGGAATCAATTCCGTATTCCCTGCAGAATTCAAAATGCGGTATGGCTCCGATTGCATCGGCCCCCATCTCTATTGCCCTTATCATGAGCTTATCTCCTCCGGGGTAGGAGTATATGCCGCTCTGGGGAAAAGCCACCAATTGTATTTCCACTTTTCCCTTCATTTCTTCTTTCAGCTCCAGCAGCGCTTCAAGACCTATAAGACTGTCCTGAGTAGTATCAACATGAGTACGGACAAACTGGACACCATGGCTTACCTGCATTTCAATTGCTTTTCTGGCATTTTTTTTAATCAGCTCCTTGGTTAATGGAATTTGTTCCTTGTATTCACTCCAGATCTGTATTCCTTCAAATAAGGTGCCGCTCATGTTGAAGCGGGGCTGCCCCACTGTCATAACACAATCCAAATGAATATGCGGTTCTACAAAAGGCGGCATTAACAGCTTTTCCTGAGCATCCACCGCGTTTTCCGGAACCTGTATGACTCCGGCAGGTGCTATTCTTTTAAAAAACCCGTTCTCTATTTCAATATCCCATAAGCCCTCTTTTTCTCTTATAAGGGTGTTAGTAATAAACATTGGACTCCCCCTTTCTTATTTCTAAGAAATTAAAAAAGAAGCCTAATCCCGCTAATTAAGCGGAAATAGACTTCTTCGTCATTTGTATTCAAGATATCTTGTGTTTAGGCATGATTAAATAATAACTTCCCCATTTTGAGACGGCAATTTTGGGTCAATACTTCGTTGTCGTCAGTTGCAATAAAGCAATTATTGCGCCTTCCTCCGCCTTGTCCTAACCCAAAATATCTCGCCTCAAAACGGAGTTTTATTATTTAATCCTGCCTTAATTTATTACAATAATAGCCCATAGTATAATTACTGTCAACTGATTTGGGAAGTAAGCTCCGAGTTTTGTCTGCAGCATACTAAATGATTTAATTCCGTTTGTGCACACTGCACAAATTGATCTGCCGGATTCATTGACACTGGTATTCGGCTTTAGTAAAATAAATTTAAATACCGGCTTGAAAGACTTCATATTTCAGAGCTAAATTTAAATTCAGGACAAATTTCATTATATTTTTGTGGCTGCTATGCGGCTCAAAGCCATGACATGGCTTGGGAGGTAAATATGTTAAGGTGCAGGGATCTGAAGCAATTGCCGTCACTGGTACACATTAAATACATTGCGGGCTTTGATCATCTTGACAATGTTATCAGGTGGCCATATATCACAGAAACCGTTACTATCACACCATGGGTTCATGGTGGAGAGCTGCTCATTATCAGTGGTGCTGTTTCCAATAAAAAGAATTTCAGTCTGATAAAAATGCTTGAGGAAGCTATAGAAAACAAGCTGGCAGGTGTATTACTTCTTATTGGAGAGCATTATGTTGATGAAAAAGAGGTTACAAAAGCCTTGATTGATCTGTCCAATAATGCAGCCTTTCCTTTGATGACAATCCCGTGGAATGTCCCGCTGGTTGATATTATGGAAGATATCGGTTCATCGGTCATTCATTTTTCCAGTCGCGGAAAATCAGACCTTGATGTGATTCACAGTATTATTTTTAATGAGAATATACAGGAAGAGACGCTTGCAAGTCAGTGTTCCTTTGTAGGCTATGATGTCAGAGCCCGGCAGCAAATGATGCTTCTGCAGTTTTACAGTTCCTCCACCAGGGATAAATCAAAAAACAGTAATGTTATAAATCCCTCAAAAATACAGCATATTTATGAGATAATTTCAAATACGCTTAATGACAATCATATCCCCCATATGATTTCAAATCACAGTAATAACATTGTTGTCCTGTTTCACGCGCAAACTGAGGACAGTTCCCTGAAAAGAATAGTAGAAACCTTGGTCGGGCAGTTTACTCTGGAGTATCCTTCCATACACTACAATATCGGTGTCGGCAAGGCCTATCCGAAGATTCTCTCTGTGAAAAACAGTTTCAGAGAAGCCTCACGCTGTGTACAGCTGTTGAATAAAACCGGACTTGTAAACCAGATATATTACTACGAAAATCTGGGTTTGTACAGGCTTTTTTTTGAGCTGGAAAAGGAAGATATATTGTCAAGCTATGTGGAGCAGATATTGGGTAAAATCACTGAATATGACAAGCAGAACAATACCTTTTTGCTGGATTCACTGCAGTGCTATCTGCAGCAAAACTGCAACATTGTCCAGGCCGCAAATAAGCTGTTCATACATCGAAACACTCTGAAATACCGTATAGACCGTATAGAAGAAATAACCGGCCGCTCCTTGTCAGATCCTTATACAAGACTGGATTTTCAGAATGCCCTGCTGGCAAAAAAAGTATTGGAATGACTTCTTGAATTTAAAGCAA
>JAQSXC010000146.1 GCA_029266335.1 Eubacterium sp. | reverse complement strand
GCTCAAAGTCTTCCTTTGAAAAACCTCTAAGCATATCGTCCCAAATTACGGGAACCTTATTTAACGAAGTTATAAACCCGGCCATGCGGTTTGTGTGTTCCAGGAAAACTTTATTGTAGCCTTCCTTTCCATACTTTTCCCTGCACGATTCACAATTGAGTAAATTCCATGCCTCGTCACAGCCGATATGTATGTACCTGCTTGAGTGATATTTCTCCGCAATTTCCCTGCACATTTTTTCAATTAAGCCATAGGATTCGCCATTTGAGGGACAAAACTCGTCAATATCATTGAAGGAAAGGTTTCCAATGGCATTAAGTGAACATGGAAGTTCTCCGGAAACCTTGTTGTCTCTTACTTCCCTCATATGATAATAGTCATCATTTTTAAGTATATATTCAACATGCCCCAGGGTCTGCTGCAACGGTATTATTTCAATGAATCTGTCGTTTGCATACCTGATTATTCCGGTTAATTGCTCCTTGTTCAGTGCATTTGCCGAGGTAATGCCCTTAACATCTTCATAGGGGAACTTGTCTTCCAATTCCATCAAAATAGTATTGAATTTGTATTTGCACAGTTCATCTATTATTTCAAGTATTCTTTCAAATTTAGGGATACCAAACCTGGTTTCAAGATGAAAGCCTCTGATATCATTATCAGGCCAATCTGCTATTTCCAGCTCATTATTGCAGTCCTGTTCCTTCAGCTGCAAATAGGTCTGAATTCCATAAAACAAACCTTTGCTGCTTTTTGCTGCAATAATAACACCATGCTCATCAACCTTTAATATATACCCCTCTTCTTTTTCCTGTAATATTTGCGGTAACTGCTCCATTCCAAAACCAAATGCATCCCCCGAAGGAAGCCCTTCCGGCAAAGGCCGGCCTTCGTTTATTTTTTTGAGTCCGGGTATAATGTTCATTAATCCACCCCTCATTTTTAATATTATTGCTTACAGCTGTTTTATCTATTGTGTTCTTTTTCATAACGAGGCAATAAATATCTCCGGCCTCATTTAATCTATGCATTATAAACTGTCTTACCTTTTATTATTGTTGTAAGTATGTTTATATCCTGATCAAATATAACAATATCTGCATCTTTTCCTGCTACAAGACTGCCTTTTTTGCCATCAATACCCATAACCCCGGCAGGTGTGCTTGAAATCATCCTGATTGCATCAACCAGAGGCACCCCAGCCGATTTGACCATGGTCCTGACAAGCCTGTCAGCTGGTCCTGGAAGGTCCCTTTATTTTATATACCAGACTTAGCAGGTCAGCCGGAATATGGATTCCATCGGCTATTATCTCCACCGTCATTTCATCTATCAGGAAGGCACTTTCTATTACGCCTGAATACCGTAACCCATTAATTCTTTTTACACCTGACATGGCCGAATACAAATGCGTTATGTGCGTAAAACCATTTTCAAAAGCTTCTGTTACTCTTTCCCCTATTGCATCAGAGTGTCCTATTGACATCAAAACCCCTTTTTCCCGGGCATATCTGCAAAAATCCAGTGCTCCTTCTATTTCGGGAGCCGCACTCCACCGAATAATATCGTCACTCCATTCAAAGATTCTTTCGTATTCTTCTTTTGATGGTATTCTGATATATTTGGGGTCCTGTGCACCTTTTTGTTCGGGTGAAAAATAGGGGCCTTCCAGATGTATTCCCATCAGATCGGCACCTTTATGGTTCAGAGTCTTTGCTTTTCTAAATGCCTCAAAGGATTGTTGAAGTTCTTCATTGGTACAGGTAAGAGTGGTAGGCACAATAGATGTGGTTCCATATCTGGCATGTGTCTCTGCTACTCCAAGATAGGCTTCCACAGTTGCATCCATGAAGTCGAACCCTCCGCCCCCATGAGTATGAATATCAATAAAACCCGGTGCCACATAATGCCCCCGTGCATCTATTGTAACTGCATCCTGTACAGGCACATCTTCTCCGCTGACACATGAGATAATGCCATTTTCAATAATTATGGCACCTCTCTCAAGAAATCTGTAAGGTGTTATAATTTTACCATTGAAAATTTTAATTCTATCCATAATAACCTCCATGAGCCGCATAGCGGCCACAAAACAGTTATGAAATTATCGTGGAGGTACGCGGTCAAATTACTACTGTATTTTGATTCTTTCAAGCTAATCCCTCATTCTGCTGCCCTGCAGCAGCAAAAACAGTACCCTGTTATTTAGGCCAGTTTGCAAAGTATAAGTATTCGAGTTTTTCTTCAGATATGCATTTCATCCTGTGTACATTATTTCTGGGGACATAGGCTACATCACCCACAACGACCTCACGTTCTTCATCGCCAATGGTCAAAATTGCTTTCCCCTTCAATATGACATATATCTCTTCCTCGTCCTCATGAAAGCCTGTTTTGGTGGTTTCCCCCGGATTTACCGAAACATGGCCTAATGCGATTGTTTCGGCTTCTTCAGGGTTAATCAGCAATTTTTCCTTTATATCACTTGCATCGTTTTCTTCCCAAATCTTCCTTAATATCATAGTTACCCTCTATTCTTTGCAGCTGTAAATTTTTCTATTTAACCTTATGCGTTATCATATGCCTGCAGCACTGTCCACATCTATGTACAGCTCTGCCGAGCCATGGGTTCTGAGTATGGATGCAGGACAGGTCTCCGATATCTGACCCTTCAGTGTTCTCTCCACAGCTTTGGCCTTGGTTTTTCCGGGAACCATACAGTAAATATGTTTAGCAGACATAATTGCCGGAATTGTAAGAGTAAGTGCATGGGTCGGTACCATATCAAGAGCTGCAAAACATCCGTCATTTACCTGCTGCTTCCTGCAAACTTCATCCAATTCAACGACCTTGACCAGGGCTTTATCATCAAAATCTGCTACAGGAGGATCATTAAACGCCAGATGCCCGTTCTCCCCAATGCCGATACATGCTATATCCAAGGGGTATTGCTTTAGAAGACCGGAATATCTGTCACATTCAAGGCTTTCACCATTTTTGCTTCCGTCTAAATAATTAACAGACTTAAAGTTGACATTGTCAAACAACTTGCGTCTTAAAAAATTACCGAAGCCCTGTGAAGCCTCAGCACTCAAACCGATATATTCATCCAGATGAAAGGCATTTATCTTTTCCCATTTGATTTCCTTATTGCTGACCAGGGTATAAAGGAATTCGTCCTGGGAGGGGGCGGCTGCAAAAACCATATTAATTTCACCTTTTTGGTCTATAAGACCGATTATTCTTTCAGCTGCTGCTGCTGCAGCAGCTTTACCCATTTCCAATCTATTTGAGTAAACATTGACTTTCAATTTATCCTTTATCATTTATTAACAACCTCCATTTTTATCCTACAGATTCATAGTGTTATTTATTGCTCAAGAATATCTTTTCTTTCTGAACTCACCTGGATTAAATCCTGTTACCTTTTTGAATACTTTTGTAAAATAAGCTTTATTTACATGTCCTACCTTTATAGAAATTTCATCTATTGACAAATCAGTCTCCATTAACAGTTCCTTTGCCTTTTCTATCCTTATACCGGTCAGGAAATCAATAAAATTGCCACCTGTTTTACTTTTGAAGTACCTGCTGAAATAACTGCTGTTCATATTAATATATCCGGATATTGTTTCCAGATTGATATCCTCCTGCAAATGCTCCTGAATATATTTCAAAATCTTTCTCATTTCGGGAGTACAGGTGTAGGCAGCATTCTTTTTCAACACATCTATCCCATTGATCAGATATTTGTGGAAGGTTTCATTCAGTTCATAAACATTATCAATGATTGACAGCTGCTTCATATAAGAATCCCAAATGATATTCTGATACATAAGCCCGTTCTTTTCAATTGACTTATTCAAACTGTTAATCATTCTTTCAATAACCATTTTTACATCGGCACCCAGAATGTTTTCCTTCTTGACCTTTTCAAAAAGCACATATTCCAGATGTGTAAGAAGATCGATATTCAGATTTTCCAATTGGTAATAGAATTCTTTTATCAGATCATTTACATAATATAAATCAATATTTGTTAAGCCGGCCTCTTTATTTAAATAATACAAAATATTTCCATCATTCATATAAAATCTTTTATTCTTCAATATTAAGGTTTCATCATATGCACGCCTGATTTCCTGCAAGGAACCCACCTGAATTCCTATATAAATTGTGCAGGTTGTTTTAATAACCTCTCTGATACAACTTTGAATTTCTTTTGAAACAGCAGTTATTTTTTCATCAATACTGAATTTCAGATTAGGATTGTAATTAAAAATGATCACGTATTCATTTTCACCTTTGGGAAATACTTCTCCGATCTCATTTTTCTTAAGAATCTCCTCAACTACATTTAATACTGCAAATTGAATCAGTTCTGCATCCTGGTTGAACAGGTTACTGTTCAGTAAATCAATATACCGGTCTATGGTAAGTAATGAAAGTGTATACTTTTGTTTGGATAAATTATAATTATATATATTTAAGCGTCCTTCAAAACCCTTTATGTCGTTTAATTCTTTTTTCAGCAGTTCATTAATGAGAATTTCGCTAAGTTGGCAGCGATTACGGTTTAATTCAATTGAAAGTTCACTGGCCATTTTCTTTTTAATACGGGTTTCTTCTATGCCGGTTCTTATTTTGTCCAGTGCAGAATAGACTTCTTCTCTTGTCATGGTATCTTTTATAAGATATTCGTCAACGCCCAGGTTAACAGCTTTCTTTGCAAAATTAAAATCCTGATGACAGGTTAAAAAAATTATGTTTAACTCATTTTGCTTTTCTCTGATTTTCTCAGCCATTGTAAAGCCGTCCATTTTAGGCATTGTAATATCCGTTATTATAAGGTCGGGCTTGTATTCGATTGCTTTATAATAACCCTCTTCCCCGTTGTTGGCTGTACATACAATGGTATATCCATGTTTTTTCCAATCTACAGATATCTTCAAGCCTTCTATAACATTAATTTCATCATCTACCAGCATTACTGTCAGCAACGCGTACTCACCCTTTCTGGAACGGTAAATATAAAGTTACTTTAGTTCCATTTTTTTCACCATCACAAATATCAATGCCGTAATTTTCTCCGTAAATCAATTTAATCCGATCATGTATGTTTTTTAAACCGACACTTTTATAATACTTTTTTTCATCCAGTGCAGGAGACTCTCTGCTTAAAATACTCTCCAGAGTATTTCCCTGCAAGCCTTTACCGTTATCCGTCAGCTCTATCTTTAATAAATCTCCTGCTACTTCTGCAGTGATACTTACAGTCCCCTGCCCATTCAAATCCTCAAACCCATGCAGGATTGAATTTTCCACAATGGGCTGCAGTAAAAGGTGAGGTATCCTGTATTTCATTATGTTTTCGTCTACATTACATTCAAATATATAGACAGAACCCTGTTTCATTCTGACCAGATCAAGGTAGTTTCTCAGAATACTGATCTCGTTTTCAAGCGGTACCATATCCTGACCGTTTGTAATACTTGCCCTGAGCAGTATGGACAATGCGTGAACCATATCTTCGACTTTTTTATCTCCGTAAGCCGCTGCCGCCCATCTTATGGAACTTAAAGTATTAAACAGGAAGTGGGGATTGATTTGAGCCTGCAAGGCTTCAAATTCAGCATCTCTTTTCAGCCTTTCCTGCTCCTTTGTAAGTAAAAGAAGCTCACTGACTTTGTCCAGCATATTATTAAAATTCTGACTCAGCTTTCCAATTTCATCCTGGCTTACAACCTCGACCTTTTCATCGAAATTGCCTTTCTCAACTTTTTTCATGCTCCTTCCCAATTTAATAATAGGCTTACTTATAATATTTGAAATAAATAATGCTACTATTAAAAAGGAAAACATAAAGATCAAATTGATAAATAAAAGTATATTTCTGATGTTGTTCAAAGGTGCTACCAGTTTTTCATAGGGTATCATGGATACCAGCGTCCAGTTGCCCTTGCCAATGTTTATACTGTTTACAACCAGTTTTTCTCCGTTTTTATCTACATCTATATACCATTTTCCTGTATTTTCATTGATTTTAGGGACCTCAAGCCTGTAATTCAAGTTTTTGGAAATTTCCGCCTTGTTCTTGCAGGACAGAATATCACCATTTTTTTGTATCAGATAAATTTCATTGGTTCCGTTATTTGAGTTAAGCGCCTTATAGATATCTTTCTCGTTTACACGGATATGAACCACACCAACCCTGGTCAGGTTGCTGCTGCTTTCTTTTATAGGCATTGCCGCTTCAAGAAAATATCCGCCGCTGTTCTCTACACCGGGCATTACACCTATCCAGCGGATTCTCATATCCTTTGACTTAATCAGCTCTTTATACCAATTGTTCTGTTTAATCAGCTTTGTATAGCTTGAATAATCTTCCCAGTTACCATAGTCATATTGTTTTTCACCCAATATGGTTATACTGGCGTTATAGGCCATTAAGGAAATTGGGATTTTATCAAATATATCATCAAATTTCTTTTGTTTTTCATATCTCTGGATTTTACTGAGAGGTGCTTTATTAATAACATCATCTAAGAGGAGCTCTCTTGCGTGACTGTTATTCGATATGTTTAACAAGGTAAACGCAATATCGTCAAGTGTTCTGTTCAAGACCTTTGAAGAATCATTTATTGAATTTTCATTTAAATTGGCAATTTTATCCAGCATAAAGTTTGTCATAACATTATTGGACAGCAATAAAGAAATTATTAATGGAAATACCACAATAACTGAGTAGGATAGTGTTAGCTTTCTTTTTATGCTTAAATTTCGAAATTTTTCGACATTAAATCCCACAAAATCACCTATTCATATTCTAACATGCTCAAATTCAAATATCCACATCTTCATAGCAAGGCATTATATAAGCAACAGACTATAAGGCTGTACAAGATTTGGTAAATGATAGAAATGATCTCATTTACCAAATCTCGTATGTTAATGTCCGGGTTTCTTTTATTTTTTAGTTTTTTCTACAATTGCATTGGCTTTATTAATTGTATTTTTCAAAGTGCTGTCCAAAGACTGTCCCCCTACGAAATACTTTTCTGCTTCCTCAGTAAATGCATCTATGATTTCACTTTCGCCAGGACCTGATCTTGTTATAATATTATCAACTCTTTCAGGATCAAATATCACGCTCTTAAAGGCTTCTAAATCATATAAGCTTTCATCGGAACCAACAATACCTCTTATCATTTCGTCCGCATTTGTTTTCTTCCATGCTGTCCATGTATTATGAGCCAATTCCAGACCCTCGGAAGTCATTGCGGTTAAGAATTTATAAGCAGCTTCTTTATGTGCAGACTTTGCATTTATTGACCAACCCATTCCGGCTCCGTCAAGCTGAGATGTGTTAGGCTTTGTGTTCTTGCTCCATCTTGGATATGTAGCAAAGGTTGTCTTAAAGGTATGAGGATATTTGTCTTTAAGCTGAATATCAGTAACCATCCAGGAGCCCATAGGTACCATAGCTACTTTTCCTCCGAAGAACTGGGTTCTGTATTTAAGTTTCTGTGATGACATGTCGGCATAAGGCACCTGGCTCTTATCTACATTTTCCAGATCATATCTGAATTGTAAGCCGCCTCTGTAGGTAGGGTGATCAAAATTCGGCTTATTATCCTCTGTGAATAAAGGATTATCCATTATTTCGCTCTGGGTACCAACTGTGAAGAAGTTAGACCAATCATTCATAAAGGAACCATATACCTTATTTGCACCTTCACCCGTGGAAAGCTTTTTGGCATATTCCCTGTAATCATCCCAGGTCCAGTCTCTTGGAGGCACAGGGAGACCAGCTGCATCAAGCATATCCTTGTTTATAAATACCAGCCAGGGAGTTATTTCTTCAGGTATTGCATAAATCTTATCCTTATAAATAGCAAGACCTTTATATTCATCCATTAAATTAACGCCCGCTTTTCCTGCATAATCATCGAGAGGTTCAACTACACCGTTATCAACCCACTCTGTCAGTTCATACAAAGCTGAAGATCTTAGAAAATCAATCTGTTCACCGGCTGCGATCATAAGATCCGCCTTTTTCTTGTACTCCTCATTATTTACATTTGCAACCAAAGGAGCCATTTCAACCTTAATGCCGGGATTTTTCTTTTGAAACTCGGTAATAAATTCGGGCCATTTACGCTGGTTGTTTGTTGCCTCGTCTGTTGGAGTATAGAACTTAAGAGTTACCTCTTTAGCCGGTGCACCAGATGACGCCGCCGTTGAAGTATTGCCGGCATTACTGCTTTCAGAGGACGGTTCAGTCCCACCGCACCCGGAAAGCACTGCTGTCATTAAAAATGATGCAGCTAAAGCAGTTGATAAAAGTTTTGCCATTCTTTTCATATAATCTCTCCTTTATATATTTTTATAATGGCGTTACCTATATTATAACGAGGCTCTCGCCTCGTTGAAACGCGCATAAGGTAAGAAAATTTTTCTACAACCGAAAAATTTTCCAAGAACGTGAAACGTTCTTTTGAACCTATGCGTTATAACGCCGAATTACCTGGATTAAAGCTTTTTAGCCCTTAACACTTCCTGCAGTAAGACCCTCGATAATATACTTCTGTCCAAGTGCAAATACGATAAACAGCGGTATGATTGCCGATACCGAGGCAGCCATTATCAGTGAATAGAATGAGCCGTATTTGTCTGTAAACATACGTACCCCGATCTGTATGGTAAAGAGTTTTGCGTTAGTAATAAAAATCAAAACGTTCTGATAATCATTCCATGACCATATAAACTTAATAATTGCCATAGTTGCAATAGCCGGTTTTGTCAGAGGTAAAATTATGTTCCAGAAGGTTCTGAACGTTCCGGCCCCATCAATTTTTGCAGAATCGCTGAGCTCTGCCGGTAAGGACTTCATAAACTGCGTAATAAAAAATATATTTGACTGGCTGAACAACATGCTGATTATCAGACATATATGTGTATCAAACAGGTGAAGCCACTTAAAGTACAGAAATCTTGGAATAAGCGTAACCTGGTCAGGTATTATCATTGTCGCGATTATTAAAAGGAAGATTTTATCCCTGCCCGGAAATTTCAGCTTTGAAAATGCAAATGCAGCCATACTGGAAATTAACAACGAAAGGACGGTTGTTATTACTGTCACCTTAATGGAATTAAAATAGTATAAAGTAAACGGAGCCTCTCCAAACCAAACCTCCTTGTAGTTTTCAATAATTCTGAGCTTTGTCGGGATCCATTGAATCGGATAAGTAAAAACATCGACCTCATATTTCATGGAGGTAGAAATCATCCATATAAACGGTAGAACCATTACAAGGCTGAAAGCGAATAAAAATAATGTAATCACTGTCTTTCCAATTGCATCCCTTAAATTGCTGCCCTTCAATTTTTTATTTATGTTCAAAGTTTTAACTTTATTGTTAGCTGCTATATCATTCATAATAAAAAGTACCATTAGCCTTTCTGGCTCACAAAAAATTTATGGAATTATTCCACGCGATACCGTGAGCCGGATAAGGCGTGAATGGTACTTTTCTATTCATGCACCCATTTTTTTCTGAATATCCATTGAACCAGAGTTATTGCAAAAACTATAACAAACAGCACAACCGTAATAGTTGCTCCATAGTTTATATGGCTGTTTCTGAATGCCTGCTTGTACAGATAGTATACGAGAACCTGTGTAGCATCACCGGGGCCGCCATCTGTCAAAACACTAATCTGGTCAAATATTCTGAAAGTTTCCATTATTTCATAGATAATCAGGAAAAATATTGTGGGTGTTATCATGGGAAGTGTAATTTTCCTGATCTTTACGAACCAGTTTGCACCATCTATATCAGCTGACTCATACATTTCGGCCGGGACAGTTTGAAGTGCCGCAAGTATAATTACAATATCATATCCGAGATTTTGCCACACAACCATACCTGATAAGCTTGGCAGCGCCCAATGTAAATCAGAGAGCCATTTCGGCGTATTTTCAATTCCTATGGATTTCAACATTTCTGTAAGCGGGCCATACGACGGCTGTAAAACAACCATCCAGATAGTCGCAACAGCAACAGTACTTGAGATATAAGGCAAGAAGTAGATGGCCTTAAAGAAGTTTTTAAAGTAGCAGTACTTATTTATTAAAACTGCCAATATAAAGCTGACTACCAACTGAATGGGTATAGTATAAAAGAGCAATAGAATATTATTTTTTAAAGCTGTATAAAAAGTTGCATCCTTAAATAAATCAATATAATTTTTGAATCCCACAAAGGACAGCTTTGAAAGATCGGTAGCAACCGAACCCCAATCGGTAAAACTGATTATAGCAGTCAGAAATACAGGCAGAATTGCCATAAACAACAGAAAAAACAAGCATGGGAATATAAACATATACCCTGCAAAACTTTCACTATTACGTAGTGAATTTATCTTTCTAAGAATAGAATCCATTATAATCGGCCCCTTAATTTGTTTAACTATGCTAGTGATCTGTAATATAAATGATATACTCAGGACTATGCAGTCTCAATCTTTTATCTTTACGTATAATTCTTCTTTTTTTACATTTTGAAGCTAAAATCATTTCACTTGAGTTTTCATATCAGCATTCCTGCACACCATTTTCCTACTGTCAAAGCTTCATTTAATCCTTTCAGTTCACTTGCTCTCCCATTTTTTAAAGGCTTCCTGCAATCGATAATATGAGAGTTTTGGCCTTCTGTATAAATCAAATACACCCTTATGATTTATCCCCAATGGTCTGGAGGGCCACTTAGCTTCCCCATCAATCAGCCACGGAGACACTCTGAAATCATTAAAAGTCCATACTATTTGCCCGATTATATAATCTTTTGTAAGGTATAAGTTCAAAAGTGCTTCCAGATAATCAGCCTGTGACTCCTCGGACCACTTCATTTTAGCTTTGTAGGAATGAGCTCCATATATGCCTTCCCAGCCTCCGGAAGTCATAAGCACAGGCTTTTCGGGATACCTTGCCGCAATTTTATCCAGAAGAAGGCTGCCCTCCTCGATAGTGTGTCCGTTATACCAGCCCAGCCAGTAATTTATACCTACCACATCAAAATATTCATAAGTTCTGTCTTCGGTTGGTATATCAGATGCATGTACAACAAATCTTGTTGGGTCCAAAGTCTTTGCAAGTTTTATGTACTTCGGCACAAAATCCACTGCTGCATCCTCGTACGTTTTACATTCAATAAATAAACTCCAGAACATAATACAGGTCTCGTTTTTATAATATTTAATGGTATCCTGCATTTGCTTGTTAGCAAGCTCCAGAAGTTCGGGATTCTGAAATTGCTCTTTTTTAAAGTTTACATTCGGTACTTCTGCTATGACAAGGAAGCCGGTTTCACTTGCTATTTCATATTCCTTCAGGTGGTGGGGGTAGTGGCAGAGTCTTAAAAAGTTTGCATTACCCTGCTTACAGAGCTCATAGTCCTTTCTTACAATGTCACCGGAAAAGGTTCTTCCGGTAACAGGGTATTCTTCATGTTTGGAATATCCCCGCAGGAATATGACTTCCCCGTTCAACAAAACATTTCTGTTCTTTATGGAAAACTCTCTTATCCCAATCCGGTGACTCCAATAGTCCATGGGCTTATCATTTTTCTTCAGACTGATTTTAAAATCATACAAAAACGGATTATCCGGTGACCACAGCCTGGGATTTTCAACCATCAGACGGAATGTTTTTTTGCTGCATATAATTTTTTCAGATATGTCATATACCGATTCAAATCTGTCCTTATCATCAACTGTCAAATTAATTGAATAATCGTCTGCAGCTGTAAAATCACCAATATTTACAGTAATTGTTACTTCCCCATTCATTTTTGTAACAACAGTTACATCCTCTATCCAGCTTTTCCCGGTTCCCATAATAGATACATCTCTGAATATGCCACCATAATTGAACCAGTCCACACCAATGGGCGGCGAGGTCATATTGGTAATGGTGCTGTCAACACGGACAGCAAGTGTATTTTCACCATTCAAAACAAGACCGTCACTGATATCCAGTTCAAAAGGTGTAAAACCGCCTGTATGAGATCCCACAGGCTTACCGTTAAGCCATACGTCGCATTTGTAATTAACACCGTAAAAGAATAATATATACCTTTTGACATCTGTTATTTCTTTAAATGTAAACTTTTTAAAATACCAGGCTATTCCCTCATAGTCATACATTTCTTCACTCATTTCATTCCAGCAGGAGGGTACCCAAATATTTTGAACTTCTTTTGGAAGGTTGGTATACCATTTTTCAGCTAAACCCTCATTTGCATTATCCAGTTTAAAACTCCAATATGAGTTTAATGATATTTCCTTAAGCATTTTAATCATCCTCTCTTTTTTATTGCCTCGTTATAATCAGCACTTCGGCCATATTCTTACAGGTAGATGTACTCATAAAAATACACCATATCAAGGTTAACATTGATATTCAAACCCAACAATCTTCTATATTTACAATTAATTCTCACATTTTTACAATGTAGCAGAAAAAA
>JAQSXC010000145.1 GCA_029266335.1 Eubacterium sp. | reverse complement strand
AAAACCATGACTGTTTCCTGCCTTATTATAGGTCTATGCACATTTGCACTGGGAGTTGTGCCCGTTTTCTGGATTTACCTATTTTTCATGCTCATCACCGGTGCAACAATACCCGGATTTAATACTCCATTTACAGTAATTTTGCAGGAAAAAGTCGAGGGTGATTTTTTAGGGCGTGTGTTTGGGGTATTCGGAATGATATCCAGCTCCATGATGCCGCTGGCAATGCTGTTTTTCGGTCCCCTGGCCGACAAGGTGAAGATAGAGTGGCTGCTGATAGGAACGGGCATCATACTGTTTATTCAGGGCTTTTTCCTTATAGGAAACAGACTGCTGAAGGAAGCCGGGGAACCTCTTAAGACCTCTGCCGAAACTGAATAAAGTTAATAAAGCTTAAAAATCTTTGAGACATATATTTGTTTTCAAAGATTTTTTAATTTTATGTGATTTACATGATTAAACTTTTAAAATGGTGGTATTAATACTCTGAATGTTATCCTTACAATTTCCATAAATTTTATATGCTTTTATATGTCAAAAACTTAACAAATTCATTGATTCTTTATTCATTCTTTGATAATATTATGTATGTTGTGTAGAAATATGTTGAAAATTGTAACATTTTAGAATATACCATTGGAGGAAGTTATGAAAAATAATATTTTGGTTATCGGAGCTGGGTATGCTGGAATACTGACAGCAAAAAAGTTAGCTAAAAAGTTCAAGAAGAATAATGACGTAACTATCACCATCATTGATAAGAATCCGTTTCACACAATGCTGACTGAACTTCATGAAGTGGCAGCAAACCGCGTTGATGAGGATAGTATTAAAATAAGCTTGAAAAAGGTGTTTGCCGGCAGAAAAGTTAATGTTGTAATGGATACTGTTAAGTCCATTGACTTTAATAAACAAAATGTAATTGGTGACAATAATCAATACAGCTATGATTATATTGTAATTGCAGCCGGTTCCAAGCCGACATTTTTCGGTGTACCCGGAGCAGAAGAGTTTACTCATAAACTCTGGTCCTATGACGACGCCGTAAAATTGAAGCATCATATCCACAATGCCTTTAGAATGGCAGCTACCGAAACAAATATTGAAAAAAAGAAAAGGCTTCTTTCATTCTATGTTGTCGGTGCAGGTTTTACCGGTGTTGAAATGGCGGGTGAACTGGCCGAATATGTACCATTATTGTGTGAAAAGTATGAAATTGACAGAGAATATGTGGAAATTGTAAATGTTGATGTTCTGCAAAGAGCTGTTCCGATACTACCTGAAAAGCTTTCTGCAAAAGTAGAAAAACGCCTTCAGAAAATGGGCGTTAAGCTGATGTTGAACACTGGGGTTTGCGGTGTTGGTGCAGATTTTATTGAAGTAAAAAAAGATAATGCCTGTGTCAGATATACTGCAGGAACTGTTATCTGGACTGCCGGAATAGAAGGCTCGGATATTACAAATGAAGCTGCAAAGTCACTTGAATCAGTGAACAGGGGCAGAATCAAAACCGATTCCTATCTCAGATCTCTTGATAATGATCATGTTTATGTGGTTGGAGATAATATGTTTTATATACCTGAAGGGGAAGAAAGACCTGTTCCTCAGATGGTAGAAAATTGTGAGCATAGTGCTGCCACATGTGCAAATAATATATATTGTGCAATTACAGGAAAGGGAGAGATGGAGGTATACAAACCATCCTTCCACGGAGTCATGGTATGCGTAGGGGGCCGTTATGGTGTTGCAAGAGTTGGCCTGCCAAATCATATGTTCAATCTCCCGTCCTTCTTTGCAATGTTTGCAAAGCATTTTATAAACATTATTTATTTTATACAGGTATTGGGCTGGAATAAGATATTCAGCTATGTAAGGCATGAGTTCTTTACCATCAGGAACTGCCGCAGCTTTGTAGGAGGACATTTCTCCAACAGAACCCCAAGCTTCCTGCTTGTAGCATTAAGAGTCTGGCTGGGAGCAGTATGGCTGTTTGAAGGTATTATGAAGATTACAGAAGGCTGGTTGTCTTCTCCAAAACTGACAGGCTTTTTCGGCGGGGCTGATTCATGGTATAATAGCATTCTAAAGGTAGCAAATGATACAGGCAGCAGTTGATGCAGTTTCGGCTGCAACCGGTGCGGCAGCAGAAAGTACAGTTAAGGCTGCGGTTGATGCGGTTTCGGCTGCAACAGGGGCAGCAACCGATGGCGCAGTACAGGAGGCAGTAAAATCTGTTGGTACAGCCATTATGAATTTTGATTTTCTTGGTTTATTCCGTTTGATTTTTGTCAGCGGAAAGGATTTGGCTCATTCCACATTAAGTGACTATGCCTTTAGAATAGATGTACCTTTTATGAACTGGTTCCTAGGCAAATTTATTTTGGCGAATGATTCAGTCCAGATATTTATGCAGGGTTTTATAGTAATAGCGGAAATACTGATAGGTCTGGCACTTATCGGCGGATTGTTCACTACACCTGCATCGGCTTTATCTCTGGTACTGCAGTTCATGTTTGTATGTACAACAGGTCTGTATCTGGGAACCTTCTGGATGATATTTGCTGCAATTGCGGTATTGATAGGCGCTGGAAGAACCTTTGGACTTGATTATTATGCAATGCCATTCTTGAAGAAACAATGGAAGAAACTACCTATTGTGAGAAGGTTGTATATTTATAATGACTAATGAAAATGTGAAAAAACAGGATGACATTGAGTTGATTGTTTATGAGGGAGCTCTGGAACTTGTAAAGGATAAGGTAAACAAAGCCTTATCCGCTGCTCCTCTGATTATTCGTAAATATACCGAGCATCTTATGGCTTCTACAGGTAAATACATCAGGGCAGTTTCACTGCTTATATGTGCTCAGAACCGGGATGGCCTCATTCATCCCAATGCAATAAGCTTTGCTGCTGCAATAGAATTGCTGCATCTTGCTACGTTAGTACATGATGATGTTATGGACAATGCCGGAATAAGAAGAGGTAAGATGACCCTTCAGAAAAAGTATGGTAAAAAAACAGCCGTTATCTGCGGAGATTATCTGTTTAGTGTAGCGCTAAAAATTGCATCCTCGGTTTCAAATAAAGAGGATTATATAAAACTTAACATGCCGGACTACATCAGCAGAGTGTGCCTTGGCGAGCTGAACCAGCATATAAATAACGGATATCTGGATATATCCACATATAAATATTTAAAAATTATATCCGGGAAAACAGCAGCACTGTTTGAAGCCTCCTTTTGTGCCGGAGCAATTCTCAGCAGCTATGATGAGAACGGCCGGTTGGAGCAAAGCCCTGACAGCAATGATAAAACCATAAGAAAATATATGCGCCTGGGCAGACACATCGGCATGATATTTCAAATCCAGGATGATTGCATGGATTTTGAAAAAACCGAGGACGTAGCTAAAAAACCGGTACAATCCGACTATCAGCAGGGGGTCATCACCCTTCCTTTGATACATGCCTTTAAGAACATGCTGGGATTAAAGGAGAAGGCCAGAAGTAAGGAGCTTACCAGAGAAGAAGTGAGTATTGCGGTAGCTGAAACAGGCGGTCTGGACTTTACACATCTGATAGCAGACAAATATTATAAAAAGTCATTAAAATTGCTTGATGAGCTTGATATTTCTTCAGATAAACGGTCAAAGCTATTATATGTCCTTGATAAAGCTTATGGAAAATCCTGATAACAGACAGGTGAAGTGAATGGTTCTAAAATTATTGGATTATATTGAGATTAAAACAAAAATTACAAGTATTTTTGCATTTTTAATGACAATTGCATACCTCTTTTATCTTGGCAAACCTATAAACTGGGGTTTAACTGTCATATTCTTTATTTCAATGTTCGTATTTGATTTGACAACAACTGCAATAAATAATTATATTGATACCAAAACAAATCACCAGGCACTGCAATTTAAAAGAAAAAGTGCTCTGCTGATAATATATGTTTTATTTGCCATTTCGGCCGGCTTTGGCCTATACCTGGCATACCTGACTGATATTGTCGTTTTTTTGCTGGGTGCAATCTGCTTCCTGTGCGGAGTTTTTTATACCTTCGGTCCAATTCCCATATCCCGGCAGCCGTTGGGAGAGCTGTTTTCAGGTGTATTTTACGGGCTGCTTATACCTTTCATACTTTTATATATTAACCAGCCTCAGGGAACATACCTTTCACTGAAGCTCAGCCTTAGCACAATCAGTCTGGATTTGAATGTAATGCCGCTTTTGATTGTTATATTTTTATCAATAATACCTACGTGCACTACAGCAAATATAATGCTGGCAAATAATATATGTGATGTGGATAAGGATATTGCAGTCATGCGTTATACATTGCCCTACTATTTGGGGAACAGGGCATCGTTGTATTTGTTTGCAGCATTATACTACATACCTTACGGAGCTATTGTTCTGATGGTTGCTTTCAGGATGTTGTCACCCATATGCCTGATTTCGCTGCTTACACTTGTCCTGGTACAAAAAAATATTAATATTTTTTTCAAGCTGCAGGACAAAAGGAAGACATTTATATGTTCAATTAAGAACTATGTGATAATTATGGCTGGTATAACATTTCTCATTTTTATCAGCGGTCTGATAGGCTAGGAATGTGCATACAGGCAGGAGTAGTTTTTTAATGCAGCTGCCCTTGCCGAGCATGGAGGAAACATGAAGTTTTTTAAAAAAAGTGATCTGATTCTTGTTTTGGCTATTCTAATAATTGGTATATTATCTATGTTCATATATAAGTACAATTTTGAACATAAACCGGCTAAAGCAGAAATTTATTATAAAACTCAACTCATAAAAACAGTTGAACTGAATAAAGGTATTGATAAGGAGTTTTCCATACCGCAGAATGAAAATGTTGTTTTTCATCTGGAAAAGGACGGCAGCATTTCCTTTGAACATTCCGACTGTCCCGATAAAGTATGTATTAAGACCGGCAAGCTTCATTCTGTAGGCCAATCTGCAGCATGTCTGCCAAATGAGATTTTTTTGAAAATAGTACCTCAGGACAGTAGAAATGAGGATGACGTAGACATGGTGGCAGGACCGTGATAGCAAAAGTAGAACAGAGCCATGGAAAGGGCTGAACGAACAGATGATTAATACAGACAATATTTCAAGAACAAAGCTTATGGTTTTAACTGCGTTACTTTTTGCTGTTGCTTTAGTTTTATCCGTAGTGGAAAACTCACTGCCATCAATAAGTTTCTTTCTCCCGGTACCGGGAGTAAAGCTGGGACTTTCAAACATTGCGGTGATGTATGCACTGTTTTTTCTGAACAGGAAGCCTGCTTTTATCATTGCTGTGCTGAAAGCAACCTTTGTTTTAATTACAAGAGGTCCTATGGCAGGACTGTTAAGCCTTAGCGGCGGAGTTCTGTCCGTTTTGGTAATGACTATACTGATATTTGTTTTTAAAGAAAAGATATCATATCTTATACTTAGCATATTTGGATCAATAACACATAATATCGGACAATTTGCAGTTGTTTCACTGATATACTCAGGCATATACCTATGGGCATATCTTCCCATCCTGCTTATATCAGGCGTAATAGCCGGAATAGCAACATCAATTCTACTGAGATTTATTTTACCGGCTTTCAACAGGCTGGTTTTAAATAAATAATAAATAATATTCTATATGGAGGAACTACTATGAAGAAATTACTTTCACTTGTACTGGTTTTAGTTCTGGCAGTGACCTTTGTTGCCGGTTGTGGATCAACAAGTACTGAACCAAGCGCAGATTCCAGTGCTGCAGCAAGTACTGCTGCAAGCTCAGAATCAAGTGCAGCATCCAGCACTACCGCCACCACTGAACCAAGCACTGCTGATGCAGTTAAAACAGGTCTTGCTGTAACCTCATCAATTGCTAAGTCAACTGATGCAGGTGAAAAGGATGGTTTGGCACAGGTTGACTCTGTTGCTGTAGCAGTTACTATAGACAAAGATGGAAAAATAGTTAAGTGTGCAATTGACGCTGCTCAAACAAAAATAAACTTCTCTAAAGAAGGAAAAATTTTAACTGATAAAAAAGCCGTTGTCAAATCAAAACAGGAATTAGGAACTGAATACGGAATGCTTAAGGCCTCAAAGATCGGCAAAGAGTGGAACGAACAGGCCAATGCATTTGCTGACTATGTTGTTGGTAAAACAATTGATGAGGTAAAGGGTATTGCTGTCAATGAAGAAGGAGTTACAACAGATAAGGAATTGTCAACTTCTGTTACAGTACATATTTCCGATTTTGTAAGCACTCTTGATAAGGCAGTAAAGAATGCAAAAGACCTGGGTGCCAAGTCAGGCGACAAACTTGGTCTTGGAGTAACAACAAGCATTGCAAACTCTGCTGATGTCGGCGAAAAAGACGGTGTTGCTCAGGCTTACACCAACTATACTGCAACAACCTTTGATGCGGCAGGTAAGGTTACAAGCTCTGTTATAGATGCGTCACAGTCAAATGTGAACTTCAGCAAGGAAGGAAAAATTACTTCCGACCTGAAAGCAGCTTTACAGACAAAAGTAGAATTAGGCGAAGCATATGGTATGAAAAAAGCGTCAAAAATCGGTAAAGAGTGGTCTGAACAAGCAGATGCTTTCTCCAAGTATGTTGTAGGAAAGACTGTTGATGAGATAAAAGGTATTGCAATAAATGAAGAAGGTGTTCCAACAGTCGCTGAACTCACAAGCTCAGTAACAGTTCACATCACAGATTTCAACAGTGTAATAGAAAAAGCATCAAAAACAGCAAAGTAATAATTACTGGGTAATAAAAGTATTTATTTGGTATAATATAACGAGGCAAGAAAAAAATTTCTATTGAACTTATACGTTATAAGCAAACAGTTATGAGGGGTAGTTTTAGGACTACCTCTCAAACCGTTATTGAGGTGAGAATTTGTTTAAAAAGATTATTGCAATTGTATTGATTGCTTCATTTGCTCTAAATGTCAGTGCATGCGGCACAAACCAGGAAAAGAAACGTTATGAGGCTCAGTTTCTCGAGCTCTTTGATACCGTAACTCAAATTGTGGCATATTCGGACAGCAAGGAAGAGTTCACAAAACATTCCCAGCTGGTTTATGATACTCTTAAGGAGTATCATCAGTTATATGACATATATAATGACTATCCGGGTATAAGCAATATTAAGACAATAAATGATAATGCCGGTATTAAGCCGGTTAAAGTTGATAAGAAAATAATCGACCTCCTTCTTTTTGCAAAGAAGTGGTATAAAGATACAGATGGTAATTTGAATGTTGCTTTGGGAGCCGTTCTCAAAATCTGGCACAAGCACAGAGAAGAGGGGATAGAAGATGAAGCCAGGGCAACACTGCCCGATATTGCCGAACTGAAGGAAGCAAGCAAACATACCGATATAAACAAGGTAATAATTGACCAGGCAAACTCAACGGTTTTTCTGGAAGACCCTGAAATGAGTCTGGATGTTGGCGGTGTGGGAAAGGGATATGCTACTGAACAGGTTTGCCTGAATGCAATTAAAAACGGCTTTACTTCCGGCCTCATAAGTGTTGGGGGAAATGTAAGGGCCATTGGTGGTAAGGGCACTTCGGAAAATATGTGGAATGTAGGAGTTCAAAATCCGGACAAGGAAAGTCAGAATAAAACCTTGAAAGTGGCAAATCTGAACGATATGTCACTGGTTTCAAGCGGTATTTATGAAAGATACTACATTGTAGCTGGAAAGCAGTATCATCATATAATTGATCCTGTTACTTTGTTTCCGGCAGATAATTATGCACAGGTAACAATACTCTGCAAAGATTCCGGTGTTGCAGATGCAATGGCAAAAGCAGCCTTCATACTCCCTTTCGACAAAGCTCTGAAGTATATCAACGGTTATCCGGACGTAGAGGCAATGTGGGTTTTCAAGGATGGAGCAATCAAATACAGTGATGGTTTTGAAAACTATTTAAAGAAATAGCCTATGAGGTACTAATAAAAGACAAGAGGTGCGGGTTCATGGAAAGAAGAAGGTTTGGAAAGACGGGGTTGGAAACGTCAATTCTTGGATTTGGCGGCTTTCATCTGTTGGAGATACCTGTAGCAGAGGCGGAATATCTTCTTAACAGATATCTTGATGCAGGAGGAAATTACATTGAGACAGCGGCAAGCTATGGAGACGGAGAATCGGAGCGAAAAATAGGTTATTCTGTTTCTCATAGACGCAATGAATTCATTCTTGCAACAAAGTCAGGTGAAAGAACAAAGCAAAAATGTCTCGAGTCACTTGACAGAAGTCTGAAAAACCTTAGAACCGACTTTGTTGACCTTTTTATAATGCATGCTGTGAGTACAATGGAGGAGCTGGACACAATTTTAGGACCCGAAGGTGCGCTTGAGGGCGCATTTCAAGCCAAGCAGGAGGGGAAGATAAAACATATCGGCATCTCCATGCACGGTCAACCTGATGTTTTGATCAGGGCATTAAAGGAATATGATTTCGATGCTGTTATGACAACCATAAATTATTATGATTGTTTTAACTTTCCTGAAATTGAAGATGAACTTGTCCCACTTGCTCTGGAAAAGGAAACTGCTATCATACTTATGAAGCCTGTAGGGGACGGCTTGCTTTATAAATCAACCCTTCCCGCTTTCAGGTATGCCTTCACTCAGCCGGCTTCGGTAATTGTAGCGGGGATCAATAACCGTGAAATGCTGGAAAGTGATCTAAACTATGCCGAAAGGTTTGTTCCCATGTCCAGAGGAGAGATAGAGCGGCTTTACAGTGATGCTCCCGAACTGGGAAACTATGTCTGCAGACAGTGCGGAAAATGCAGCTGTCCCGAAGGTATACCAATACAGGATATCTTCAAGTATGAAGGTTATTTTGACAGACAGATGGCAGATGGTATTGTTACAAATACTGCAGAATACGCTCTGAAGGAAAGATTGCGTTTCTGGTTCGGCAACAGGGAGCTGGCTGTTGAAAGATACAATGCGCTGGAAGTTAAGGCAGACAAGTGTAACAAATGCGGAAAATGTACCCCCTGCTGCCCCTATGGCATTGATATTATAAGAAAACTGTCAATTGCCGACTATAAGCTGGCGGGTAAGGATATTTTCTAAAAAAGTTTTTAACAATACTGATAATAATAAAATCACTCTCTTTATTTTTCTGTGTCCCATTAGATGGCCATAAGCCTAATCAGATGCTTAACAGGCTGATATATGGCAGGGTTTACGCCGGTAACCTATCTTTGTAAACCTGCATATATTGGTAAGAGGATATTTCAAATATGCATTGTAATATCCTTAAGAAAAATAGGAAAGAGTGATTTTTTTGAGAATACATGTAGTACGACGGGGCGAAAGTATTTATACCATTGCTCGGCAATATAACGTTTCACCGCAAAAAATTATTTCTGATAACGAGCTGACACATCCAAATCAGCTTGTAATAGGACAAACTTTGGTAATCCTGGAAGGCAACCGCAGGCATGTTGTAACTCCGGGACAATCTCTATATTCCATAGCAGCTATTTATAGAGTCAGTGTAAACGAAATACTTGAAGCCAATCCTGAAATTACAAACCCATCACAAATTTCGGTAGGGCAGGTAATAGTCATTCCCCCCAGGACAATTAATTTCGGTCCGACTGAAGTAAATGGATATGCCTTCCCCAATATAGAAATGGATGTACTTCGAAAAACTCTTCCGAACCTGACGTATCTTAGTATATTCAGTTATCAGGTCAGAACTGACGGCAGCCTCAAAACCATAAATGATGAGCCGCTTATCAGGGCTGCAAGAGCTGCCAGAGTAGCTCCTCTTATGGTTATCACCAATCTTGGGGAAACCGGTGGTTTCAACAGTGATATTGCACATACTATTCTTACAGACGAAACAGCACAGAATAATCTGCTGAATAATGTTATAAGAACACTAAGAGAGAAAAATTACTATGGTCTGGATATAGACTTTGAGTACATTTACCCTTATGACAGGGAAAGTTATAATAATTTTCTGCGCAGGGTTGTAAATACTCTCAGACCTCTCGGGTATACAATTACAACTGCACTGGCACCAAAAACCTCTGCCGGTCAGGTGGGTAAGCTGTATGAAGCTCATGATTATCCTGTTCATGGAGCTCTTGTAGACCATGTCATATTAATGACCTATGAGTGGGGCTTTACCTACAGTGCTCCAATGGCGGTTTCGCCAATTCCCGGAATAAGAAGAGTGCTTGAATATGCTGTAACAGCAATACCCAGAGAAAAAATATTCATGGGCATTTCAAATTACGGCTATGATTGGACACTGCCATATCAACCGGGAACTGCAGCCAGAACTGTAACAAATACGGGAGCTGTTGATCTGGCCAGAAGAGAGGGTGCTGAAATTCAGTATGATTATGTTTCACAGGCACCATTTTTCTATTACTATGATGACAATGGAAGACAGCATGTGGTGTGGTTTGAAGATGCTAGAAGTGTACTTGCAAAATTGACACTTGCAAATGATTTCAGGCTGGGAGGCTTAAGTTATTGGACCATAATGAGATACTTCCCACAGAACTGGCTGGTCCTTAGTAACGTATTTGACATCAGAAAAGTAATATAAAATCTTCCTTTTCTCCATACTTATTGACATTAGGGGTAGCATGTGTTATTGTCTGCTTTGAATAGTTTATATTATTCATAAATTGTGTGGAAATCCCTGGAGATGCAGGGGTACACTGTTAAAAGAGCCCATTGTATTTTGCAGATATTAAGTGGGTTCTTAAGGACTCTATTTGTAATGAAAGGATGGAGACATGAATAAAGCAGAACTTTTAGGCAGATGGACCAAAGAAAAGTCCGAAGAACTTTACGGTATTAAAAACTGGGGTAACGGATATTTTTCTATTTCGGATAATGGAGAAGTTCTTGTAAACCCGTATAAAGATAATGAATCGGCTGCAATCAGCCTTATGGATATTATTTCAGGTGTGCGTGAGCGTGGGCTCGATATGCCTGTATTATTGCGCTTTGAAAATCTTCTGGATTCACAGATTTCTTTTTTGAATAACTCTTTTAATGAAGCCATGAAGAAACTCAGTTACAAGGGAGCATACAGAGGGGTCTACCCAATAAAGGTCAATCAGCAGCAGCAGGTTGTTGAGGAAGTAACCAAATTCGGACAACGCTATCACCACGGCCTTGAAGTTGGCAGTAAGGCTGAGCTGGTTGCGGCATTGTCTGTAGTGAAGGATAAGGAAGCATGTCTCATCTGTAACGGTTACAAGGATGAAGAATTTATTGACCTTGGCCTATATGCGGTAAAAATGGGCTTTAAGTGCTTCTTTGTTATAGAAATTCCCGGTGAACTTGAAATAGTAATGGAAAGATCAAAGGCTTTAGGCATAAAACCTAACATAGGTATCAGAATAAAGCTCTCTGCAAAGGCAGGAGGACATTGGACCGAATCGGGCGGAGACCGCAGTATTTTCGGATTGAATATGTCCCAGGTTATTGCCATGGTCGATGAACTTAAGGAAAAAAACATGCTGGATTCACTTAAGCTTCTTCACTACCATCTGGGATCACAGATTCCAAACATCAGAGATATCCGTTCAGCAGTACTTGAAGCAGCACGTGTGTACGCCGAGCTTGTAAAAGAAGGTGCACCGATGGGGTATCTGGATTTGGGCGGTGGACTGGCAGTTGACTACGACGGTTCAAATACCAATTATACCTGCAGCCGGAACTACACTGTGGAAGAGTACTGCACTGACATTGTTGAGGCCGTAATGACCACCCTTGATTCAAGTGAAGTGCCTCACCCTATAATTGTTACCGAATCAGGAAGGACAACAGTTGCATATTACTCTGTTCTACTGTTCAATGTACTGGATGTTGAAAAGTTTGAGGAACACGACATACCGGACAAGCTTGATGAGAATACCTCCGAGCAGATAAAGAATCTTTTTGACGTTAACAAGAATATTTCGCTGAAAAACATTCAGGAGTGTTACAATGATGCTTTGTATTACCGTGATGTAATACGGGACATGTTTAAGCACGGAAGACTGAGCCTCAGAGAAAGAGCATTTTCCGAGAAAATATTTTGGAATACCATAAACCAGATAGCAAAGGAAAAGAAAAAACTGAAAAATGCTCCGCCGGATCTTGAAGATATAGAAAGTGCAATTGCTGACATATACTATTGTAACTTTTCGGTATTCCAGTCCATACCCGACAGCTGGGCCATTGATCAGTTATTCCCCATAATGCCTTTGCATAAACTGCTGGAATTGCCAAAGCGCAATGCTGTTATTGCTGATATTACCTGTGACTGTGACGGTAAGATCGACCACTTTATTGATCTGCATGATGTAAGGAACACATTGCCTTTACATGAAATGAAAAACGGTGACGACTATTACCTTGGTGTATTCCTTGTAGGAGCTTATCAGGAAACCCTTGGAGATCTTCACAATCTTTTTGGTGATACCAATGTGGTCAGCGTTAGAATCAATGGCGACGGAACTTATGACCTTGTCAAGGAAATACATGGTGACAGCGTATCGGATGTATTATCCTATGTTGAGTTCGATCCAAAGGATATGCTCATAAGCTTCCGTGAAAAAGCAGAGGATGCTATACGTGACGGACTTATAAGCGCAAGTGAGAGACCGGAAATTATGAGAGCATATGACAACGGCCTTCGCGGGTATACCTACTATGAAAGATAAGTTGTCATAAAGGTGCATTAAGACATTGATGATTTGACCAGAAACATCATAAGGTTTGGACTTACAGGGTATGGAATGGCAGAGTGTAGAATGTTCTGAAATGTAAAAGAGCTATGGGGAAAATTCCCATAGCTCTTGATTTTTGATCAAATTATCCTTTGGTCTTTTACAACAGCTTTATTATTTTGTAAGGATAGCACCTCCGTATTGTCATAGGGAGGTCCTGCCTGGGTATTGGCTGTGATAAGAATATCTGTGTCATTAGGAGAACCTGACCAGGAGTTGCCTGTTATAGTTGCAATACTTCTATCAATACAAATTCCATTAATGGAGTCCGATATATTATTATCCAGAATAGCACCTTCTGAATATGGGAGCAGGCGTATGCCTGTGCCAAAAGCTGTTATTCTGTTCTTTTCAATAACATAATTACCGGCACCCTCTTCTACGGTAGTAATGCCATCCATGAGCAGATTAAGAGTTGGTTTGCCCCGGCCTGTCAAATTACAGTTTGTTATTTTTGCCGAGGTTGATATTATCCGGACCAATTCTGTGGGCCGGTAGGCAGTATTTGTTATTGAAAGTCCATCAAGTGTTACATTGGGAGCATTTATAATCAATGGAGGCGAATCTGAGCTTACTGCAAATTCAGGATTTTCAATGCCCGACAAAGTTAT
>JAQSXC010000144.1 GCA_029266335.1 Eubacterium sp. | reverse complement strand
TGGTGTTTTAGGCTATAATATTGACCGTGTTTCTATAAGTAAAATTGAGTCCGGCGATAGATTCGTGGCGGATTATGAGATTGTGGGCCTGGCTAAGGCTTTGAATGTCGGAGTTGAGTGGCTGTTGTGCGGGGAGTGAATATCAATATCAATTATAAACTGACAATTAATTCGAAACCCATTGATTCAAAACTCAGGGGATTTCTCCTCACCCCCGACAAAGAAAACTTCTCCAAGCTCCTTACTAAAATATGTACATACTTTCTGCATCAACCCCGGTCCCGGAGAAAACCTCTGGTTCTCCATTTTACAGAGATATGCACGGCTTACTTCCAGAATTTTTGCTAGCTCATCCTGGGTAATTCCCCTCTCCTGCCGAAATTTCTGAATATTGTTTTTGACTGGAATGTTTTTTATTTGAATCACCTCACACTCACTAAACATTCTGTTTAACAAGCATTAACAAAAATTTCATCTAAACTTGCATTAAGTGCTTTAGATATATTAACAGCAATTGTTGATGGTAATTTTCTTTTACCAAGTTCATACATATTATAACGTTGTACCGAAATTCCAAGTATTTCAGCCAGTTGGGTTTGGGTTAATGAATTCTTTTCTCTAAGAATTTTAAGGTTGCTCATATCATCACCAGCTTTCCCATTTAAACATTTCGTTTAACTAACTATTATTATATTTTAACATTTCGTTTAAGTCAATACGATCTTTAACATTTTGTTTAAAACATATTAAACAGTTTGTTGAAATGATATAATTTGGGCATGTTAATTTCAGGGGTATAATCAATGAATAATAGGATTAGAACTTTAAGAGAAGAGTTGCAAATGTCTCAAATTGACCTTGCAAAAAAATTTAATATAACAAGTGCAACTATTTCACAGTATGAGCTAGGAAAAAGATTTCCTGATCAAAAAACTCTTGAAAATCTAGCTGATTTTTTCGACGTATCTGTTGATTATTTGCTATGCCGCTCTAACATTCGAAAACTTGATAATGAGACTAAAACTTCCCATAATCTTGATGTTTCCGGTCTGCCGGATGAAGCAATCAAGCAGGTTGAAGATTATATTGATTATGTAAAGCAGAAATATAACCCGGATGGGAGTTTGAAGAAATAAAAAGCAGTATATTGTTAATGGTGTTATTTATTTTAATTTAAATATTTTTTCTATTTCAAGCCCTGGTAAGGGCAGTAAAAATTTTCTAAAACACGTATATTCTCACTAATTTATAATCCTCGAATCCAAATACCTGTCGATATCTTCAATAATAAATTGTTGCCCGGTTGTATGTAAAACATCGTAATGATCTTCAATAAAATTAAACACTCTGTATTCATTAAAAAGTGCATATGCATCTTTACCAGCAATCTGATGTGCTTGCTTATAGCTTTCAAGACAAAACACCGAAAATTCAAGTCTTTTATTCAAAATATTAAACCTCCTCAAATCTGTGGAAATGTAAATTTACCATACTTCATTTCCTCATCCCATAATTCAAACAGCTTCTCAGTACTATACTGCCAAAATTTGGTTTCCTCTCTTTCGAGATACTCATATAATTTTGATGTATATAATTTCTGTATAGCAGCTGTGTCATCAAGCATATATTCTGACCCTATTTTTTGAACCAATGAAGAACATATTATAGGAAAAACCGCATCAAATTTGTTCTTATCCATTTACATCCTCTCCTAAGTCTTCAAAATGATCATATATGCAAAATTTCAAACTTTTATTAGTATGAAGAGATCCATTAGCCTCAAACAACCTTAATAACTCTTCCCTTGATGCAATACGTTTAGTTGTACCAACTCTCAAGTAATACTTGTGGTCTGTTGTATAATAGGATTTGTTAAGACATAATAACAATTTCATCTATTCGCATAACAAACCATCCTTATAAAAATAACCATAACAATATTTTATCATATTAATGTCTTCTATAATCTTATTCTATGAAGTTGTCATGAATTATTCATTATCTACATTGGTTAACGTCCATATCCTCTTTAATGGTATGTCAGCTCTAATTTCATTATCTAACTTATCATAGTTATCAAGTAATTCTTTTATAATTGCTTGTTGATCCCATAACCTAACGCTGAAAAACTGCGAAGGAATTTCTTTATCTACTGAATTCTTAAAACCACTCCATGATACGAGCAGACCATGGTCAGCTTTAAAATTATGCATAGTGCCAATCAACTGGTCAAGTGTCATCCTGTCAACAGGGGCATCCGTTGTTTTTACTTGAACACATATTTTGGGGCTACCAAATCCAAGTGAGCCTTGTGCTGCTAGGATATCTACACCTTTGTCGGCTCCTTCAGAACTACGGTAAGTCACATATCCTTTAGCTTTTAAAATTGCTTCAACAATTCGGGCCATCCCATGGCCTTTGAATTTTCTCACCAAATGTTTAGCTATATGGTCCATAGCATACTGTTCCAGATCCATACTACTTTCTGCTGATTCACTGTCACCTTCTTGTGAAAGTGAAATACTTTGCTCATCCTTAGCTAACCAATTATTTTTTGCCATAGCCTTTATTCTTTTTTCAGCATCATTTCTGCTTATTCGGCAAACTGTCATAAATGCTCCAAATGAATAAAGAATGTCCTGATCAAAGTTTACCCTCGGAATGTCTGTAGCAAACCACTTTACAGACCTATAATGGAAGTATGGGTCACTCTGCTTTTTATCAAATGCATACTCACCTGTTACTTCGCCAATATGTACTGCTGATTTCATTTTACTAGGCAGTACAACCCAGTCTCCAACCTTAACCTCATGCGCTATTGGCCATATCTGCGCAGCCCAGTTTCTTGCTCTACCTGGTATCTCTGCACCATAGTCATTTAAAAGGTAGTTATATAAATCTTGTTTACTTTGAAATTTCTTCAAATCAATTTTTAGTTCTTCCCAGGTAAGATATATACGATTATCTTCTAAAAACTTGTTCTCGTATTCTCCAGAACTTCCAGCACGGAACATCCATATAGCCATATTGAAACCCCCTTTTTGATACTTAATGAGTAATAAAATATTATTTATCAGCACTTTGAAGTACATTGATTTATGACAATCAAAAACATTTCCAATTTAATGGTATTTCGACATATAACATTAAAATCCTTCAACAATATGACTTTTATAAAAATCGTATTCCGGTATTATTTTTATAATATGGCATTTATTTAACAGTCCATCTTTTTTATACTCTAAAATCAATTTATCCAGTTTTACGCTGAGATCAATTACATTCTGAACATCACATTCTGTTGTACCTGCAAAAATAGCATCTGAGTTCTTAGGACATTCAAAGTTAAGTCATCCTTTGAATATTTACACCCACTGAAATAAGGCTTTGTATTTGGCTGCTTCTTCTTTATAATACTCCTCTCTCGCACAGTATAAAAATGATTTTCGAGAAATCAAATATTAGCAAAATAGTCAGGGTCTTTTCCACTGACTGTATAATTTGGGCACCGCATTCTTGGGAAACTCAGCATTGATCTACTTCATTAAATCATCCATATTAATGCTGCCGTCATTTTTCTTTGCATTTTCGATCAGATTTTTAACCATACCATTTTTCATTGCCTCCATAGATTTTTTTATAGTCGTTTACAAAAGGATTCGCTTTATTCTTTATGCTCTGCAAACCTGTAAAAAGAGCAAAATAAAAAGCACCCTCAACTGAGAGCACTAATACCAATAATAGAAATATCCCTTTTATATGTTAAACACTTATCAACACAACTTTACTTCTCTCCAGGCCAAAACTCATGACCACAATTCAAACAGGTTACTTTTATTTTATTAGCATTTGCACTTCCCGCTAATAACCCCCACTTTCCTATAAGAGATTCGCCAAATAGTGCTTTCCCTAAACTGAATCCTTTTTTATTTGCCGACAATGAAGCGGAAAAACATTTAGGACAATAAGCAATCCCGTCCTTCTCAAATTGTTCTCGTCGCTGAATATTCTCTTTCATATTTTCATATGCTTGAACTTGCTGTTTATCATTATCCTCTTTGATTTTTTCCCAGAAACCTTTTTTTGGTTCTTGCTTCATCTCCTCATATGCATATGCTTTGTCGATAACGCTTTTCGCGTCATTTAAGCTTGTACCTGTCTTTGCCTTTACAAATTTAATTGCATCTATTTTATTTCTACCATAAAGTCGTACAATCTCTGATAAGTTAAGTTGAATATTATTCACAAACACATAATTGTCTGCCATTTGAGATTCTGCATTTGCGGGTTGCCCTTGAAAATTAATATCGGGTTCAGTATTTAATTCATTCTTTATAGGTGCACCACAATTCGTACAGAACTTCCCAATTGCCTCTTTCCCACAATTTGAGCAAAACATAAAATTCCTCCTATGTACTTTATATTTTAAAAATACTATGATTTGGAATAATATGCAACTAATTATCATTTAAAGGCAAAATTCGCATCATAAAAGCATCTACCATTTTATTGGTACATTTCAAATGTAAGTAATAAAAAATCTCCCAAACTCCTGAATACCAAGTATTTAAAAGACTTTTCATTTAGAGTTCCCGATCAGAGTCGAACTCTGACCTCATCCTTACCATGGATGTTCTGAGGCCCGCTAACCTTCGTGCTGCGGTGTCAGCTGTCGCATCTGCGGTACTCACATATCTCATATGCTCCGTTCCTCGATGCTCGACTTCCAAAAAGCATCGGTTCGTTTCTATATTGAAAACCAAAAGAAAAGGATACCGGTTATACCGATATCCTTTTCTTTTGGAGCTCCCATCCAGATTCGAACTGGAGACCTCATCCTTACCATGGATGCGCTCTGCCAACTGAGCTATGGGAGCATGTGCCTTATTAAATTTTTTGGAGCGGGTGATGGGAATCACGCACGCTTCTCGTGCTTGTGACGTCGCCCACCATTCGTTTTACTCACGGTGCCGGGCTCCTACTCTCACTACAAAACGGTCGTTCAGACCCTTTTGTGCAGACTCCGTCTGCCGTTCGAGCCCTTTCGGGTTCGATTCCTAAAGACTTTTAATATTACATTAGGAACTTGCTATCAAACCTTTAAGTATTTTTTGGAGCGGGTGATGGGAATCGAACCCACGCAATCAGCTTGGGAAGCTGATGTTCTGCCATTGAACTACACCCGCACTCTATGTAGCAGGGCTAATGGACTAGAGAATTATAGCATGTTTGCCTTTGCTCCGTCCAGTAGCATTTTAGCCTGTTTTTGACGATTATGCTTTCTGTTCTTCAAGATATTTCTCCAATTTACGTTTTACTCGCTGTAGCGCATTGTCAATTGATTTTACATGCCTGTCCAGGTCCTCGGCTATTTCCTGATAGGATCTGCCCTCCAGGTACGAAGTCAGAACTTCCCATTCCAGAGAACTAAGTATTTCTCCCATTTTGTTCTCTATGCCCTGGAATTCCTCTCTGTTTATCACAAGCTCTTCAGGGTCGCTGATATTTTCTTCGCTGATGACATCCATAAGGGTTCTGTCGGATTCCTCGTCGAAAATAGGCTTATTTAATGATACATAGGAATTTAAGGGAATATGCTTCTGTCTGGTAGCCGTCTTGATAGCAGTAATAATCTGGCGTGTGATGCAAAGCTCCGCAAAGGCTCTGAAGGAAGACAGCTTGTCCCCTTTATAGTCTCTGATTGCCTTAAACAATCCAATCATGCCTTCTTGAATAATATCTTCGCGGTCGGCTCCAATGAGAAAATATGTCCGAGCCTTTGCCCGAACAAAGCTTTTGTACTTATTAATAAGGTACTCCAGCGCTTTTTCATTACCAGCCTTTGCCTCATGTATTACATCCTCGTCTATCATCCCGGTATACGCCGGATAGACCTCAGCCCTCACGTTACTTTTCAATACAGTTGCCCCCACTTTTCCGGCTTGTAAAAGAATGGTAAATAGATAGAGATAGAAACTCATATTAAATTATATGAAACTACCCCTATTATGTCAAGCTTTACTTACCCTTTCTGATTTTATCAAGTTTTTCATATATATCAGGTGTCATCTTGGACATAATTGTATTATTTTTAATGGGAGGCTTGTGTTTATAGCTGCTCTCATCAACTGCCTTCAGGTCACTTTCTATTTCCAGCCTCAGCTCCCGGGGAGAAACTCTGATTCCCCCTGAAGACATTGTAACGATCTGCTCCAGAAAATCGGATGTCACAACCCTTACCAGGTTTGATCTGCCGTTAAGATAAACAAATCTCTCAATAAAGTTATCGGCTGTTTCATTCTCTTTAGTGAATACAACTTTTATATTGTCGAAATCCTGTACTTTTTCCTGGCCGCCTTTTTGCAAATAGGCATCAAAAACCACTATTATTTCTATTTCCTTATAGCCCTGATAGTTGGACAGCATGTTAAGGAGCTTGTCACGGCAGTCCTCCAGGGAATTTTTTTTTAAGTTGAACAGGTCGGTCCATTGATTTATAACATTGTAACCATCGATTACCAAATACTCCATCTACCTCACAACAGTCCGTTACCTGGAAATTCCTCAGGACTTTCCCCTTTGCTTCAATATCTCGTACATAACAATTGCGGCTGCAACTGAAGCATTTAATGAACTGATTTCACCCTGCATAGGAATATTTACAACGAAGTCGCACTTCTCACGGATCAGCTTACCCATTCCCTCGCCTTCACTTCCGACCACCAGAGCCATCGGGCCCTTGAGGTCGCTGTCAAAAAACGCCTTTTCCCCTGTGGCGTCAGTACCTACCACCCAGACATTGTTTTTCTTTAAGTATTCCATTGTCTGAGCAATATTTGTAACCCTGGCAACAGGCACATATTCCACAGCACCGGCTGATGCCTTGGAAACTGCAGAAGTCAGGCCTATTGCTCTTCTCTTGGGAATAATTACGCCATGAGCGCCCACAGCATTGGCCGTTCTGAGTATTGCACCAAAATTGTGCGGATCGGTAATTTCATCAAGTATTATTATAAACGGAGGGTGCCCCTTCTTCTGAGCAATTTCCAGTATATCGTCCACTTCCACATATTCCTTCACTGCTACAAAGGCAATAACCCCCTGATGGGATCTTGAGGTTGACATACTGTCCAGTACGTTTTTCTCAACCTCGGTTACTATGATGCCTTTCTGTCTAGCAATAGCAACGATCTGACGGATTGAGCCTTCACGCTCACCCTTTATAACAAATAATTTGTTTATGGTTCTATTGGCTTTTAAAGCCTCCAAGACAGA
This sequence comes from Eubacterium sp., assembly GCA_029266335.1. Classification (GTDB taxonomy): domain Bacteria; phylum Bacillota; class Clostridia; order Acetivibrionales; family DSM-1351; genus Ruminiclostridium. Next base: position 8,838 of record JAQSXC010000144.1, on the reverse strand, counting down.
GTTTCTGCCTTCAAGCTTGTCATTGTCCCCCAGTTGCTCCTCCTGAACCTCTACGTCCAATTTTGGCTCTCTTGGTACGCGTTTCTCGGGAGTAAACTCTGCTGATTTCTTTACATTACGTGGTCCTTTTCTGTCACTTTCAAATCTATCTGATTTTGGTCCCTTTTTATCCGAATAGGAACCTCTATTTTCTGAATCAAATCTGGTGCCTTTTTTATCCCCAAAGGAGCTCTTTCTGTCTGAATCAAGCCTTGGGCCTTTTCTATCACCAAAGGAACCCTTCCTGTCACCGCGTGTATTGCCCGTTCTTCTTTCTCCTGCCATATAATCTCCATTCCGCTGCCCTGCAGCGACATAATATAATAATCAAAGTCAATTGTAGCTTTAAACTGCATATCCCAACTACTCTTCAACTGACATTTTTAATATCTCCATTAACCTGTCTGTCTGGTTTATAAGATACAGATAGCCGATAAGCGCCTCATAACCTGTGGAATAGCGGTAATCTGTAATTTCTGCATGTTTGGGAACAGTAACCGACTTTGCGTTGCGGCCTCTTCTGACCACGTCCTGTTCATCCGGCGTAAGCCTGTCCATAATGCGGTGGACTATATCCGACTGGGCTTGTGCCTTTACATATTTTACCGACATTTTATGAAGCATATTTACATTAGCCTTTTTATTCACCACAAGCATGGTACGGATATAGGCTTCATAAACCGCATCCCCGATATATGCAAGAACCAGCGGCTGCAGATTCATTACATCCATGGGTTTAATATCAAAATCCCTGCGCATATTGCCAACAATATCTTCAAACATTATTATCTCCAGACAAAACTCTTAAATTCTGTTTTACTTAAGTCCCGATATTAAATCTCGGAAAACTATTCCCAAACTATGGGCAATGATATATGAAATCTTTACTAAGGGATGCTTAAATAATAAAAAAATAGCCCCTTGAAATTTAATCATTCCTAAAGTATTATACACTAATCTAATAATAGTTAAAACAATTTTATCCCCGGTAGCTGACTTTGATAAATCACCAAAATAAACAGCTGCAAATTAACAGAGTAAATTTTGGGAATTAATCAAATTTAATCACAGGCAGCTATTGTTAACAACATATATTTATCCACAACTTTATAAGCGATATTTAAGTTAAAGTGCTTTATATTAATGATAATTGCTTGTTTTTCCACATTTTATTCATAATGTGAACATACTTTCTGTGGATAATGTGGATGAAACTGTGTATATGTTTAAAATAGGCTTATCCACGTTGTGAATAATTCTTGTACTTCCGGCTGGCTTAAAGATTGATTTCCAGTCCCACGGGACAGTGATCCGATCCCAAAGTTTCGGAATAGATGTAAGCATCATTTACTCTGTCCTTCAGGCACTCTGAAGTACAGAAATAGTCAATTCTCCAGCCTGCATTCTTTTCTCTGGCCTTGAACATGTAGGACCACCATGTATAAGCCTCTGTCTTATCCGGATAAATAGTTCTGAAGGTATCGATGAATCCATTATCCAGCAGCTGTGAGAACTTTTCCCTCTCCTGATCGGTAAAACCGGCGCTTGTCCTGTTAGATTTGGGATTTTTCAAATCCATCTCCCTGTGTGCAACATTCAAATCTCCGCACAGGATAACAGGCTTCTTCTGCTCCAGCTGCTTCAGGTAAGTCCTGAAATCATCCTCCCACTTCATCCTGTAATCAAGTCTTTCCAGCTCTCTCTTTGAGTTCGGAGTATATACATTCACCAGATAAAAGGCATCGAACTCCAGAGTTATTACACGGCCCTCATTGTCATGCTCTTCCATGCCTATTCCGCAGGAGGAGGCTATTGGCTTGACCTTGGTAAATACTGCTGTTCCGGAATAGCCCTTCTTAACGGCATAATTCCAGAACTGGTGGTAGCCCCCGGTTTCCAGCTCAATCTGCCCCTCCTGGAGTTTTGTTTCCTGAAGGCAGAATATATCCGCATCCACTTGTCTGAAGAAATCTAAAAATCCTTTATCCATACAGGCCCTGAGACCATTAACGTTCCATGATATTAATTTCATCCTCTGTTTTCCCCCATCTATTTTTTATGTATAAGTTAAGGCATCATCAAGTTTAAGGAAATTGTGTAAAAGTATAATAGAATTTAAATCAGATGGACTCAAACTCATACGTTTTTTTAACATCTTTAGATAAGTATAACACAGCACTTCCGGAGCAGTAAACGCCCATGTTACGGTAATAAGGAGTTATACATTGGACATGTCGTCTGAACCAGTGAATTCACCAGTACCGTCGGCATGCGTTTGTTCCGCGGAAGGTAATGTCTCCGGTGCTGTTACTGGTACTGTTACTGATGCTGTCATTGATGTTGCAGTTGATATAGTTGATGTTGCCGCGGTCTGTGGTTCTATTGATGCCGATGCGGCAGGCAATCCTCCAAAGCCTCTGGCGATGGCAATAAAACATAAATCAAGATACTTTATATTCATAGCCTGCCTATACCAATAATTCTTGTTTATGCCTGATTTTTCGCTTATGAACTCAAGCGCTTTCAGAAGCTCATCATTATCTGTAAGAGCCTTCAGCTTAATATATCCCATTTTCCCGGTAAGCTTTATAATATACCAGTTGCCGCCCACACCGGCTTCAATGTTTGCAGAGCTTCCTGCCTCCAGCTTCCCGATAACGGCAGCCGCTTCATCCGGAACCTCATAAATATTTGCAGCAACCTGTACCGACTTGACTGACTGCTCAAAGTTTATTTTTATTTCACCGTAGTCGGCAGCAAAATAGTTCAGTCTTCCGAAGGTATTGAAGGTGTCAAAAACTACCGTGTTGGCAACACCATAAAAGGTCCCTCTGGCATGTGTAACCCTGTTATTGCCTGTATAGACCCCAGTATGGATTATTCCATTGGTGGTAGTGTTTCTGAAGCATAAATCGCCCGGCCTTAACTGATTTTTACTGATGGGGGTGCATAAAACCGAATAAATACTCTGAGCACTGTAATCGGCAATCATGGGTATGAGCCCCATTTTGCGCAATGTGTAAACTATCAGCCCCGAGCAGTCATAGTACTGATAACCCAGCCACTTTTCAGCTGAATAGTTGGCATAGTAGTAACGAGACCGGCCAAAGGTGTTTACCAGCCTGCTTAATGCCTCCCTGGTCAGGGGCTCCGCATTCTGTCCCCCGTATACATACCCGGCTCCGATTTTTGAGTTGATTATTGCTAAGAATTCCTGCAGTTTGTTCAATGAAATCCGCCCTTCCCCAATATACTTTTTAATATTACCTTTACATCATATGAGGACAATTAACGGCATATTATTGATTAAAATTATTTAGGAATTTATATATTCCAAATTACAGGCAGAATACCTTTCAAACACCTTGTAGCCTTCTTTGAAACCTATAGGCACCAGATCACCGTTATTTATCTGAAAGGCAGCCTCATTTATTCTGCATACCGCATCAAGATTTACAAGGTAGAATTTATGACTTCTCAGAAAATTTTTATTCCCGATCTTCTGTTCCAGCTCATTCAAGGTGGAGTTTGTCCTTATGAGAAAATTATTTGTATGGATAACACTGACTTCCCTGGCATTCTCAATATATTGAATATCTTTGAGCAGTACCTTTACAGTAGTGTTTTCGGTTGAGACCTCAATACTTGGATTTATTTCGCATATGAATCTTGAAGAACGTCTGATGGCTGATCTGATGCTGCTCTCCTCAAGGGGCTTAACCAGATAATTTCTGACTCCCAGCTTGTAGCCCTCCTGAAAGTATGTTTCCAAATCTGTGAAAAATACTATAATCACTTCAGGATCGCGCTTACGGATTTCCCAGGCACATGTTATACCTTCCGGCCCTGAATAATACAGGTCTATAAAAATCATTTGATAGGTATTATGTACAGAACCTAGCTGCAGCTCATCATAGCTGCAATATTTGTCAACGTGACAATCCCATAACTGTTCAGAACAATATTTCCGAATGTAGCCTGTGATAGCATTTCTATCTTTCAGAATATAATCACATATCGCAATTTTCACAGTCTGGCCTCCTTTAACATCAGATTTACTTTTATGGAAATAGTATACAATAGGTTTTGGTATTTAACAATCTCATCACTACCAAAATATTGTCATTTTTACCATTTTAATGAAAATATCTTTTGTTCTTTTATAAAATTACGTGCACATAAGTTTTTATCTGATACCATATAACATTATCTACCAATTATATTCATAATAATATACGCAAATAAACCAAATAATGTAATAATTTTTAGCATATTTAAATATTTTAATATGAACAGCACAATAAAGGCACAATAAAAGGGTTTGATCAAATTCAAATTCCTTTGATCAAACCCTTACCTCACATTACTTTAATTTATCAAATTATACGGTTCACTAAAACTAGATAAACTTAACTTTTGGTCCGGCAGGAGTGTCCTCTACTACTACACCCATAGCCTTAAGTTCATCTCTGATTTCATCAGAACGCTTCCAGTTCTTTTCGGTTCTGGCCTGCTGTCTTTCAGCAACAAGCTTCTGGATTTCAGGGCTGAGCTCAGGCTCATTGGCTTCAGTCTTCTTTGTCAGGTCAAAACCAAGTATTCTGTTCATTCTTGTGAGCAGTTCAAATATCTGCTGTGATTTCTTTCCGTATCTGACCGCATTCCAGGCTATACCCAATGCTTTTGGTATATTGAGATCATCATTTACAGCGTCTTCGAAATTACTGAGGAACTCACTTACAACTGCACTGTCAACGGTTTCCGTTCCATCCTTGTGAGAAAGAGCTCCCTCTACAAATCTGTCATAGGAAACCTGTGCGGCCTGCATAACCTCCCAGGTGAAATTCAGTTTGTTTCTGTAATGGGCATTCAAGCACATGTATCTGAAGGCCAGAGGATCAAAGCCCTTGCTTCTGAGGTCTCCTACAGTGTAGGTATTGCCCAGGCTCTTAGACATTTTTCCGTTGTTGACCATCATGAACTCGCCGTGCATCCAGTAATTAACTGCAGGCCTGTTTAGAAGAGCTTCTGACTGTGCGATTTCATTTTCATGATGTACAGGAATATGATCCACACCACCGGTGTGAATATCAAAAACATCTCCCAGATACTTTCTTCCCATAGCCGAGCATTCAATATGCCATCCGGGATATCCCATTCCCCATGGGCTTGGCCACTGCATTATATGCTCCTTTGGAGCCTTTTTCCAAAGTGCGAAATCTGCAGGATGGTGTTTTTCTTCATTAACCTCGACTCTTGCACCGGCTATCTGCTCCTCCAGATTTGCTCTGGAAAGCTTGCCGTATCCCTGGAATTTCTCTATATCAAAATATATTCCGTCACTTGTTTCATAGCCATAGCCTTTATCCATGAGGCCGGTTACAAAGTCCAGCATTTCCGGGATATGTTCGGTAGCTTTCGGTACAATCTCAGGTATCTCTATATTAAGCGCCTTTATATCCTTCATAAATATATCGGTGTAGTACTCTGCAATCTCCCAGGGAGTTTTTTTCTGTTCACGTGCTCCCTTAAGCATCTTGTCCTCACCCTCATCCTCATCAGATACCAGGTGGCCAACGTCAGTAATATTCATGGCATGCTTCAGGGTATATCCGTTATATTCCAGCACTCTTCTAAGCATATCCATGAAAACATAGGTTCTCAGATTACCGATATGGGCAAAATTATATACGGTGGGACCACAGGAATAGATTCTTACCTCTTTATCGTTTATTGGTTTGAACTCTTCCTTTTTTCTAGACAGTGTATTATAAACCTTCATCCTTATCCTCCAAACTCGTGCGTCTTTACACGGTTATATAAAAAGCTGTGTTTTTATCATATCTATATTGATTATTATCTGTATCTCACTTTTACTTATTTCATATTGATTATTATTCTGTACTTTACTTTATTGTATTTAATCATCATTTGAAATTCTTTTGTTATTTCATTTTAATCATTATTTGGAACTTCGCTCTAGTTTATCTCATTTTAATCATTATTTGTAACTTCACTTTTATCTATCTCATTTTGAACATTATTCTGCACTTCACTTTTGTTTATCTCACTTTGTGCATTATTCTGTATTTCACTTTTGTTTATCTCATTTTGTGCATTATTCTGCACTTCACTTTTGTTTATTTCACTTTTCCTTACCTCATATGCTTCGCTTTCCCGTTTTTTGGCTATGCAGCACTGCTCTTCAACATGCTGGATTCTGCTTTCCAGTCTGCACATTTCCTGAGAAATGGGATCGGGCATATGTATTTGATCAAGTGATTCTGAAGGACTGTCAATCCGCCTGTTGCCTTTCTTAACAGTTCTTCCCTTAACTCCCACAACAGTTGAATAGGGTTCCACTTCAAATGCAACAAAGGTATTGGCTCCTATGGTTGAATTGTCTCCTATTTTGAAAGGCCCCAGAACTTTGGCGCCGGCTCCTATAAGCACATTATTGCCTACTGTAGGATGACGTTTTGAGCCTTTGTCCTTCCCTGTTCCTCCCAGAGTTACTCCATGATAAATTGTACAGTTCTCACCTATCTCAGCTGATTCACCAATAACCACTCCCATTCCGTGGTCGATAAACAGTCCGCTGCCTATCTTTGCACCGGGATGTATCTCTATCCCCGTGAAAAAACGTCCAAGCTGGGAGATAAGTCTGGCAATGAAGAATCTTTTCATTTTGTAAAACCAGTGCGCTATCTTATGATAAATCAGCGCATGAAAACCAGGGTACAATAATATAACCTCTAAAGTACTTTTTGCTGCAGGGTCACGGCCTGCTATTAATCTGGCATCATTGAGTAATCCTTTGCCCATATATTCTTCCTTTATATAATCATATCAAACAAAATATCTGATTATTTATACCTATATCATTATATTCCCATTATCCGCATTAAGATAACCGGACACCTTGTCTTTTTCAACTAAAGTGTTAAATCGGTTATAGACATTTTAACAGTTTTAATTTTCTATGTAAATAAGTACGTGAGTCAAGTTTTTTGGACAAAGCGAAGGGGCATTTCTGCCCCCTAAGCCTAAGGAACAGCTAAATAATAACTTCTGATTCTAAAGCGGTTATTTTTCCGTTATTCCGCGTTGTCGTCAATCGGAATATAACAAATATTCCTCACTCCTCCGCCTTGCCTAACGAAACAATACCTCGCTTCATCCTTCGGAATTTATTATTTAACTGTTCCTTAAATAAATTCCCAAAATGGCGTCCCCAGTATTTTGACACCTAGCCCAAGCTAGGTGGGTGTCCCGGTGATATCTTCAGCCTTCCTGCGCCGTTGCACAACGTTCTTGCCGTGTGTCGGAATTACCCCAGGCCTGGCATTGAATATCAAACAGCAGACTCCCTTATTACAGATGTAGGTTCAAAATAAAAGGTTTTATTCGCTCATTTCAGGATAACTTATTAACTTTCAAATGATAGTCTGAAATATCTCAAATCCTATCAAGCACCGCTTTATAACGTATAAGTTAATGCTCCCCAGCCCTAGAAGTAATGGACATCCGGGGCCTCGTTATAGCCCTATTATAGCACCTGTAACTTACGATGTAAAACATTTATTAAAATTATTAGGGTTATCTATCGCCCACTATCTGCTGTTATCTATCTCATAATTGTTCTCTTTGCTATATCCTTTCATGTCTGTTTCTTGCTTCACCCGGTATTATCCTGAAAATAGCTCTGACAGGCGTATTACAGGATATTGCTTCAAGCCTGACAATGCTGAGGTACTCCTCAGGAAATTTCAGGCACAAACTACAGCCGCCCCTGGCAACATGACATGGAGTTGGAACTATCTCAAATTTATACCCTTTCTTTTTAAGTGCAGACTCCATCTTATATACATAATTACTTGTTTTAAATACTGCGATGCAATCCATAAAAATCACTCCATCTAATATTAATAAATTGTGCCTATATGCTAAAGAATTTTCAAAAACTATCTCCCTTGAAAACCGGGTTTTATTAATTAGTCATTCCTTAGTCATATTACATAATATAGATACAGTGATTAAAAAGTTCCGTCCATTATGGACTTATTGCAGGTTTAGCCAAGCTTTAAACTTGACTTGTCCGGTTATAGCTTAAGCTTTTATTTTTTAGAGGGCATGCCTATTTTGTTCAATCTCGCATGGTAAAACAGGTATTGCTGGGCATATCCCGTCAGCTCTCCAAAACGTTCCCCTGCATAGAGCTGTATTTCCTTAAGACCGGACTCCTTCTTCAGATAAAGCTCCTCCATGACCCTTTTTACCCACACATCAGTAGGAAATACGTCAAATTTCAAGCCGCTGAAAAGCAGTATGCAGTCTGCCACCTTTGCACCCACCCCGGGCAGAGTCATAAGTTCCTTTCGTGCAGCATCGGTGTCCAGCTCCATAAGCTTTTCCTTTGTTATTGCTCCGCTTTTTATAAGCTGGGAGGTCTTGTGGATATATTTGCACCTGAAACCTGCCCGGCATTCATTGATCTCCTCAAGTGTTGCTGCTGCGAGGGCATCCACCTCAGGAAAGCTGTAGCAGCACACCTCGGAGTCAATACATTTGCCCTTCATCACCGACAGAGTATCTACAATTTTCATAATTCTCGGAATCATATTGTTGGCAGAAATAATAAAGGATATGAGCATCTCCCAGAAGTCCTGTCTCAGCAGTCTTATACCATAGCCTGTCTTTATGGCCTCCTTCATGATGCTGTCCTTTTCCAGTACAGCCTTGATCTGTGAATAATCTGTTCCCAAATCAAAGTACTCGTACCAGGTATCTTTAAAATCC
>JAQSXC010000143.1 GCA_029266335.1 Eubacterium sp. | reverse complement strand
CATCTCTTTATCTTCAAGAATATGCATACACACAGCATCCAGTGAACCCTCAAGATACATCTTTTTGCAAAGGCTCCTCTGCACCTTCCCGCTTGAAGTTTTAGGCATTCCATGAGGTTTAAGGATTATTACAGAGTAAACCGAAATACCGTGATTTTCACTTACTAACTTCCGGATTGTCTCAACAATAGGAGCAGTATCCATGTTTCTGGAGGACCTTTCAATTTCTGCTACCACCACAAGCTTGTTTTCTAAATCCTTTTCAATTATAAATGCAGCGGAAGACCCACTTCTCAAAACACTCAGATTTTGTTCAACCGTAGCTTCTATATCCTGCGGATAATGATTTTTTCCCCTTATTATGATAAGATCCTTGATTCTCCCATTAATAAACAGTTGATTTCCTATGAAAAATCCAAGATCACCTGTTCGCATAAACGGGCCTTCTCCGGTATTCTTCACGAACGCATTAAATACTTTAGAGGTTTCATCTTCATTTTTCCAGTATCCACTTGCAATCCCCGGCCCCTTTATCCACACCTCTCCTATTTTTCCTTCTTGCTCACATACGGTCTCAGGATTTATAATCAGGATTTTGTCCTCTTTGTTTTTTGTTCCTGAGCTTACAAGTTTTATACTGTTTTCATTGTTTGCCGCTTCCTTTACGTAACCGGCTTCAACATCGTTTTTTTCAAAATCACAAATATAAGGTACTTGCTCAATTCCCTTTCCCGAGACAAGAAGTGTTGCCTCAGCAAGGCCATAGCACGGGTGAAAGGCTTCCCATCTGAATCCACAGTCTTTAAACTTATTATAGAAATTTAACATTGACTGGTATTTAATTGGCTCAGAGCCGTTAAACGCAATTTCCCAACTTTCTAAAGATAGTGACTGCTTTTGTTCTTCACTAATTTTTCTTGTACACAATTCATAGGCAAAATCAGGTCCGCCACTAACTGTGGATTTATACTCAGTTATTGCCTCAAGCCATCTTAAGGGATTTTCAATAAATGAAAACGGTGACATAAGAACGGCTTCAAAACCTGAATACATAGGCTGAATAATTCCTCCGATCAACCCCATATCGTGGTATGGAGGCAGCCAGATAACAGCTTTGCTTTTTTCGGATTGTCCAAAGTTCTGCCTGATTGCTTCTGAGTTATGCAAAAGATTTGAATGACTCACCATAACACCCCGAGGTCGCTTTGTTGAACCCGATGTATACTGCAAAAACGCAATATGGGTTTTCTCGACAGTAGTCTTGTTCCATTCAGAATAATCATACTTTTCAAGTTGTTCCTGTGATATCCATTTTACCCCTGCCAGGTCTGGAGTATTTTTTATGATTTTTGCTTCACTTTTTAAGACGCTCTTGTCTACCAAGGCAAATTTTGTCCCTGTATCCCTGACTATTGACATAAGCCTGTCATCCGTTCTGTTCAGCTTGGGGAGATATGATGGCACAGCATACGCACCTGCGTAGAGACATCCAAAAAAAGAACATATATATTCAATACCCGGCTGAAAAAGCAGCAGAACCGGCTGACAGTATGCACCGTAATCCTGAAGGCAAGCAGCTGTCATTCTGGCTTTTTTATCCAATAGTCCGTATGTAATAAACTCTTTCTCATTGTTATTGAGGAAGGTATATGCTCTCCCATCGGGATTTTCAAGCGCTCTGTATCTTAAAACATTAACAAAGGTATTGATTTCTTCCCATTTATTATTAGTTTTCATATGAGTCCTCCCGAATTCAGTCTACATAATTTTAAAATCTCGTTCACTACAAGCTCGGGTTTTTCTGCTGCGACATTGTGTCCGCATCTATCAGTTATAATATGTCTGATATTCTTATATCTATGAGCCCATTCACCATGAAGTGCAATTTTTTTTTCAATATCATCCTTTTTCAGCAGCATAAGTATCTTTTCTATTTCACCATACCGTGAAGAACTTATCACCGTGATTGGTATTTCAGTGGGAAATCCCAAATTCCGTGCCAATTCTCCGTTCATATCAAAATTACGCCATTCCTCCAATGCTCCCGGGTCTTTCAGAACATTGTTCATAAGGTTCATAAAAGCTTGCCAATCACCTGAACTTCTAATTTTTGCGGCTTCCTTAAAAAAATCCTCATGGGAGGGCTCAACCAGCAGAAGCCCAGAAGTTTTTGCACTATATTTTGAAGCGAATGCCCGGGTGATAAACCCTCCATATGATGCTGCCACAATAATAAACGGAGGCAATAAACCAGTATGCTGCATAAGTCGTTCGAGATCGTCAGCCATATCCATAATGTTCCTGGGCTGCATGCTTGTCCGTGATCTGCCGTTCCCTGCCCGTTCATAGCTAATGGTTCTGGCGAAACGGGAGATACCTGTCTGAACAGCCTTCCAGTAATCAACCCTTTCACCAATCCCGCCTTCTAAAACTACAACCGGCCCTTTATCTCCCATTTGGCGCATATATATTTCACAGCCGCCGATATCGACCAACCTATCCAGCATTAACTATTCCCCCTTTAGATTGACTCAGTTTTTGCCTCTCTCAGCTACATTTTTAATAAATCTGGAGGTCCATCCTATTTTTGCTGTTATACCTGTTTTGAAGGCCTTGTCAAGTGCGTCTGCGATATCATCCGCTATTTTTTCATCAATTATGAGTGGCGGGAACAATCCCAGAGTTCTTAAGTTTGGTGCAATATAAACAAAAACACCCATGTTGTAGCAGTCCAATATTATCCTCTTGATTTTCTGGGTATCAATCGGTGTTTTCAGTGTTTTGTCTTCAACTAATTCCATACCGATCATTAATCCTCTTCCGCGAACGTCACCTATCACATCTCTTCTTTGTGCAATCTCGTCAAGTCTGGACTTGAGATAACCGCCTATCTTTTTAGAGTTTTCAACGAGTTTTTCTCTCAGGATAATATCAATATTTGCAAGCCCGGCTGCCGCACACACAGGATGTCCGCTTGCGGTAGAGCCATGGCTGAATGATGCATTCCCGCCTCTGAATCTTTCATAAATCTCCGGTGTAGCCAGGGTAGCGGCAAGCGGAAGATATCCGCTGCTTATTCCTTTTCCAACGCACAGAATATCAGGTTTATACATCCAACTCATACTGGCAAAAAGTTCTCCGGTTCGGCCAAATCCGGTTGTAACCTCATCTGCAATCAGCAGCATCCCATATTTTTTACAAATCTCTCCTACTTTCTGATAGTACTCTACCGGAGGAGGGATAATACCGTAAACCCCCATAACCGGCTCAAGAATAAATGCTGCGCAGCTTTCGGGTCTTTCCTCCAGTATTACTTTCTCAAGTTCACATGCACACTCCATAGAGCATTCGGGGTAACCGGATCTGCCATAAGGACAGCGGTAGCAGTAGGGCGGTTTGATATGGAGAAAACCCGGTACAAGAGGTCCGTACTTTTCAATGTCGCTTTCTTCTCCAGAAGTGCTTAGTGCACCCAGAGAAACGCCGTGATAGGAGCCCTTGACAGAGATTATCTTATATTTTCCTTTTTCTGATTCCTTTTGGCTTTGCCTGAAGTACTGCCTTGTCATTTTTATGGCAGCCTCAATAGCTTCAGAACCGTTGCTTGCAAGGTACACATTTCCGTAATGTCCCATTGTTAGATCTACCAGTTTTGAAGCCAATTCAATTGCTCTTGGGTGAGTCTGTCTGAAACAGGAACTATATGACAACTCTCTCATTTGTTTAGCTGCGGCCTGAACTATCTCCTCGCGGCCATGGCCCACGGCTACATTCCACAAGGATGATGCAGCATTTATATATTTCTGACCATGCTTATTATAGATATACGGGCCTTCACCTTTAACGATGACGCTTGGCCCAAAATCAAGGTATTTTAAAAACTCATCCATATCGGTAAATGGGTTCCATAGTCTGTATGGGATACCATCAAACATATCAGTACTCATAACTGCCTCCTCATTAAATTTAATTGTGGACTTATCAATAAAACCGCTCTCGGACAGGTAATCTATATAGTTTCTTAGAAGCATACCATCAATCAGCGGACAAAAAATTTCGGAACCTGCCAATCCTTTGCCGGTATTGTCATTTTTATAATAGACCGTACCTACGTGTGAATCATTCCCGTCTGCCGTAAGGCGCATAAACAAAGGAATGAAGGATGAAAGAGCATTATCTGTTCCAATTCCTGCAGCCTGCTGCTGCCAGTCAATGATGTTTTGTTTGGCAATCGGATATCCCATCATCCGCATTATTTCAAATATAAAAGTATATCTTACGGCTTCTGGCGGAATAAGATGGTAGTTCTTGCCATAAGAATCGGCGTTCATTGACAGGTATACCATTGTACTGCTTACATAGTCTACCGGAACTAGTTGAGCAGCCCCCAATTCGGAATAGCTTCCAAGCTGCAGGCACCCTTTTACAAGAGACCACACAAGGTCCTTTTCATTGCAGACCCCGCTCTGACTGTGTCCGCAGATAAAGGACGGCCTGAAAATACTAACCGGAATTCCTCTTTCCCTTGCGGCTTCGGCAATTTTTTCTGCAGCCCACTTTGATTGGTTATAACCGTTCAGCAGCAATTTATAATCATTGAAAATGTAGTTTTCATTATACGCGCTATCCTTTGTGTTTCCATCCAGTGGAAATACTGTCAGTGAAGACACGTAGTTTACCGGCTTTATCTTTTGAGTCCCGGCAAGTCTTACTATTTCCTTCATGCCAAGGACATTTGCCCCTCTTAATGCCTCATAAGGGTATACAAAATTAACCCAGCTGGCACAGTGATAGATAATACCGGTTTTTTCGGCAAGCATTTCAAAAGCTTTCTCGTTTCCGAAGCAGTACTTTTCAAGGTCACCCGTAACAGCAATAATCCTGTCGTTGAATGAATCTTCCCAAAGCTTCAGCCTGTGCATATTGAAGGTCAGTTTTTCTTTTGCCTCTTTTTCACTTTCTGCTCTCACAAGGCAGTATATATCACACTCTGTTTTCTCCAGAATTTCGTATACAACATGTGCGCCAAGAAAACCTGTGGCACCTGTTACAAAAACCGACTGGACCTTCTGAGAGGCATCGTATGGTTTTGCTGCAGTAAAGTTAAACGAGGGATCCAGAATAATATCGCTTTCTATGAGGCTATCCTCTTCAGCAGATAATGAAATACCTTCCTCCTGTTCAAGGTAGAGACACAAGTCATATACAGATGGAAATTTGAACAGATCTTTTAGCTGGAATTCTCGATCCGGATCTATAAAATCAGCAAGCCGCTCTCTTAAAATGTTATAAATTCTTACAATATCAACAGAATTGCCTCCTAGCTCAAAGAAGCTGTCATGTATGCCAATGTTCTCTACTCCAAGTACTTCCTGCCAAACAGCAGCAACTTCTTTTTCAAGCTTTGTGTTTGGCAAGACGTGTGTCTTTTGAGAATCGGCCATGAATTTTTCAGGTGTGGGAAGAACATTTCTTTCCACTTTTCCGTTAATGTTCAGCGGCAGGGAATCCATTCTGATAAACACAGTTGGAACCATATATTCCGGAAGTTTGCGCCAAAGATACTTTTTTAGTTCTTCTGCCAAAATGCTGTCCAATAAATCAAAGCCGTGCTTTTCTTCCTTAATTTCATAACTCACTGTGTGCTTGACTTCCTGCTTTACATTTTCTTTACTCGGAGCTGCTTCGGAAATACCCTCAGCCATTTCTATTACATCGCTGTTATCATTTATTAATGCCTCAAGGGTTTTCTGGCTTTCTTTGATTGTTCCTCCCACCAGACAATGAATATATTTATGGTTTTCACCTAGCCCAAACCAGTGTGCTATTTTGATAAAGTCGAAATTTCCAATCTGGCACAAACCCAAACCGTATTGAGGGCCGGTTATTTCAAGGAGTTGTGAGATCATCCCCGCTTCAAGAACCATAAATTCATACGACCAGTCCCCGTATAAAGGCTCAACTGCATTTTTATCTCCAACAAGGAAAATGGCAAATGCACTTTTTTCATATATGTCCCTGTTTCCTGGCGGCAGTATTGACGGATTGATATATGCATCGCATGAGATTAAAATCAGGCTGTGCTCGCCGGGGTGGTAGTAATAGCTTCCTCCGGTTATATCCTGACTTTTATCGGGTTTTATGTATACATATACCTGAACCGGATAAAGGCTTCCGGCTGAGGCATACATCGATTTTGACAGCGGCATTCCTTCGAGCTTTATATGTCTTATACAGGATAGAAGAGATCCCAGAATTTTCTTATCAATATTTTCATTGGCAAAATTTCTATAACTTCTTCTAATAATAAAATTGCTGCTGATATCCGTCGAAAATTCATCCTTGTCAAGTGCAAGTACCAGTTGGCCTTCTTCAACGCTTCTGTACGCTCTGTGAGAAAGTTTGAATTTAAGCCTTTCAATCGGATCCATAATCAAACCGCTGTATGGATTATCCATAGATGAGTGCTCTTGAAGATTTAACTCGCCCAAATGAGACCTGTTCATTACAATATATGCAGCAAGCTGTTTCTTTCCGGTTTTCTGACCAAAAACTGCCGCAACCGAGGTCTTGACCAGTGGATGGCTATTGATGGCATTCTCAATTTCTCCAAGTTCAATACGGTGGCCCTGTACTTTTACCTGATTGTCCTGACGGCCGAGAAACTCTATATTGCCATCAGGAAGATACCTTCCCATGTCACCGGTTTTATAAAGGATTTCGTTAGTTTCGGGATGAAGTATAAAGCTGTTTTTAGTCCTTTCGGCATCACCGAAATACCCCTTTGCAACACCTGTTCCGCCGATATAAAGCTGTCCCGCAACCCAAAGAGGCTTGTGCTCAAGGTCTTCATCCAAAACATAGAATTTCTGATTCGAAAGAGGCTTTCCGTATGGGATGCTCTTCCATGACGTACCCAAATCCCCGATTTCATAATAAATGGACCATATGGAAGCTTCGGTTGCACCACCGAGGCTGATAATCCTGATATTCTCACTTCCCAGCTGACGTATTTTGTCAGGGAGCTCAAGGGGTATCCAGTCACCGCTTAACAGCACCATTCTTAGCGACGATGGCAGTTTTTTATTTATTCCTGACAAATACTCTACATACATTTCCATAAGGGAAGGTACTGTATTCCAGACTGTTATACCCTGGCTCTCAGCAAATTCCATCCATGCAGACGGGTCCTTTAAGTCCTGGCTTCCGGGCATCACAACCGTTCCCCCAGCTGATAGGATTCCGAAAATATCATAGACTGAAAGATCAAAATTCAGCGCAGAAAGTGCAAACACCCGGTCATTTTCATTTACCGAAAACCTCCTGTTAACATCCAGAATGGTGTTACAGGCGCCTCTATGGTCTATCATGACTCCTTTAGGCTCTCCTGTAGAACCGGAAGTATAGATAACATATGCCAGCTCATCGCAGCTCCCTCTTTTCAAAGAACTAATGTCTTTTATGAAAGGTATGTCTTCCAATCTGTCAATGCACAGATTTTTTACTCCTTCCGGCCACTTTATCCTTTTATCTGTGTGCTTTTGAGTTAAAATTAAAGAAACCTCGCTGTTTTTCAGCAGGTATTCTACTCTTTCCAGTGGAAGATCGGCAGCAATTGGCAGATACGCGGCTCCCGAACGCAGAATTCCGTACACAGCAGCAATTTGCTCCCATCCCTTTTCCATAAATACTGCTACCAGTTTGCCCGGCTCAGTCCCATTTTCTGATAGCCAGCCCGCAATAGCCCTTGAATATTGCTCTATTTCTCCATAGGTAACTATTCTTCCGGGCGTTGCAACAGCAATCCTTTCAGGTTGTTTCCCACATATCCGGTCAAGCATTTCATCAAGCCGAAGAAATTCAAAATCTTCGTTTGTTCTGTTTACAGTTTCCCTGTCAGCAAGCTGTTGTTGAGGTATTTTTATTAATTGGTTAATTTTAAGGTTCAGTGCGTTTTCATCCCTGCATAACCTTTCGAGCACACTAATGTAGATATTGAACATGTCATCAAGCATACCGTCCGGGAAAATCTGGCTTACCGCATCCCAGTTCAGAACCAGCTCCCCGTTTTGCTCCAGAACTTGATGGTCAAGCCAGACCTGAGGTGTCTGGCTGATGCCATAGACCTCAGTGAACATCTCTTCAGGTGCATTGGCCAGATCACTTGTAAAGACCACAGGCATAACTGAACCGTGTCCTCCGCCTTTGGCATTAACAATTTCCCGCATAACTCTGACTCCGCCTACATACCTGTTATCAAGATCTTGCCAGAGTCTCGACTGCAGCCTCTTTAAGTAGTCTGACAAAGTTTCGTTTGAGGAACCGTCAATTTGAAGTAGTGTCAACGATGTAAAATCACCTACAACATCATTGATCTGGCCATGTCTGGGCAGCCTGTTGAAAAGTGTCAAATTGATTGTAAAATCCCTGTCCTTGCTCCATAGTGCCAGAACCTTTGAATATACAGCTAGAAGTATGGTAGTTGGTGTTAGCCCTTCGTTTTGGGCATAATACTGCAGCCTTCCCCACTCCTCTGCTTTAATCCGTCCCTGCCGCCTGACAAACTGAGGCTTTTTTACAAGAGAAGGATTTACAGCCAGAGGCATATCCGGAGCAGGAGGTATTTGCGGTACTCTCTTCATCCAATAGTCAAGTGCTCTTTTATAGAGTTCGGTTTCCCTCATGGCTATTTCTGCATTTACACAATCTCTGAATGTAATATCAAGTTCTGGAAGCTTTGCCTCAGTATCCAGATAATATTCGGTTAGTTCTTTGAATAGTATTTGCCAGCTTAAAGCATCAGCTATTAACAGATCTATGCTTGAGTGCACCCTTACAACACCGTTTCTGAGAATACTGACTCTCATGTCAAAAAGAGGCCATTGATCTGCCGGCAGTACCTGATGTGACATTTCATCACGAGTTCCATCAAGACTGTATTTTTCTTCTTCTTTACTTTTATCTTTTAAATCATTCAGCCTTATTTTGTAATAAGGAACTTCTTCAAGTACCTGCTGCATTCCGTCATTTCTAACTATGGCTCTTAGCATGTCATGTCTATCTATTAACTTGTTCCATGCTTTTTCAAAATTTTCGATGTTTAGCCCCGAATCCTCAAACTCCATGTATATATGAGTTGCAACATTTCCAAGCTCAAAATCCTGTGAACGTCCAATCCAATAAGCCTGCTGCACATCAGTCAGCGGAAATGGAATGTAGCGTTCCTCGGGATTTGTTATAATTGGCGGAAACTTAACGGCATTAATTTTATTATTTCTTAAAAAATTAATAATTTCATCTTTATATCTGGTAATTTCAGTGATGATATCATCCGACATAACTTTTTGCGGGGCTGTCAATTTTAATTTTTCGCCATCCAGCGAAAGAATTATATTTTTTTCCCTCAGTTGGGAAAGCAACTCAACTATCGTCAATTCCATGTCTCACAATTCCTTTACATAAAAATTCAAATTGCTCAGGTTATTTATGAAATGCGTGTTTTGCTATAAACAACTGCTGTATCTGTGTACTTCCCTCAACAATCTCAGCAATCTTTGCATCACGGAAAAAGCGTTCCACCGGATATTGCCTGCTGCATCCATTTGCGCCATGTATTTGAACTGCATCAGAAGCTATTTTAAAAGCTATGGTAGACGCGAAATATTTAGCTGCTGAAATTTCTAAAGATACTTTCCTGTCGCCTCTCTGAATTAAAGTCCCGACCCTGTAACTCATAAGTCTTGCAGCCATTATATTTGTAACCATGTCTGCAATCATATGCTGAATCAGTTGATGTTCCTTTAATAAAGTGTCAAACTGCTTTCTACTTCCGGCATAGCTGATGCAAGCCTCAAGACAGGCCTGTGCAAGACCCACACACCCCCAGGAGGTGCTATACCTTCCGTACATCAGGCTATGGCTGGCCACGTGAGAAAGTCCAAAACCAACTTTTGCAATCAGGTTTTCTTTAGGAATTTTGCACTCATTAAACTCAAGTTCGCCCAGCATAGAACCTCTAAAGCCAATCAGATCCCTAATGGGTTTTACAGCCACGCCTGGAGTATTTTTACTTACAAGGAAGGCTCCAATCCTTCCGTTGCTCTGAGCAAATACAAGGAAGACATCGGCCCGTTCTCCGAAGGTTATCCACTTTTTTTTGCCTGTAATAATATAAGAATCATTATCCTCAACGGCAGAAGTTTGAACATTTTTCGCATCACTTCCAATTGAAGGTTCTGTAAGGGCAAAAGCTGTTATTAATTCTCCCGATGCAAACTTTGGCAGCCAGTATTGCTTTTGTTCAGGTGTTCCCCACCTTAAGACTGCGGCTGAAACCATCCCCTGAACACCTACAAGATTTCTTACATTTCCACATGCCTTACTAAGTTCTTCCGTATAAAAACCGTAATTAAGCATATCCATTCCGATGCCGCCATATTCGGCCGGAATTTCAACTCCCCACATACCATTAGCAACCATGTCTTTTATCACAGAATCGTAAATAATCTCTTCTTTATCAAATGTATCTGCATGGGGAGCAATATACTCTTTTGTAAATTCTTCAAACCTTTTCACATTTTCTTTTTGTTCATCTGTCAGATCAATATTCTTAATCATACATTTCACCTCAAATCCGGCCAGTTTCTTTTGTCAAGACCATGCTGGCAGACAAAAGCATAAGCAAACCTTTCAATTCCAAAGCCAACACAGCCTGTACAAATATACTGTTCAGCACTTTCATGAATGTTAAACCTCTTGGCAAAGAAATGTTCATGAAAATTAAAGGAAGCTGCTGCAATTGTCCTATCTTTCGTTGTATTCAGTCTAAGTTCATATTTCAGTTTTTGCATCTTCTGGTTAAAAATTTTGGAGGCGGTTTCCGGGCTTACAAAAAATGGGTCACTGGCAACTTCGCTGAAACCTCTTAAACCTATACTGTCAACAAAATCGAAGGTATGCTGCATGAACTTTTCCCTGCTTTCAAGGACAAAGTCCTTTTCTCCAAGAAAAACTATTTCACGTATTGTAAAATCCCACAGCCGTTCAACAGTTTTATAGTATTTTGATTCATACCGGAACGATTTTCCTTTTGAAGTAACTATCCTGTTATTCCCCTCACCAAGCTCACTGTCCCTTAAATGATGATAGGTATGGTAACACATAGTGGGAGGAAGGCAATAATCAAGGTTCTTAAAGTATTTGAAAGCATATTACATAAGCATATGAGGAAAGGAATCAAAATACCCGCAGTCTTCAAGAACCCTTGTAGGTATAAGTGTTGGGTATATGTATTCAGTTCCACCCATCTTGTTAATGGCAATTTCTTTAAATTTTCTGTCAAGAGCTTCCATCAGAGAAAGGAAAGGCTCTCCAAAACTCATCTGACCTTCGGCGCATTCATGGGCAATACCTTCCTGAGTCATTCTCTCAAATGTATCCTCATAAAATTGTTCCCTATTGTTTTTGGATTCCCAGACTATTTTAGGGGGCTGTAATATTTGAACTGCAATTTCTTTTTCTACCACGTTATTTACTTTGCGTGTAAGTGAATCAATATCAACATCATCGTTAACTTCTGCCTGAATTCCCATGATTAAGTCGTTTTCAAATACAAGGCTAAAACTTTTGATAACTTCAGATATAAAAAATACTCTTTTCTCAAACTCTTCCGAGTATTTTTTTGGGATAGGTTTTATGAGATTTATACTTTTAATACTCATTTAATTATCCTCCATAATATATTTCTTAAGCGGCTTTCACTTTTCGGTCAATAAATTCCGAAATTGAATTGATGGATTTGAAATATTCAAATTCAAGGTCTTGTCCCTCAATGGTAATTTCAAATTCTTCCTGTATAAACATGACCAACTGCATGGCAAACAGTGAGTTGATGACCCCCAATGAAAATATATCGGTATCATCTGCCAACTCACGGTTGTGAAGGTGCGGTTTTAAAAACTCCTTAACTTTTTCTTTGTACTGTTCCATAATTTCTCATCCTTTCTATAACTAATATTTATAAAAGCCCTGACCGCTTTTTCTGCCCTTAAGTCCTGCATTAGCCATTTTCCTCAATAGTGGACACGGTCTGTATTTACTGTCATTAAAGCTCTCGTACAAAACCTCCATGGAATATAAGATGGTATCAACTCCAATCAGGTCAATTGTTTCAAGAGGACCCATCTTATGCCCATAGCAGGTTTTAAACAATCTGTCTATTTCCTCCACCGGAGCCACCTTCTCCTGAACCAGAAATGCCGCTTCGTTCATCATAAAGGTCATAACCCTGTTTGAAACAAACCCTGGCATATCTTCAATAAGGACAGCATCCTTATCCATCTGGCGAAGAAGAGTTTTTGCATCTTCAATGGTTTCCTCCGAAGTATGGAAGCCTTTAATCACCTCGACTACCGGCATAACAGGCACCGGATTCATAAAATGCATACCGATATACTTTTCAGGGTTTTTTGAGTTGGATGCAAGGCTTGTAATAAGGATACAAGAAGAATTTACCGCTACAATGGCATCCTCTTTTACTATTTCATTAATCCTTTTGTGAACTTTATTTTTAACCTCCTGGTTCTCCGTTACGTTTTCAATGATGAATGAAGCATTCTCGAGTTTACTGTAATCATCAGTAAACTCAATGTTTTTAATTACCTTACCCGGGTCTTGAATGGCTTTCTTCCCTGTACCATATAGCCTGTACAGCAAAACATTCTGCTGTATGGATTTTTCGGACCGTTCAAGGGCTTCCTGTGACAGATCTACTGCAATAACATGATGGCCTGTCTGAGCTAAATCCTGAATTACACCGCTTCCGATATTACCGGCACCAACAACGCCTACTTTCTGAAACCTCATTTTTACACCTCACTTTTTTAATATTAATTGCTATCTTAAATCTCAATTTCTTCAAATATCAATCCCTCCGCCTTGTCCATTTCGGCATTGCCGCCTGTCATCCATTTTACGGTTTCGATATAGTCACTTAAAAATGCGACTGTGGGATTTTTTATAAGTTCGGCCATTGGGATTTCAACGCCAAGATTCTGATTTATATTGAATACAATATGGACTGCAAGCAGTGAATTCCCTCCAAGCTCAAAAAAGTTGTCATGTATGCCTATACCTTTTATTCCCAGTGCCTGCTGCCATATGGCAATTACCTTTTCATCCGTCTCATTTCTCGGTTCGGCATAATCAGATCTGAGATTTGGCCTTTCAAAGACAAGGTAATCAAGTGATCCATCACTATTGCCAAACGCTCCCGGCTTTTTCACACTTTCCATCACCCTATGCATAAGATCAACAGGCGATATTATTACGTTTCTCTCAGTAGGTGAAGCTGCAATCATAAAAAGTATCTTTGCAGCTTCTTCCGCAGTAAAAGACATTTCGGCCTGTCGTCCTTCAACAGGTTCATTCAGCTGCCATATATCCCAGCTGACACTGGTTACAGGCTGTCTCGGAAATACCTGCTCGCTTCCTGCAACAGCATCAGCTGCCGCATCGGAGGCTGCATATCCGGCAAGACCAATACCGCCTGTAACATGCGCAAGAGAAGAGCTTACTATAAAGAAATCCAGTACTTCCTTCCCAAATACTTTTTCTAGTGAGTAAAGGCTGTTTGTTCTCTCATTCATTAGCTCATACACTTCTTCAAAATTCAGTTCGTGAATGAACCTAAATAATTTGTTATTTTCAGATCCTGCGGTATGAAAAATTCCGTTGATTTCGCCAAATTGCGATTTTATTTCCCGGGACAATCCTATAAGTTCATCCTGCTTCAATAAGTCCAGTTGCCTTATCATCACACAAACGGCAGAACTTTCAAGTTTCTTGATCCTGCCCAGAACCTCTTCGGAAATTACATGTTTTGGATTTCCGGTAAGTACTATGTTAGCTTTGACCCTGGATGCTATGAGTTCGGCAATGCAAACGCCTATCGGGCCTAATCCTCCTGTTACAAGGTATACACCACCTTCTCTTAGATTTGAACCTCCGGCATTTTTATCAAGCCGTAAGTTTTCATAGCATCTTTTCCATCTTTTTGATCCTCTTATGGCAGTCTCGGTATAGTCTGTTTCGGAATATATCTCATTCACGATCATTCCATAGGTATCATTATTAAGGCTGGCATTACTGTCTATATCAATATTTCTTATTCTGATCCCCAGGTGTTCCTGATGAGCAATTTTTGAGAAGGATATTATTCCTGCATTTTGAGGCTGTAGTTGTTCTTGCCCGGTAATATCGTAAGTACAATCAGTAATCATAATAAGCTCAGGAATCTTCAAATCCTTATCCTTGTTCAGCGCATCCATAAGAAATTTCAAGCTTCTTATTCCTGTATCACAGGGCATTTCTGTGTTCTGAGCCGGGAACCACTTGTCTTTTGGAATACTTAACAAATTAATTATCTTGGCAGGAAACTCCCCGGTATTCATCATTTCCTTGACCAGTTTGTGATAGTCATTTCCATTCCGTATATCCAATCTGATTTTGTTTTTATCTGCTTTGTCAAACTTTTCTCCTGAAATAACAGATATGACATTTGCAAACTGTGACTTCAGAAACATCTCAAATCCGGTCGAAAATTGATCTCCATGACTTATTAAAACGATGCTCTTATTTTTTTGTTCAAGCCCCTGTTTTTCTGATACCCTTGAAGAAATCTTCCATGAAGGGTAATACAGCCACTCATCGATTGGTTTTTTGGTGTTTGTACTGATGGTTAAAGTACTTCCGGTACCTGGCTCAATCCAGTGCCTTGTTCTCTGAAATGGATATGTAGGTAACTGAATCCTCCTTCGGCTTTCGGATTCAAAGAATTTGTCCCAACAGATATTTATTCCGCAGGTCCATAATTTCCCCAGTGCATTCAGCAGAAAAAGCTGGTCTGGCATTTTTTCATATTCCCTGCGTATTGTTGATATTGCTCTCTCCACTGCGCCTTTGCTGTCGGGATGCTGTACAGCCAGGGTTGTAAGAGTGCTTCCAGGCCCAATTTCAATAAGGACCCTCTCTTTGTCTTTCCATAAAAGCGAAATCCCCTCTGAAAACCTCACTGTATTTCTTAGATGCTTAACCCAATACATAGGGTCAACAGCTTCATTTTCTTTGATCCATGTGCCTGTGTAATTTGATATGAAAGGAATGCGCGGTTTATTGAATGTGATTTCGTCCAGAACTTTTTTAAAGGAATCCAATACAGGTTCCACCATTTTCGAGTGGAAAGCATAATTTGTCTTTACTCTTAAAAATGCAATTTTCTTATCAGCAAGCTTTTTCTCCAAGTCTTCAATCCTTTCAACCGGGCCGGAAACCCCGCAGGTTGACGGAGAATTTACTGTGGAAATAGAGACGCTTTCATCCAGAATTTCCTTAATGGCTTCTTCCCCGGCCTGTATGGTAAGCATTGCTCCCTCGGGAAGAGACTCAACCAGCGCTCCCCTGTTATAAAGCAGTATAATTGCATCTTCCGCAGAGAACACTCCAGATATGGCTGCGGCAGTGTATTCACCTATACTGTGCCCAATAAGCGCAGCTGGCTTAATTCCAAGTTCTATAAGCATTGAAGCCAGAGAATACTCCACTGAGAAAATAGAAGGATAGGCTATGGATGGTTTTAAGAGTTCTGTTGTTTCTACTCTGTTATTTGATGCAGCTGACAGCATACTTTTGAAATCAAATTTATCTTCATCGGGATTGAATGTATCGAATTCCTCAATACCGCTAAATAACATTGATGTCAGATCAATTCCCAGACTATTTTTCATGGTCTTGGTACATTGGTCAAAGTACTTTCTGAATATGGGTTCATTTTTATATAAGCCTTGAGCCATTCCTTTATACTGGTCACCTAAGCCTGAAAACATAAAAGCCGGTTTTCTGGGTTCTTCATCATAAATTCCTTTTAATAACCTTTTTGATCCGCTGTTTTTAAAAACATTTCTCGCATCTTCAGAACTTCTTGCTGTCAAAGCACAGCGAGCTTTGAAATGCTCTCTTCCGACCATAAGCGTATAAGATGTATCACTTAAATTGATGACAGGGTTTTTTTCTAAAAATCCTGTCATTTGCTGTAATGAATTTTCAAGCACAGCCTCATTCTTAGCAGAGAAAAGCAGTAGTTTCCAGTCTCTGCCTTCTTTTGTATCTTCCACCGGAGGAGCTTCTTCAAGAATAACATGTGCATTTGTACCTCCTAGTCCGAAAGAACTGACTCCGGCTATTCTCGGTCCGTTTGTACTTTTCCACTCTTTAAGTTCTGTATTAACATAAAACGGACTATTTTCAAAATCTATTTTAGGGTTGGGCTTATCAAAATTGATACTTGGAGGCATAAAGCCATTTTTTAATGCCAGTGCCACTTTGATAATGCTGGCAGAGCCTGCCGCTGTTGATATATGTCCGATATTTCCTTTTACTGAGGCAATTGCACAATGTCTCTTCTTATTACGCACACTGTCAAATGCTCTCGTTAAAGCAGCCACTTCTATTGTATCTCCAAGCTCGGTCCCAGTTCCGTGTGTCTCTACGTAACTTACCATTTCAGGATTCACTCCGGCAATGCTCATAGCTTCAGTTATGACTGATGCCTGTCCTTCAACTCCCGGTGCGGTATATCCGACTTTAAGCGCTCCGTCATTATTTACAGCTGTACCCCTTATAACAGCATATATATGATCTTTGTCACGCAAAGCATTTTCAAGCTTTTTGAGGACTATGACACCTACCCCGTTACCGTATAAAGTACCATTTGCCTTTGCGTCGAACGGCCTGACATGGCCGTCCAACGATACTACTCCACCTTCTTCAGTGAAAAATCCCGATTTAATCGGATGGCTGATTGAAATTCCTCCGGCCATCGCCAAGTCAGATTCACCATTCAAAACACTCTCGCATGCCAGGTGTACGGCAACCAGAGAACTTGAACATGCAGTTTGAACAGATATGCTCGGCCCGCGTAAATTAAGCTTGTACGCTACTCTTGTGGTCATATAATCCTTATCATTCATCATACTCTGAATCTGGCTGACAGAGTTCAAAATCTTAGGGTTTGTCATAAGATTGTTGATCATATACGTATTTGCATCAACACCTGCATACAGCCCGATTCTACCGTTGAATTCCAGCGGATTGTACCCCGAATCCTCCATTGCCTTCCATGCGCTTTCAAGAAATACCCTGTGTTGGGTATCCAGCATGGCAGCTTCTTTCGGGTTAATCTTGAAAAATTCGGCATCAAACATATCTGCATCTTCGATTATTCCCTTTGCCTTCACGTAATTTGGGTTATATACTGTTTCAGGGCTCACACCTGCCGCAAGCAATTCATCATCTGTGAAGAAAGTAATGGTTTCGACACCCTCACATATATTCTTCCAAAATACCTCCGCATTGTTTGCTCCGGGAAATCTACACGTAAGTCCAATTATTGCAATTTTGTCGGAATTATCCTGATAATATGTACTCATATTTTCTCCTCTCTGCTTAAAACAGTAATTCTATATTTACTGTATATCGCGGCTATTCCGCCTTCTGGATCTTGATGCTTTTCTCAGCTCTCCTCTGTCCTCTACAGGCGTCATAGTACTTGAATCCACGGAACCAGGCTCTACGGAACCGTTCCCGCTTTTCGAGCTCAGGTACTTGCACAGAGACCTGATGGTTGAATATTCAAACAGAGTTACAATTGGGATATCGTAGCCTATAACTTCCTTAAGTTTGTTGTATGCTCTGACAAGATGGACAGAGTTGCCTCCAAGCTCAAAGAAACTATCGTTAATATTTATTGAATCAACCTCAAGTATTTCTTTCCAAATATTCGCTATTGTTGATTCAAGCTCATTTTGCGGAACTGTATCTACTCCTTTCACTTCCACCGCTTCCCGGTTAACTATTGTGCATAGCTGATTCCTGTCAATTTTTCCATTGCTGCAAAGAGGCATACTATCCAGTTTTACAAATACCGACGGTACCATGTAGTCAGGAAGCTTTCTGCCAAGGAAACTCTTTATATCTTTTTCAATTAGAGCAGTATCGTAATTGGCAAAATTAACTGTATAGCTTGAACGATGAGCCGATTCCTCTATAACAGCATTTGTATTGCTGTTGACAAGCTCAATCAATTTTGCCTGTTCGGCTGACTCTTCCTTAAGATAAGCTATCTCCTTCATTTCTTCGGTGATTTTGCCGCCTGCTATACAATGTGTAAAGAAATGACCGCTATCCAGATCGAAAAGGTCTTTTACTTTTTCAAACTCAAATCCCCCAATCTGGCATAAACCTATATCGCTGCTGCAGCAAGTTGTTTCAAGAAGCTGTGTAATCAATCCGGTTTCCAGAATACAAAAGTCTCTGGACCAGCTTCCGTAACTTGGTGCGATTGCATTGATCTGTCCAACAAAGAAAATGATAAACCCTGCATTTTCGTATATTTCGCTATTGCCCTGCGGGAACATAAATTGGTCGGCACCTGCTTCTTTAATAAGCAGCAGTGAATGCTTAAATGGGTGATAATAGTAAGTTCCTTCAACCAACCCTTTGACCTTGTCCTTCTTCACGTATAGATATGTCTGAATGGGATATAGGCTGCCGGCAGAAGCATATGCAAACTTTGGCATTGATATACCATCAAACCTGTGTGCGCTAATGGCTTCAAGGAATGTCCCCATATCTTCCAATGAAATTTCATCGCCTATATATTTCCTGTAACTTCTTCTTTCAATAAGGAAATCATTTTTATTAACAGTAGGTCTTTCAAGACCAATACACCTTGCATTTCCAGAGAATGTTCTTTTACCGGGATGTACCAGTTTAAACCGAAGCCTTGCCGCTGGATCGTTTATAGGCTCGACATCTTTTTCAATATAAGGCTTGTATTCATCACAGTAAGAGGGATCAAAACTATCAAAATCATCATTTTCAGGCATCATTTCAACCATTTCAATGAGTGACTCCAATTGTTTTGCTTCGGCAGCCAGGCTTTCAAACCCAATCTCCTGCCTGTCAATAGAACCTCCCAGCATACAGTGCAGATATACATCGTCGTCTTCAAGCTTGAACATATGCCTTATAGCATCAAACTCAAATGAACCAATCTGACACAACCCTATTCCATAGTTAGGCCCGGTCATCTCCATCATCTGGCACATAATTCCGGTCTCAAGAAGCATGAAGTCATAGGACCAATCGGAATATAATGGTGTAATTGCTTTACTCTTTCCTACAAAGAATATTGAGAACGACGCACTGTTGAATACCTCACTGTTTCCTCCCGGAGGATACATCGAAGCATCTATTACCTCATCCGGTGAGACCATAAACAGTGCATGATCATAAGGATCATAGTAGTAGATTCCCCCTTCAGCTCCGTCGATTTTGCCAGGTTTTATATATATATAAACCTGTACGGGATAAAGGTTTCCTGC
The DNA here is from genome assembly GCA_029266335.1 of Eubacterium sp. GTDB lineage: Bacteria > Bacillota > Clostridia > Acetivibrionales > DSM-1351 > Ruminiclostridium. Next base: position 2,310 of record JAQSXC010000143.1, on the reverse strand, counting down.
AGATCCATAATAGAACTTTTTTAACGGAACTCCATCAATTTCATATGCAGCCAGGTAATTGAGCAAACTGTTGAAATTGCTCATAGATATTGTCTCACAGTTATATTTCCTGTAACTTCTTCTAATCACATTCAAGCTGTCTTTTGAGTTCACCTTTTCACGTTTAGATAGCTCAACCATAAAGCTGCTGTCAATATCATTCCTTATTCCATAATGTTTTAATTTGAATTGAAGCCTCTTAATGGGGTCAAGCATAATTTCTTCCATGCTGCTCTGCCTCTTTTTAACAACCCTGCCGGATTCTTCGGCGGTATTTCCATTTGAAGAAGGTACATAATATGCCACAAGCTTTTGCTTTTTACCCGCTCCCGGTGCGACGGCCACAACTCCGTTTTGAACTTGAGGATGTTGGTTCAGTGCCGCCTCGATTTCGCCCAGCTCAATTCTGTAGCCCTGTATTTTAACCTGCATATCTTCTCTTCCAAGGAATTCTATACTTCCGTCAGGCAAATACCTTCCATTATCACCTGTTTTATACAACATTTCTCCAGTTTTCGGGTGCTTTATAAAGCTCTTATCTGTTTTGGAAGCATCCTTCCAGTAACCCTTTGCAAGGCCAATTCCGCCAATGTACAACTGTCCGGGCACCCAAACCTGCCTTGGATCAAGATTTTGATCCAATACATGAAACTGTTGATTTTTCAGTGGTTTTCCGTATGGTATGCTCTTTCTTGTGCCATCCTCTTCGCTTATTCTGTGGAAAATTGACCAGATTGAAGCTTCGGTTGCTCCTCCAAGGCTTATTAATTCAATATCATTTCTTGCAATTTTCATTATCTGTCCCGGTAAAGTTACAGGTATCCAGTCACCGCTCATCAATACAAGCCTTAAACTGTCGCAGATTTTTTCATTGCATCCATCTATATACTCAGTAAGCATTTCAACAAGTGCAGGTACAGAATTCCATATAGTAATCCCTTCTGAGCGGATAAGGCTTATCCACCTTTCTGGATTTCGATTTGCATCGTGCTCCGGCATTATGATTGTACCTCCGGCCGAGAGCATACCGAAGATGTCATATACCGAAAGATCAAAGGTAAGCGCAGAAATAGCGAGAATGCTGTCTTCCGGCCCAACTTTAAACCTGGAGTTTATATCCAGGATTGTATTTACCGCTCCGCGGTGGTCTATCATGACACCTTTGGGTTGTCCTGTAGACCCTGACGTATATATTACATATGCCAGGTCATCCGTATTCTGAACAGGCTCAACGGCGTCTGGATTAACAGCTTCGTATTCTTCAACCCGGTCTACACATATTCTCAGTACGTTATCAGGCCAGCTGATTTTTGTTTCAACCTGTGATTGTGTCAAAACAATATTTATCCCCCCGTCATGGAGCAGGTAGCTTATTCTGTCGGATGGAAAATCTGATGAAACCGGCATATAGGCGGCTCCGGATTTCAGGATACCCATAACTGCAAGAATCTGCTCCCAGCCTTTTTCCATAACAACCGCTACCAGTGTATTGGGTTTTGCTCCCTTATCTCTCAGTAGCCGGGCAAGTCTATTGGAATTTTCATAAAGTTCTCTATATGACACTGTCTTTCCATTAGAACGCACAGCAGCTTTTTCAGGGTTTAACGCAGCTGCTCTGTCAAAAAGCATTTGCAGCAGTTCTTCCGGTTGCTCTGCTTGAGTTGAGTTGGCAGCTTTCCTTATAGCCACGTCTTTTTCCAGCAGCGGAACCAGCTCGGATCTGGTCTTTTCCCACGCCTCGGTACTGTCTGCAAGCTCCACTAACAGATTTATATAAGCCTGGAACATGTCATCCAGCATATTCTTCGGGAAAAGCTCCTCTACAGCATCCCAGTTAAATACCAACGCGCCGTCCTTTTCGCTGACAACCTGGTCAAGCCATACCTGTGGTGTCTGCGAAATTCCGTATATGTCATCCGAGTCAAGGGAGCCGGACGGATACTCTGACGGGCCTAAATTCAAGGTACTTGTGAAGACAACCGGCATGACTGCATTAAATGCACCTCCGTTTATTTTTGCAAGCTCCCTTATAACGGTAACACCACTGACATACCTGTGATCCAGATCTTCCCATATCTGATCCTGTATTCTTTTTGCCCTTACTGCAAAGCTATCGTTAGTGCTGTTATCTATTTCAAGCAGAATCAGCGAAGTAAAGTCACCCACAATCTCATTAACCTGTGGAGCAAACGGCAGCCTGTTGAATAGGGTCAGATTAAGCGTAAATCTTGGATTTTTGCTCCATGACGCCAGGATCTCAGCGTATGCCGC
>JAQSXC010000142.1 GCA_029266335.1 Eubacterium sp. | reverse complement strand
ATTGGTTGAAGCATTTGCCGTATTGGCAATATTCCTGGTTTCTGCCGAAACCCCATTATTAGAAGTTTTTCCTGCCGAAGCTGCCGTAATGTCAGCCGGATCAGATGCCTCAACCGAAGTACCATTGCTTACCGGTACAGAAGGATTTCCACCCTTAATAACGGCACCTGTGTCAATATTCAATCTTCCGGCAGTTGTATTTATACCATCTGCATCAGCCTCATAACTGATCGTTCCTTTAGCTGCAAGCTGTGTAACCAGCTTTTCAACCAACTTGTTTATTTCAGCCGGGTTTACTGCTGACTCCTTACCACTACCCTGGGCGTTGATCAGCTTTACCAGTTCAGCAATATCGTTTCCAAGCTTTAATCTTCCGGCAAGAAGACTTTGAAGCTTGTCTATATTGTTTTGATCGGCCGGAAGGTTTGCAGCAGTAAGGAAGGCTGCAGCGTTAGGTTTCAATTCAGGGTTTTTGCTCAGAAGCTCAGACATTTTTGCCATTGATTCCGCCGTAACAGGCACATTTTGTTCCGTTAAAGCAGTTGCCAGCTGCATATTATGTTCGGTGACCGGGAGCTTCAGTGATGCCAGAGTATTCCTGATATTTTCAAGGTTTTTATCTGACTGCGGCTGCACAGCCTTTTCGGCAGCTTCAAAAGCGGGTCTTTCATCCACGGTACCCCTGTATGTCAAATTGACAAATTCACCTTCCGCCGCTTCAACTGTTGATGCGGCAGCAGCTGTAACTATTGATCCGTCAGAAAACTTTAAAGTGAGCTCACTTCCAGAGTTATCAAGAATCTGAGCTCTTATATTATCACCCGGCTTCAACTTGCTCATTATATCTGACCCATTATTATATGTATTTACTGCAGTAGTAACAAGTCCGTCAATTCTCAAAGCTTTCACCTCACAAATACTGATTGTTTATTTCCAATCTAAATATTTCCTTGTAAAATTCTTTACTGTCATATGACCGGTTCAATCAACAAAGTTTTTTACAAAGCTTAATCTATGTATCGGACAAAGGCCGAATTTTTTAATAGCGGAAATATGTTGAGGTGTAGCATAACCCTTATGTATGGCAAAACCGTATTCGGGATACAAAGCATCGTATTCCTTCAAAAGCCTGTCTCTTGTGACTTTTGCAAGTATTGATGCAGCTGCAATGGAAAAACTCAGACTATCCCCCTTAATAATCGGTACCTGTCTGATATTAAGTTTTTCAAGCTTTACAGCATCAAGAAGAAGACAGTCCGAGACAGGCTTCAGCTGTCCTATTGCTTCAGTCATTGCCTTTTTGGTTGCATTCAGAATATTTATCTCATCTATGCATTTCTCGTCAGTTGCCTGGATACCATATGCCAGTGCCTTTTCTTTTATGGTTTCAAACAGCGCTTCCCGCTGAGCTTCAGTCAATTTTTTCGAATCATTTACACCCTCAATTACTACTCCTTCAGGGAACATTACAGCAGCAGCCACAACCGGACCTGCCAGGGGACCCCTTCCTGCTTCGTCAACTCCTGCTATGTATTTGCAGCCCTCCAGGCGAGCCCTTTTTTCGAAGGCCAGCATATTTTCCAAACGCTCCAATTCAGCTTTTCGTTTTTCCTGAAGTCTGTAATATTTCTCCAGCAGCTTTGCAATCCCGGTATTCTGATTCTGAAGGGATAAGAGGTAGTCTATCGCTTCCTCTATGGATTTCTCCTGAATCTGCTCCTGAATTTGTTTTAAAGATAATTTTACCATTTTACCTCCTAAGCCATGTTATGGCTTTGAGCCGCTTAGCACCATAAAAATTGATGAAATTATTCACTCCCAATTCGCTATAAGGCGAATAAAGAAGGTTCATTAGTCTTGCGCGTTTTCAAAATATAAAGTCATTTTTTTGTTTCAATAACATACTACCCTCTATTGATATTGTACATTGTTAATAGAGGGTATTAATACTTTGAATATATCACGCGGCCATAAACTCACAGGTTGGCTTGGAAGACGAAGTATAAGTGAAGTCTTACAAGCTACCCCTCATGAGCCGCATAGCAGCTACAAAAATTGATATGTATACTTTACTACATTATTGTGGGGTTGGCTAGTGTCTGAATTCATTTATTCAATATTGGTATCAATATGTAATTATGTTACAATTATTATTATTTGTTATATGGAAAATAAATTTTTTGGAGGTTGGGATGATTACTAAAATTTCTAAAATAAAAATGAACAGTTATAGCTTTGTTCTTCTTAGTATTATATTGGCATTTTCATTCATTTTTACAGGCTATCACCCGGTTAATGCAGCTCCGGACTTTGATTCAAAGCAGGTTCGTTTAAAGTGGATTGTACCGGGATCAGGAGATCAGGCAGATAAGCAACTGGTGGAAGGTCATATAAATAAATATTTGAAGGATAAACTGAATGCAGCACTTGATCTGACTACTTTTAACTGGGCAGAGTATAATGAGAAAATTAAAATCTATATAGCAGCAGGTGAGCAATATGATATAAATTTTACTTCAAGCTGGACCGCTGATTACTGGCATTTGGCTTCAGTAGATGTATATAAGGATTTGACCGATATGCTTGATGAATATGCACCAAAGACAAAAGTGCTTCTTGGTGACAAGATACTTAAGGGTGCGGATATTAATGGCAGAATATATGCACTCCCGGTATACAATACTAATATTGTTCATAGCAGTGGTATACTTTTAAACAAAAAGCTGGTACAAAAATATAAGATAGATACTTCAAAAATAAAAAAACTTCAGGATTTGGAGTCTACTCTCAAAACAATTAAAGCAAAAGAATCAAAGGTAATTGGTTTTTATCCATTTGATTCCTATTCCGGCACTGTAATTAATACCATTAACTTTGACAAGTTTGTATACAATTCTCCGGGAGCAGTATTAAGAGATGGAAATAGCACGAAAGTTGTTAATGAATTTGAAACTAATGATGCAAAAACCCTGTTTTTCTTAATGAATAAATGGTATAAAGCCGGTTATATTCCGAAATCAGCAGATGCCAGCAACTACTATTTCAATAATAATAAATCCAAAATCTTCGCCATGTATTCAAATATTACAGCAACGAAATGTGAAGATCTTCTGGCTGATGAAAAGCTGGACATGATAGCTGTCCCGTTGAGCCGGTCTTCCATTACATCAGAAAGGGTTACAGCAGCAATGCATGCAATTTCAGCTATGTGTAAAAATCCCGAACGTGCATTAATGTTTTTAGAGCTGGTTAATACTGATGAAACACTGTCAAACCTGATTAACTATGGAGTAGAAGGTGTCCATTACAAAAAGGCCGGCAAAGCTACCATAACACAGCTTCCTCGAGGTGTTGAAAAGTATAATCCTGATTCACAATGGATGTTCGGTAATGAAACCATTACCTATTCTCTCCCTGAAAGAACCTCCAAAGCATGGACAACACTCGATGAAAGTGTAAAAAAAGCAATTGCATCTCCTCTTTTAGGCTTTTCTTTCGATCCAGAACCTGTAGCTGTAGAGATACACAACCTAAATGATATTACAAATAAATATGTTAACGACTTAAGTATCGGCAAAGTCAACCCAACTTCAACTTTGACCAAAATGAACAATGAGCTGAAAAATGCCGGATTGCAAAAGGTCCTGACCGAAATGCAGCAGCAGGTTGATAAGTTCAAAAAATCCAATTAACAGTGGAATAAGACACAGTTTGCAGAAGATTTTGTAAAATCACAAAAATAATATAAAACAGGAGCTGGCTCTAATTAAAGTCGGCTCCTGTTTTTTTCAGATAATTTAATTTATATTATATTCTATTATTTGTGTTAAATCTTTACCGGGTTCCTGGGCTTCAGCACCGGAATTTTGCTTATGTGTCCTGGTTTCTTCCCTGTCTCCCGGCTTTTCAAGGGTTATTCTGCCGATTTTCCCACCCCTGAACTCATCCAGCACAATTGCTGAAATTCTTGAATAGTCTATTTGTCCCTTTGATATGATACAACCCCTTTTTCTTGCCACAGTTTCCAACAACTCCAGAGGCTCTGTATTTTTAAGTATTTCCGGGTCCAGCTTGAATCTGGAACACAATTCAGAGGGATAAGTCCTCGAAAGTCTGACAAGTAGCTCCATTGCAACCTCGCTGATGTCCATGATATCGTCCTTTATTGCACCTGTAAAGGCCAGATTCATTCCCACTTCCTGATCCTCAAACTTCGGCCATAGTATACCTGGAGTATCCAGCAATTCTATCTCAGAGTTTATTCTTATCCACTGCTTCCCTCTTGTGACACCTGGTCTGTCACCTGTAACAGCGGAAGCCTTACCGACAATTTTATTAATAAAAGAGGATTTTCCTACGTTTGGAATACCTACCACCATTGTTCTGACAGGGGTAAAAAGCTTGCCTTTGGCTTTATCTCTTTCTATTTTTTCTGACATAAGGTCACGTGCTCTTGACTTTACCTCATTGAGACCCTTACCGTTTATTGAATTTATTAAAATACACCTGATACCTTGTTCAGCGTACCATTGAACCCACTGCTTTGAAATTTGTTCATCTGCAAGGTCCGATTTATTAAAGGCTATGAGCCTGGGTTTATTATTTATTAACGTATTAATTTCAGGATTTCGGCTGCTAAAAGGTATTCTTGCATCCAGCAGCTCAATAATAACATCAACCAGCTTGAGATTTTCCGCTATAAGTCTTCTGGTTTTAGCCATGTGACCCGGAAACCATTGAATATTCATTTATTTCTCCTTCGTTTTGTTTATTTCAAACCGCCAAACTTGGAAAACGGCCAAATTCTCATAACAGCCTTTCCTATAACGGCATCCATATCTATTGGCCCGATTTGTCTTGAATCAAGACTTTGTTCTCTATTATCACCCATTACAAATATCTTATCCTCAGGTACTGTATATGGAAGTTCCATTCCGTGGGAGTCTGTAAGCCCCTTAGCATATGGCTCTTCAAGTTTTTTAAATTCCGTTTCACCCACTGCCTTTCTATATACATAACCCTCTCTGATATCGATCTGGTCACCTGGCAAACCGATAACTCTTTTAATATAATCAACTTCACCCGGATTTCTGATAGGTAAATATTTAAATATACTCTTGAATTGGCCTTCCTCATGCATAAATACTATAATATCGCCATGTTTGGGCTCACTGAAAAAGTAACCCGTCTTATAAACAATAACATTATGACCTTCAAACAGGGTATTTTCCATTGAAACCATGTTTACCTTGTAAGTAGAAAAAATAAATGCCTTGATAATCATTGAAATCAGAAGAGCAGCAACAATTACAAGACACCACTCAAATATTTCTCTGCCAAGAGAGTTTTTCTTTTTAGTTTTATTATCAGAAGGCTGTTTGCCCTTATCTTCAATATTTAATTTTTCCTCGCTGGTTTCAAAATTTTGATTTTCCATAGCGGCGTCACCTCATTGACATTTATTTAAAAAAAGCAGCTTTTATAAAACAATAAATCGTTACTATTATATCTAATATCATAAAAATATACAAATTACATTTATTTGACTTTTTTGAACAAAAATTTGTTCATACTATTTTTTTAATGTGATGACAAACTAAAAACCTAGAGACATCTCTGCCCCTAGGTTTTTCTGTTGTGCGCCCTGTTTGGACACATATTGGTTATTTAGAGTCAAGTCTTTCCTTAACTTTTGCAGCCTTACCAACTCTATCACGCAGATAGTATAGCTTAGCTCTTCTAACAACACCTTTTCTAACTACATCGATATGATCGATTCTTGGTGAGTTAACCGGGAATATTCTCTCAACACCAACACCATAAGATACTCTTCTTACTGTGAAAGTTTCCTTTAATCCTGAACCCTTAAGTGCTATAACAGTACCTTCGAATACCTGGATTCTTTCCCTAGTTCCTTCTTTGATCTTAGCATGAACCTTAATAAAATCACCAATTTCCAATTTAGGAAGGTCGGTTCTTATCTGTTCATTTTCAATTGACTTTAATATATCCATTATTTGTTTCCTCCTCCCTCTCCTAGACGTTCGTGCATCCAAGGGAATTTTGCTCCCCGGAATAAGTTTCCCGTAAGAATTTACTCTAAAGGAATTTTATTCATTGTGCAGAGGACCATCCGTATTACACACGCATGATATTATAGCATATAGATAAAAGTGATGTAAAGAACAATTTAAAAAAACCATAAGAATAAAATTTTTTAAAATAAACTTTTAAAAGCTATAGGCTAAAAATCAAAGCTAAAAATCAAGTTTCAAGTTTAAAATTCAATATTTAAAAGTCTTGTCCTGGTAATATACCCGGCACTCTCCAATGTTCTTTTACTGTTGTGATTATAGTACCAGCAACCGGGAATGGGAGTTACACCTGCTGTATGGCAAATATCCCTGAGATGAAGTATAATGCTTCTACCCACCCCTTTTTGTCTATATTTTTCATTGGTAAACATACCGGTGCCTTTACAATTCCTCATTATTACATTGTCAACTATTATTCCCATTCCCAGGAATTCTCCATTGTCTCTCAATACATAAAGCTGACCTTTTTGTATTCTTTCTTCGTGGCGGTCAACAAAATCACCTGTAATTGAAGTTATTTCAGGCAAGTCAGCAAGTGTTGCCTGAGAAAGCAGTTCCCTGCCAAATTCCGCTTGCCTGACAGGCTTGCCGCTTTCTTCAAAAAAGTAGGCCTGCATATTGATTTTTCTATTTTTGTCCAGGCAGAGTGATAAGAACAACTCATCACAGGTAGGCACAAAGGCATTTTTCACTTCGTGAACCTTCAGAATATCTGAAAATACAGGCTGTGCATGTATTACTTCAGTTGCCGGCATAACGAATTGTGTTAACATTTCGTTATTATATACTCCGAAATACCCAGTATGAACATCATTTACGTATATTGCGAATATATCTGAAGCAAGTATATGTTCCTCCAGAAAGTCATCATATCTTGATGACAATGAATCTACATACATTTCAAAAAACTTGCTGTTTTCTTTTAAAGAAGATTTTATATATTTGACCATTTACACTCCCCCTTATATTCCCAATATCATCAGGTTTCTTGTACCGGACTTCTTTTTGCAGCTATTGCTATCCAATCCCCCTCGCTTGAGTATTCACTGCCTGTAAGGTCATTCCATACCTTAACGGGAGCCAAGCCTGCCCTATCCAATACCTTTTTGACCGACTCCAGTGAATAGTCATGGAACCAGTTCCGATACACTTTATAGTTCTCCTCGTCAATTACAATATACTGGTCCAGCCATAGGTCCGATTCGGGATAATCAAAACCCATTTCTAAAACCAGATGCTTTCCGGGTCTCCAGAAGCCGCCCTCGCTTGCATACCAGTTATTCACCCTTTTATTTTTTAATCTGAGAGTTCTTGTAGATACATCAAATATGAAAACACCATCTGTTTTTAGTGCTTTTCTGACCAAACAAAGCAGCCTGTTCAACATTTCATCCGGGAAAGTACTAAGTTCTCCATATACCTGTATAACTGCATCAAATTCATTATTGAAATCCATATCAAAAAAATTCATACAGAAGTACTCAACAGGAAGCCCGTTTTTTTCAGCTTCTGACTTGGCATAACCAATTGATCTTAGTGAAATATCAATTCCCACCACATTTATTCCGGCCTTTGCCAGCCTTTCAGCATAAAGCCCCGGTCCACAGCCAAGGTCCAAAAGCTTCATACCAGGTTTCAGCACCCGGGAATTTATGAGATTCTCTATTGTTTTATCAATTGTTTCAAATTTTCTGCTTGCAGCATCATGGTATTGATTCAGATGTGCCTCAAGCATACTTTTGGAAATATACGGATCATCCCAGAATTTTCTCTCCCCCGGCTCAAAAACCCCGGGTTTTTGAGAATAACTAAGTAGTTTATCCAGCAATTCTTTATTAATATTCATTTAATCTACTCTCCCATCATCTATATCAAACATTGACGGAAATACAATGATTCCCGGGTTGATACTCTTAAACCCGCCCTTTATAAATTTCTTTCTGAAACTTGGAAATCTGACGTCCCCACTGTTTTTCCTGTTGTCTCAGCTTTCCTTCTTTTTTTGCTTCCAGATGTGCAATCTCCTTCTGGAGTTTGAGCCAGCTGTCCCATCTTTTCTGTTCCAGTTTACCCGATTCAAGAGCAGCTCTGACTGCACAGCCCGGTTCATTCTGATGTTTGCAGTCATGAAAACGGCAATGCTTTACCAATTCTTCAACATCACCAAACATAATATCCATACCGGTTTCAGATTCCCAAATGGAGAGTGTCCGCATTCCCGGCGTGTCCAGAATCATTCCGCCCCCCGGCATAAGTACAAGCTCTCTGTGAGTAGTCGTATGTCTACCCCTGCTGTCGTCCTCACGTATTGACTGTGTTTTTAACAGCTCTTCTCCTGCCAGTGTGTTTACCAGTGTTGACTTGCCTACACCTGAAGACCCCAGCAATGCAACGGTCCTGCCGGGCTGGAGATACTTCCTTATTTCATCTATTCCCTGACGAGTAACAGAGCTTATTGCGTAAACTTCGACACCTGGTGCTGTGCCATACACCATACTCAGCTTATCAGCTACGTCTTCACAGCAGTCTGCTTTTGTAAGCACAATCACCGGCACAGCCCCGCTGTCCCAGGCAGCAATCATGTATCTTTCCAGCCGCTTCATGTTGAAGTCCTTATTAAGGGACTGAATAAGGAAAACTGTATCTGCATTTGCAGCAACCACCTGCTCCTTTACTTCAATACCTGCTGCTGCCCGGGAAAATTTCGTTTTTCTTGGCAGCACAAAACGTATAAATATGTCTGCTCCGGGTATGACTTCAACTCCTGCCCAATCGCCCACAGCCAGCTGCATAAGGCTGTCACCCTTCTGTACAGGCCTGTTTACAAGGAGCTCTCCAGCCTCTGTCACAACCCTGAGCTGCTGCCCAAAATCTGCAACAATACGCCCGGGCAGCATTCCAACCGCATTTTTTTTATTCCACTCATTTAGGAAAAATTCATTCCAACCATATTCATTAATATTCATCAATAATCATCCTTTATAAATTTCTTTTCGTCCTGTCTTCGCTTCTTCTTATTTTTCAAACTGTTTTCCTGGACTCTTGTCCTGGGATTAATAACCCAGCTTCCACGAACTTCCCTCATATAATCAGCAGTAGTTTTCTTTTTTACCATATATCCTCCTATCTGCGGGCTTAAAATACTTTGACATGCCCGCCAGCAAATATTTTCTTGAATTTTTACACCTTAAATTACTAATGCGGCTTTAATATCGCTCTTTCATACTGTTATCATTCCACAACCTTCAAAAATGCTTACTGTTTTTTATGACCAGTGAAAAGCCGAAAAAGGACATAGCTAGAAATTATACTTTTCCGGGCAATAAAAATCCGCAGATTACGACCATCTGCGGAATGTTTGTGTAATTTAAATACTTCTGGTAGTTTAAATTTATTAAAAAAATATTTTCATAGACAATAAAAAAACACGCTACTTATGCGTGCCATCATTCTACCTCAATAATACAATATAGCCCACAAAAAGCTTATATTACTGATGTACTTAATTGCATTTCACCATTCAGTTGCTCGAAAGAAGTTGCACCGGCAGCAAATCAAAATAAACTCTTCTTTGTACCTGTGCCCATATTAAATTACCAAAGAGCCACCTCTACAATTAATTTAAAAGACATATTACAACAACTCCTTTCTCAAAATTTAATAACAACTATATTGATTATAAAATACACTTCCATAGACTGTCAATAGATAACAATATTCAATACGGATACATATTATGTATAGAAGAATAATATCCATTTGTATAAAATAACTGGCTATGTTCAATAATATACGTGAGGTGACTCTATTTTGGCTAAATATATTAAGAATCCCATACCGGTTAATGCTGTTGAATATGAATATGGTTTGGAAGACGGCTTCGATGACATGCAGACTGCAACAAATGCCGGGCTGGATATGGATCAGTATGAAAATCCGGTAAATTCATGTAAGGTTCCATTTATAAGCACTTTGGAAGGCAAGCACTATATTAATAAGGGTGATTATATAATTACAGGTGTGGATGGAGAAAGATATCCTTGTAAAAAAGATATCTTTTTAAGGACTTATACATTACAAAACATCTAGATTGTTTATGTTTTTGCAGGTTTTATCAAGTTTAATTCAATTGACTTCCAGTTTTTATTCTCTATTTCCAAAATTGAATTAATGGCAAATATAAGCAGCTCTCCCTTATTGTCAACATCATAGGGATAACAGTTATTCATATAAAGAACTTTCTGATGTTTTAAGGATTCTGCCACCGTACGATATTCAATCCAGTGTTTATGATAACCAAATGTGGTATTTAATGCTGAAATTATAGTTATGGATGAACCCATAAGGGCTACAATGTATTTTACAGGAATGTAAATATCAATAAATAATGTGGCAAAGGGTATTAATGCAGAAATTACTATATTAAGTACAACAAGAGCCGAATACCGCTTTTTGTTTAAAATTGATTTGCCGTCATAATAATCAAGATATCCATTTAAATAGTTCTCAGCATTAGAATTATTAATAGTATCCATACATGCCTCCTAATATCTAAAAATAAACTTCTCTGCAATCCTGACTGCATTTTCCGGAGAATCAGAGTAAAATATATTTCCTTTAATAATAAATTCCGGAATTCTATAATCTTCAAAAACATTTATACTGTTATCCAATATTATTGAACAAATTTCTTTTATTTCATTAAGCTTAAATAATTTGATAGCTTCTTCCAGTTCGGATTGTACAAATTCACTTTCAAGTGAGTTATTTGAAATAAAAATAATAAACAAATCAGCTTCACCTATTTTATTTAAAATATACTCCATGGGAGTGTCCTGATTATATGGACGCAAAAAATAGATTAGTTTATATTTATCCGGCAGAGCTGTCAAACCATCTATGATGATTTTTATAAAATCATGATCTTTACTGCTGCATGATAAAAAAATATTAACCATTCCAAGCCTCACAAAATATGATAAATATTAGTATATTTTATGCTTGTACTCTTACATACATGCCAGAAAGTCCTATCAAAAATTATATTCACACGACTTTATTCGGTGTCTTTTTCAAAACAATAAAAAAGAACCTGGCTTATCTTACTCAATGTTATCAAAATCTAACACTTGAGTTTTCTAATCCAGGGTTCCTGCTAAAATCATAACTGAATTTCTATATTCATAATATATTGCACGTTTAATATATTGCATGTTTAATTGAACTACACCACTTCCAGCTTGCCTTTAAACAGCTTTTCCAGAACAATTACCGAAGCCCCCATCACAGGTGCAAG
>JAQSXC010000352.1 GCA_029266335.1 Eubacterium sp. | reverse complement strand
ATTTTCAGTTTCCTTTTTGAAGATGATTACGGTAAGTTTATTGATTACGATAAAAAGACCTCCAACTTTAATTCAAAGGAATTTATAGATATTCTGAATTTTTCTAAAGAGTTTGCCGATAAAGGAGTCTGCAATCCCAAACTGGATAATTCTGAAATGTATAAAATGCTGGATCCGGGAACAATAGCTTTTATCAAATGTTATATAAGCACCTATCAGAGCCTTACAATGTCACAAGCATTGTTAAATAGTGACGTAGAGCTTCTTGACACGCCAACCTTCGGAGGGGCCGGGTCACAAATGGGTCTGTTACCGGGACGGGTATTTGCTATTAATGATAACTCTAAGTTAAAGGCAGAAGCCTGGGATTTCATAAAATTACTGATTTCAGAAGAGGTTCAGAGCAACGATCAGATGTATCAGTTCCCGGTAAATGCTGATTCCCTTAACAAAAAAGCCAAGAATGAGCTTGCTCAAAACTATATGTATCAAGCGTACAAAGATCAGGGAAGGAATGTAAAGCAATTGACCCAGGCTGATGTAGATATGATGAACAAAATGATTGATCAACTGCAATTGATTTCATATTCAGAACCCCAGGCTCAAAAGATTGTATCAGATGGTGTCAAAGAATTCTTCTCAGGAAAGAAAACTGCTGAAGAAACAGCACAATTGATACAAAACAAAATGAATATTTATCTCGGTGAGTAAATTTAAATAATTCTTATTTGCATTTATGGACTGCTCTTGAACAGGATTGAAATGATCCTGTCAGAGCAGTCTTTTTTTATTTATAAAGTTAACCGAATACATGATGGAGTTCAAAGAAACAGCTTGTATATAGGCTTTGTGCAAAACATGCACAAGAATAATATTACATAAGTTACATACACTATATCTAAAATTTCTTAGAGCCTGTTTAAGCTCTGCTTGTAAAAATAAAAACAAGCAAATTAATGTTGAAGAGTATGTTGATAAAGGGAAACTGACCAAATCCTTGAATGAAAATGTGGAATTATTCAAGGATATTTTCAGTGATGATGATACCCTTACTATAAGACATATGGAAAACCAGCAGAATACAGCAGTAAAATGCTGCATTCTTTTTATTGACGGAATGATTGATGTTGCCGTTGTTAATGACAATATAATACAGCCCGTTGTACAGAACTCAATGTTAAAGAGTCATGGCGATGTCCTGGCTCATATACAGAATCAGGTACTGGTAACCAATAGTTTGCAAAAAACTTCTGAGGTGCAAAGTCTGGTCAAGGCCATTTTAAGCGGGGATACAGTCCTTTTTGCAGAGGGCTCGGCAGAAGCGTTGACAATAAGCACAAAAGGAGTGCAGTCCAGAGCGATTGAGGAGCCTGAAGCTGAAAAAGTTGTTCGAGGCCCCAGAGAAGGATTTACTGAACCCTTAATGACCAATTTATCTTTAATAAGAAACAAATTGGTAACTCCTGATCTGAAATTTAAATTTTTAACTGTGGGAAGTAAATCCGGGACAAAAATTTGTATATGTTATCTTAAGAGCATCGCAAACCACAAAATACTGAACGAATTATATAAACGGTTGGATAGCATTGAAATTGACGGTGTCATGGGTTCCGGGTCCATAGCGGAATTAATTAAGGATGCTGCATTTTCACCGCTGAAGACAGTGGGGAGCACCGAAAGACCTGATGTAGTTGCAGGAAAGCTCCTGGAAGGACGCATTGCAATTTTGATGGACGGTACTCCTGTAGCCTTGACGGTGCCGCATATCTTTGTTGAATACTTTCAGGCCAATGAGGATTATTATATTAATTTTTACTTCTCAACTATCAGCAGATTACTTAGAATAATAGGATTTATGCTTACAGTATCCGTTCCTGCTATCTACGTCGCATTGATGACCTTTCACCAGGAAATGATACCTACGCCGCTGCTCATAAGCATATCGGCTGCAAGACAGGGAGTACCCTTTCCTACCATTGTAGAAACCTTGCTGTTGTTAATTGTATTTGAGATATTAAGGGAAACAGGAACAAGAATGCCTACAAACATAGGACAGGCCTTAAGTATTGTTGGCGCGTTGGTATTGGGCCAGGCATCGGTGGAAGCAAAGATTGTCAGTGCTCCTATTGTTATCGTTGTTGCTATTTCCGGAATAACAAGCCTTATTATTCCAAGAATACAGGGTACAGCTTTGATTCTGCGGGTAATATTTTTACTTTTGACTTCACTCTTGGGTTTTTACGGTCTTATATTTGGAATTACCGGATTTCTACTCCATCTATGTCAGATACGTTCCTTCGGAGTACCATATATGTTATATCTTACTTCCCTTGATCCCGGGGATTTAAAGGATACCATTGTCAGAGCACCCTTATGGTATATGAATAACCGGCCAAAATTAATAGCTGTTAATAATAACAAGCTTCGGCAGGGGGGAGGAGACAAAAAAACATGAAAAAAAGAGTGCTTCTCCTTTTACTAGTATGCCTGATAAATATTATAACCTGTACAGGGTGCTGGAACTACAGAGAAATTGATAAAATGTCGATTGTAGCAGGTGTTGCAATCGATAAAACTCCGGAGGGAAAATATAAAATAACAGCAGAAATTATTGATTTGCATGAAGGCGGCAGAGAAGCAAAGATAAACTCAAGAAAACTTGAGAGCTATGGTTATTCTATGTTTGAGGCAATCAGAAATACACTGAAAATAACTTCAAATAAGCTCTATTGGGGGCATATGGAGATTGTTATATTAAGTCAGGAGGTTGCAAAGGAAGGTATTGTAACAATTCTGGATTTTTTGGAAAGAGATGCAGAACCCAGGTTAAGTGTAGATCTGCTTGTATCAAAAGAAAAGACGGCTGAAGAAATCCTGGATTGTCAAAGTATAACAACTGAAATACGTTCCTTCGAAATAAATAATATGCTGGATACAGAAAAATTCCTGTCTAAAACTCCAAAAGTTCAAATATACGAATTTATAAATGCCCTATCAGCGGAAGGTTTATCACCAGTGTTACCCACGGTCAGCCTGATAGAAAATGATGGAAAAAAAACTTCGGAGCTGACCGGTACGGCAGTATTCAGGAAGGATAAGCTCGAATACATGTTCGATGAGGAAGAGACAAAATTTTTTCTCTATGTAATTGATAAAATAAAAGGGGGAACTCTCAATTTAGGAGAGGGCATCAAACAGGGACAAACAATCGCAACACTGGAAATTATGAATAATAAAACAAAAGTAAAACCCGTATATTCCAAAGGAAAATTGTCCGTTGATATTGAAATTGAGACAAAAGCCGAACTGGAAGAACTCAGCGAGCAGAAAAAAACATATGATACCAAACAAAATAAAAGACTTGAGATAGAAGCCAGTAAAAC